>JAILLE010000053.1 GCA_024693285.1 Bacteroidales bacterium
TACAGTCCGCCGCAATTGCCGCTATGCGATCCCCCCAAGTTTCTCTGAAACAGTTCGTTAAGGCTAGAGCCGAAAGAGGGATTCGAACCCACGACCCCGAGATTACAAATCACGTGCTCTGGCCAACTGAGCTATTTCGGCGTTATTTCAAAGACCCCCTTTGACAAAGGGATTGCAAAGATAGGCATTAAATCCGATTCTCCAAAACTTTTTCAATTATTTTTAAGCAGTTCGAGAATAGAAGAATAGATACTATCGGCGTCAAGCCCACACAGTTCTCTCTGTTCCCTCACGGGAGCCTGGGAGATGAATTTGTCCGGGACACCAAGGCCTTTGACAATTGACTTCAATCCATGCGAGGAGACATATTCACTGACCTCGCTGAACAAGCCGCCCATCAGGGCACCGTCCTCAATGGTGATGATGGCTTTGAAGGCTGACAATCCGTCCAAGATTTCTTTGTCGAACGGCTTTAGGAACCGCACATTGTAGACTGTGGGGCAAATTCCGGTATCTTCTTTGATTCGTCCGGCGGCCTCCAAAGCCTTGTTGACCGACGGACCAAGAGCCAGCACGGCGACCTTAGATCCGTCAAGAAGCTTCTCGCCCTTTCCGATACTGATTTGGGACGGTTCGAGGTCTTTCCAATGTGTTCCTTCTCCGAGCCCTCTGGGATACCTTATTATATAAGGGCCGTCTTTTATCTCCAAACCTTTGTACAGCAGGTCTTTCAATTCCTTCTCATCTTTCGGCGCGGCGATCACAGTGTTGGGGATGCTTCTCATCGCGGCGAGGTCTAACACGCCCTGGTGGGTGGCACCGTCTTCTCCTACCAATCCCGCCCTGTCGAAGCAGAGAATCACGGGAAGATGCTGCAGAGCGACATCGTGGATGATCTCGTCGTAAGCTCTCTGGGCGAAGGTGGAATAGATACAGCAATATGGCTTCATGCCTCCGGCGGCAAGACCAGCGGCGAAAGTTACAGCATGTTCCTCAGCGATTCCCACATCGAAGAACCTGTCCGGGAATTCCTCGGCGAAGGCGGTCATGCCGCTACCTGTGGCCATTGCCGGAGTGATTCCGACAACCTTCGGATCCTTCCTGGCAAGCTCCGTGAGCACCGCACCGAACACATCTTGGTAACGGTCAGCCTTGTAAGGTCCCGACAATCTCTTTCCGGTAGCCGGCTCGAATTTTCCAGGTGCGTGCCAGGTGGTAGGGTCTGCCTCGGCCGGCTCGTAGCCTTTTCCTTTCACAGTGCAAGTATGGAGCAGTTTGGGGCCTTTAATGTCTTTGAGCCTGCGGAGAGTGCGGACTACCTCTTCTATGTCATTGCCGTCAATAGGACCGAAATACCTGAAGCCGAAAGCCTCGAACAGGTCACCTCCCGATTTGTTTACAAGACCGGCTTTGGTTTTCCTCACCGTTCTTTGGACCCAGCTACGGAACCTGCTGGATCCCAGCTTGTTCCATACATGGTTCTTGAGCTTGTTGTAAGCCGGATCCGTCGTGAAATTCAGCAAATAGGAGTGGAGGGCGCCACGATTGCCGTCAATGGCCATCTCGTTGTCATTGAGGAGGACAAGGATGTCGTCCTTGCTGTCACCCGCGTTGTTAAGGCCCTCGAGAGCGAGGCCTCCTGTCATCGCTCCGTCACCTATCATCGCCACCACTTTCTCATTGGAGCCGGAGAGTCTGGCGGCTTTGGCTAGGCCAAGGGCGGCGGAGATTGATGTTGAGGCATGGCCGGCCCCGAAAGCGTCGTAGGGGCTCTCGTCCCTGTTTGGGAAACCGCTGAGTCCGTCAGCCATGCGGTTCTTTTTGAACGCATCCTTGCGCCCGGTCAAAATCTTATGGGCATATGCCTGGTGGCCGACGTCAAATACCAACTTGTCGGATGGAGTGTCGTAAACATAGTGGAGACCGACTATCAGTTCCACGGAGCCAAGGCTCGAGGCCAGGTGACCGGGGTTCTCAGAGCAGCATTGGACAATATATTCACGGATCTCTCCGCAAAGGGCGCGAAGCCCGGAAATGTCGAGTTGTTTGATGTCCGCTGGGGAGTTTATGCTGTCGAGAATCTTGTCCATCATCAGAAACTTGGAAAGCAAAGGTACGATTTTATTCTGGGGAAACCTTGTTTTCGCAGGATTTGTGTTAATTTTGTCCTCGTTAAAACAATATGATTTATGTCTGAGACTTCTGTCAAAACCACTTTGAGGGATTCTGCGGCGATGAGGTGGATAGCCCTCCTCCTGCTTGCCCTCGGCATGTTCTGCGCCTACATTTTCATGGATATCCTTTCACCGATCAAGGACTTGATGGAATCCACAAGAGGCTGGGATTCCAAGGCCTTCGGTACTATGGAGGGCGCTGAGACGTTCTTGAACGTATTTGTGTTCTTCCTGATATTCGCCGGAATCATTCTGGACAAGATGGGCGTCCGCTTCACGGCGGTGCTCTCAGGAGCTGTCATGCTGCTGGGCGGCGCGATAAAGTACTACGCCATCAGCGAGTCATTCATGGGCTCCGGTCTCGAAAGCTGGTTCACGAACAATCTTAACTGGCATACCGGGATCGGATTCATTGACGATGTCTTGCCATTTTACCATGGCATGCCCGCGTCAGCTAAACTCGCCGCGCTTGGTTTCATGATCTTCGGCTGCGGCTGTGAGATGGCCGGAATTACTGTAAGCAGGGGAATTGTCAAGTGGTTCAAAGGCCGTGAGACTGCGCTCGCGATGGGTTCTGAGATGGCTCTCGCCCGTTTGGGAGTTGCCACATGTATGATTTTCTCGCCTTATTTCGCCAAGCTCGGAGGCCAGATCAATGTCAGCCGTTCCGTCGCTTTCGGAGTGGTGCTGCTCTGCATCGCTTTGATCATGTTCATCACATATTTCTTCATGGACAAGAAGCT
Source organism: Bacteroidales bacterium (assembly GCA_024693285.1). Lineage (GTDB taxonomy): Bacteria > Bacteroidota > Bacteroidia > Bacteroidales > UBA932 > Cryptobacteroides. Next base: position 2,918 of record JAILLE010000053.1, read on the forward strand.
TGACAGCCAGACCGGTGAGGCGGAAGAGAAAGATGATCCATTCAAGGTTTCAGACATCGGAAAGATCCTTTCCAGCCTTGGTTTCTGGCTTGTCGCCCTTCTCTGCGTCCTTTATTACTCGGCGATTTTCCCGTTCCAGAAATATGCGGTCAATATGCTCCAGTGCAACCTGACCTTGACCGAACCGGCCGCCGGTTCATTCTGGGCAGGCGAGGCTGTCACTATCGTCCAGTACATCATTATGCTCATGGTCGCGGTTTGCGCCTTCTCCAGCAACTTCATAAAGAATAACAAGGGACTGAAATACGGTTTGATGGCAGCCGCCATAGTGGCACTGGTGATATATTGCGTGATGGGATTCAAACGCGGCACAGCCGAGACGATATTCGCCGTGTTCCCGCTTCTTGCCGTGGCCATCACTCCTATCCTCGGCAACTATGTGGATCACAAGGGCAAGGCCGCTTCGATGCTGCTCATCGGTTCGATACTTCTGGTATTCTGCCATCTGACATTCGCTTTCATCCTGCCTTTGTTCAAGGGCAGCGCTGTCGGCGGAACTATAGTCGCTTATGTCACGATCCTCGTTCTTGGAGCCAGTTTCTCCCTGGTACCCGCAGCCTTGTGGCCTTCAGTTCCCAAGCTCGTGGATGAGAAGATTATAGGTTCAGCTTATGCTCTGATTTTCTGGATTCAGAATATCGGACTTTGGCTTTTCCCGATCTTGATCGGCAATGTTCTCACCAGCACCAATGCCCCCGGTACTCCTCCAGATCAGCTGAATTATACCTGGGCACTTGTGATGTTGGCTTGCCTTGGAGTAGCGGCGATGTTGATCGGCCTTTACCTTAAGGTCGTTGATCGCAAGAAACACCTCGGTCTCGAAGAACCTAATATAGCGGAGTAGCTATCTACTTCCCAGATGGGGCATCGAGGCGTAGCTCGGGCTTTTTAGCCGAGCTGCGCCTCAGTCCTATTGATAGGAGCAGTGCTATGACACAAACTGTGACGAACATGATCTCGACCGCTACGGCGCCAGGGGCGGCTTCCCTGTCCGCCAGGATATTCCCGGCGAACATCTTAAAGAGCATGAGACCGAGATTCTGCACCCAATAGATTAACGCATAGGCGGTTCCAAGCACCTTGGCGGGAACTAACTTTGGCACGGAAGGCCACATGGCGGCTGGCACCAGGGAATAACCGAACCCGAGGAAGACCATCGACATATATCCATAAAAAGGCACCCCTGCGGGAGCGAATGCCAGCAGCACATGCGCCACGAGCGCAAGTATCGCTCCGGCCACCATCCAGCGGGTTCCCTTGCCGATCTTGTCTACCATGATTCCGAACAAGGGAGCGAATATAACAGTCGAGAAGGGGAGCATTGAGACCATCCAGCTAGCTGCCTCGACCGGCACCTCGAATCTCGGAATCAGAATAGCGCTGGCGAATTTCTTGAACGATATTATACTGCTGTAGAAAAACACGCACAACAGTGCTATCATGATGAACTGCTTGTTTTTAAGCAGTCCGAGCACGTCGGAGAAGCGGAATTGTTCCTCTTTACTGTCATCCTGAGGGAGCGAAGCGACAGAAGGGTCTTTCCTGTCAAATCTCGCGTCCATAGCCACGAACAAGGCCCACAGGATCATTCCGGCGGCCATCAATCCAAGTCCAAGGAAAGTCGGTCTGGCTGTCTCCATCAAGGAATAGACCTCCCCGGGAGCTTTAGCCGCCACAAGTCGGGGCGACATGACCAAAGCAAAGGCTGTTCCGAGCCTGGCAATCGCCAGTTGGAGTCCCATCGAGAAAGCCATCGGACCGTCCTTGAACCATTTGGCGATGGATCTGGTTACAGCAACCCCGGCGATCTCGCTTCCCAGTCCGAACAACATGCAACCTATATAAGCGATTCTCAAGGATGTCTTTGGTGCGAGGCCGGAAGTTATGGCCCAGGCGACCAATGCGGCACCTCCGGCCATCATTCCCACGAATATAGATCCGGTGATTCTTACTCCCCATTTGTCGAGGAGCATCCCGCAGATCACTAGCCCTCCGAACACGCAGAGGACAGAGTAACCGCTTGTATAAAGGCCGTAATCAGCAGAGTTCCAGCCAAGTTCCAAAAGTGATGGATTCTCGAACAGGTGTGAGAGGGTGCTGAACATGTCGTCGAAAAAGTACGATGCGAACATTGGCACCACAAGGCAGGCCAAGGCTATCCACGGTGCGGCCTTGAATGATCGTTTGGTGTTGTATCCCATGATCTGAGCGTTTTTCATTCATTGCGAAGATACACATTTATTTAGAATGCCGGAAATTGAAGAATTTTGATTATATTTGAACGATTATGCGGTTTTTGTGATGGATTTAAGCTTATTCCTTGATATTCTAGGGATTCCTTCGACTTCGGGGGAGGAAAGGAGGCTTGCCGGCTTCCTTAAGGAGCGGCTTTCCGCTCCGGAAATCTTCGAGTACGAGGTAGGGGACGGAACCGTCAACCTGTTGCTGGATTGGTCAGGAACCGGGCATCCATCTTTCGTGTTCTGCACCCACCTGGACACTGTGCCTCCGTATATCCCGCCGAGCGTTGATCTCGTTAATGCCGGAGACATCCTGCCTGACGGCCGGAAAGCGGCAGCGGACGACACTATTATCAAAGGGCGCGGAAGCTGCGACGCGAAGGGACAGATATTCTCGATGTATAACGCTTGTCTCGAGCTCAGCAGGGAAGGCCACAAGGACTTCGGCCTGCTCCTTCTAGCTGGTGAAGAGACCGGGTCATACGGTGCCAAAGCTTACACGAAAAATAATCCCGGCGGCGATTTTGTCCTGGTGGGCGAGCCTACCGATAACTGTCTCGCTTCCGCCAGCAAAGGGACCAAGGCTTTTGAAGTGACCATTCCAGGAAAGGCTTGCCATTCCGGCTATCCTGAGCATGGAGCCAGCGCGGTGGAAAGATTCGTGGACTTGATGAATACTTTGAAACTGGTCGAGTTCCCCCCGGATCCCTTCCTCGGGCCAACCACATGGAATGTGGGCGACCTCTTGAGTTCGAATCCCCAGAATATCCTCAGCCCCGAGACCCGTTTCCGGATTTATTTCCGTACCACATTCGCCACTGACGACCTGATCCAGAACAAACTTCTTGGAGCAAGTCCCCGTGGGACGGTGATTCAAGCCTTTGGAGGTGACACTCCGATGATGTATTTCTCTGAGATAGAGGGAATTCCATCCAAGCCGGTGTCTTTCGGAAGCGATGCTCCCAGGCTAGACAAATTCGCTCGTAGAGCCATCTGTGGCCCCGGCTCGATCCTCACCGCCCACACCGACAAGGAATATGTCCTGGTCTCTGACCTTAAGAAAGCGGTTGAACAGTACATTCTCATTTATAAGACAGTATATAGCAACAAATAACGAACTTAATTAAAACATCGGAAAATGATCATTATCAAATTCGGAGGAACGTCCGTCCAGGACGAAGCGGCGATCGGAAGAGTCATTTCGATCGTGAAAGGAAGATTGAGAGAAAAACCTCTTGTGGTCGTCTCCGCTCTCGCCAGGGTGACCAGGCTGCTCTGTACTCTGGCTGAAGAAGCGGAAGCCCAACGTGAAGACAATGTCAAGGATCTTCTCAAACAACTGAGGGAGAGACATTTCAATCTCGCCAAAAATCTGCTTGCCGCAAGGCCAGACCTTCTAGAGGAGTGCCTCGCAAAGGTAGAGGAGCGTATCGCCGATCTCGAGACCTTCGTCGGGGGAGTATGCCTTATAGGCGAGCTCTCGTCCAGGAGCGAAGCGAGGATCATCTCCACTGGAGAGCTCCTTTCCTCGACAATAATATCCTACGCGTTCAATGCCGCTGACATCTCCTGCCACTGGATTGACGCCCGCAGGATGATCACTACTGACGACAACTATCTCAACGCCCGTCCCGATATGGAGGTTACTGAGGCCAACATAAAGAGGATTGTAGGATTGGAGTATAAGGGTGCCGACCTGGTTTTGACCCAGGGCTTCGTCGCCGCGACCCCGAAGGGTGCGACCTCGGTTCTCGGTTTTGAAGGTTCAGACTATTCGGCAGCCATCTTCGGAATGGCTCTGGGAGCCGAAAGAGTCGAGATCTGGACCGATGTGGATGGAATACGTTCCGCCGACCCGAGAGTTGTCCATAACACTCGGAAAATTGATGTCATCTCCTATGAGGAGGCCGCTGAGATGGCCGCCATGGGCGCCAGGGTACTTCACCCGCTCACCATAGAACCAGCGAGGAAAAAGAATATTCCCATCAGGGTACTCAATTCTACCAACCAGGCTTGCGAAGGAACCCTTGTGGTCCGCGGAGACCAAGCTCCGGATGGCCCCAAGTCCGTTGCCGTCAAGGATGAGATTCTGTTCATAAAAGTGACCTCTCCAAAGCTGGACGGGGTCACGAGGATGTTCGGAAAGGTGTTCGCCGCTCTTTATCCCCGCAGAATTCCCGTTGTGCTCGCGAAAGCCACTGAATCAGAGGTTTACCTTGTGGTTCCCGAGGAGAGGGACACCCTGCAGGACGCCTTGGAGGAAATCGGCAAGTGGGCTGAGGTCACGGTCTACCGTGACAAAGCCTTGATCTCGGTGGTCGGCCGAAATATCGTCGGGTTCGAGGGTCTTGGTGATAAGGTCATCAGTGTCTCCGGCAAGGTCTACCTGGCCAATGTCAGCGCCAATATGATGAGCGAAAACTTCGTGATCGACTCAGACAGGGTTCAGGTCACTCTTGAGAGCCTCCACGACTACATTTTCAAGAGCTGAGAGATATGGTGAAAGTGGTAATCAGCGGCTATGGCCGCATGGGACACATGGTCGAGGCAGCCCTCGCCGCGAGAGGTGTGGAACTTGTCGCCGCCAGCGAGGATATCGCTTCCTTTGACAAATCAGTCGCCAGGGAGTGCGTATGCATCGATTTCACCTTCCCGCAGTCTTTCAGGGCCAACTACAAGATCCTGGCGGACAATTTCAAGGCCGTCGTGGTCGGCACCACCGGCTGGAATGACATAAAGGATGAGGTGATAAGCTATTTCGAGACCAAAGACACCCCGATGATATATTCCTCGAACTATTCTGTGGGAGTCAATGTGCTGTCCGCAGCCGTTGCCATGGTGGCCAAGTATCTCGGCCAGGCCGGAGGCTATGATCCCTACATTGTCGAGAAACACCATATCCACAAACTTGACGCTCCTAGCGGTACCGCCAAATCCCTGGCTGGGGTCGTTGAGGAGAATATGGGCAAGACCCCTGACACCGCCGCTGTGCGGGTCGGGGAGCTAGCCGGCATCCATACCGTGGGTTTCGAGGGCCTGAATGACAGGCTCACCCTTACCCATGAGGCTTTTTCCCGGAAAGGCTTCGCTGAGGGGGCCGTCTTGGCGGCTCTCATGACAGAAGGCCTTTCAGGTGTACATGAGTTCAAAGAATTGTTTTTCAAAGATTCAAAGTGATGTTACTCAAAGGATGCGGAACAGCTCTCGCGACCCCGTTCAAGAACGGCACGGTCGATTTCGAGGCTTACAGAAGGCTCGTCACCAGGCAGGTTGAGGCGGGCATACAATTCCTCGTGCCTCTCGGCTCGACCGCCGAGACTCCTTGCCTCGAGGATGACGAAAAGATAGAACTTCTAAAGATCACCAGGGAGCTTTGCCCTGAAAGGCCGATTGTGGCCGGAGTGGGAACGAATTCCCCAGTCGCCACGATCCGGAATATCAGGCTTTTGGAGCCTTACGGTCCCGACGCTTGGCTGGTGGTTGTTCCTTACTACAATAAGCCTACTAAGCAGGGCCTTTATGAATATTTCAAAGTGATCGCGGAAGCTACGGACAAGCCTATCGTGGCATATAATGTGCCCGGAAGGACTGGTACAAACATGACTGCTGACACCACGGTCAGGATAGCTGGTATTCCGGGAATAATCGCTGTCAAGGAGGCGTCCGGCAAACTCGACCAGATCGAGACTGTCGTGAAGACTCGTCCCGAAGGCTTCGCGGTGCTTAGCGGCAACGATGACCAGACCTTCGATATCATGGGATATGGTGGCGAGGGAGTCATCAGTGTGGCTTCAAATGTCGCCCCGGAACTGATGGTAGAGTTTGTGGAGGCCGCTGGGGCAGGAGATTTCGCTAAGGCTAAGGTGCTAAATGATAAGCTCTTCCCGCTGTTTGACGCCTGCTTTGTCGAGAGCAATCCGGTGCCTGCGAAGGCCGCCCTCTCTATTCTCGGGCTTTGCGAGCCGGATATGCGCCTGCCTCTTACTACTGCGGTGCCTTCCACCTTCGACTTGATGAGGAAAGTGATCGCTGAATTAGGTATTTAGCTATGAGTTTCGAGGAAGTTGTCAAAGCCCTTGAGGCCGGAACTGTCAGGGTGGCCGAGAAGACTGCTGAAGGCTGGAAGGTCAATGCTTGGGTCAAGGAGGCCATACTGGAAGGTTTCAGGATCGGCAAGCTTGTGGACATGTCCAAGGAGGAGTATTCATTTTTCGATAAGGATACTCTCCCATTGAGAAAATTCTCTTTGGAAGACAAGGTCAGGATTGTTCCTGGCGGGAGCAGTGTGCGCACTGGAGCCTATCTCGCTCCGTCCGTGATCATGATGCCTCCTTCCTATGTCAATATCGGAGCTTATGTCGACTCCGGCACCATGGTGGATTCCCATGCCCTTGTCGGTTCCTGCGCCCAGATTGGAAAGAACGTCCACATTTCAGCCGCTTCCCAGATCGGCGGTGTGCTGGAACCCGCCGGAGCGCTTCCGGTCATTGTCGAGGATAACGCCTTTATCGGCGGAAATTGCGGCATCTATGAGGGCACGATTGTCGGAGAGGGAGCCGTCATAGGTTCTGGAGTTATCCTGACCAAGGGGACTCCAATTTATGACGCTACCACCGGGAAATATGTTCCCAAGTCAGCCTCGGGCCAGACTATCGTTCCTCCTGGAGCTGTGGTTGTCCCTGGAAGCCGTCCCATCCTCAAAGGTCCCGGGAAAGATGCCGGAATACATGTCAGCACTCCGGTGATAGTCAAGTACAGGGATGGTAAGACGGATGCTTCTGTTGAGTTGGAAACTCTTTTAAGATAAGATGTTACAAAAGTTTTACAAATATCACGGAGCCGGTAATGACTTCCTGTTGGTGGATAACCGTGACGGTCGTTTAAGCTTGACACCCTCGCAGGTGAAAAGCCTTTGTGATCGACACACGGGTTTTGGCGCTGACGGAGTCATGCTTCTTGAGAGGAGTGAAAAGAAGGATTTCAGGATGGTGTTCTGCAACCCTGACGGAAGCGGTGGGATGATGTGCGGTAACGGTGGGAGGTGCATAGTGGCTTTCGCCGTTGACCTTGGTGTTGTTTCCGGAAAGTTCCCGGTTGAGTTCGAGGCTCCTGACGGACTTCACACTGCCATGATTCTATCCCGCTCCAATCCGAAGACCATTCGTCTGAAGATGAATGACGTGTTCGGAGTTACGCTCTATCCGGAGTTTAAGGCTTGCTTCCTGGACACAGGCACTCGTCACCTTGTAAAGTTTGTCCCGAGTCTGGAAGAGTATCCTGTACGTGAGGAAGGTAAGACCTTGAGGAATGATCCCGCTTTCGCTCCTGTGGGGACAAATGTCAACTTCGTCGAGCCTGTCATTCTGAGCGAAGCGAAAAATCTCGAAGCGAAGAATCTCCTCTGTGTAAGAACTTTCGAGAAAGGTGTCGAGGATGAGACTTTAGCTTGCGGAACCGGAATAGTCGCTACGGCGGTAGCCGCGTGTTTCAAAGGGATTGAAGCCAATTCAACCAAGGATGGCAGGGTGACGTATGACATCAAAGCCACCATCGCTGACTTGACAGTCGACTTTATTCCTGAGGGCAAAGGGCCTGATTTCCAGGCAAGGGACATCTGGCTTACCGGTCCCGCGGCTTTTGTAGGAACTGTGGAGTGTTTTTTGTAGGACAGTGTATCTGTTATAATTAGTTTTAATATGAAATATTTGACCAAGCTTTTACTTTGCGTGACTGTGATGGCAACTCTGGCCTCTTGTGCGGAAGTCAAGCCATCATCCGCCTCATTCACTCAAGGTGTCACTTTTGAGTTTGATGAGTTCACTTTCGCGGATCATTTTAAAGACAGCCTGTTGTATCTTCCTCAGATATCCTATGACCAGTTGATTTATTTCAAAACCTCATGTGATGATGAGAACCAAGGATACAAAGGTGGTTTCAAAATCTCGGCCTTGAAGGGAGGACCGGATACTCCGGATGATATCGCGATGTTCACTTCCGCTGACAAGTCCGCCGGAATCAGCGGCAGTTTTTTCTATGCCGGATTCTTCCGCGGTCCAAGTATGTCGGATTATGACATCACCTTGAATCTCGGCCAATTTACGACCGCAGATGCTAGAATAGTAGGCCTTTGCCTATGCAACTCATTGTATAACAGCCGTTTGGCTAAAGAGGGACTAATTGCTCCCGGTGATTATCTGAAACTTGTTGTGGAGTTCTACAACAACGATAACCTGGTCGGCTCTTTTGCGAAATATCTTGTGGATTACACCGGATCGGATCTCAAGATGTTGAATGAGTGGACCGAATGGGATATATCGTCGGAGGCTTCCAAGAACTCTGTGCAGATTCCTACGTTCAAAGACTCAAAATTCAAATTAGAGGTCAAGGGAGAGAATCTCAAGCCTTGTTTCTGCTTGGACAATTATCTGATCTCCGCGTCCGTGACTTATTGACCTACCATTTGATGACGACTCTGACACCGTCCGGGTTGTTGTCGAAACTGATAAGATATGTTTTTCCGACCTCGTCCCATCGGACGGGGTCGATTGTTTCAGATCCATCAATAAGGACACTGACAGGTTTTGAAGGCAGGAGGATCCTCCCATTGCTGATAGTCTCTGCCGGCCCTTTTGATAGATAAGAGAACGTCCGTGCTTTTCTGGTTTCCTCATAGACTCTGTCCGCCGAAGCCAGCACGGAGGGTTCCTTCGGGGCTTTGTCTAAATTGTAGTAATATCCCTGTTGTCCCGGGAATATCTCTTTTCTGGTAAGGATAGGCAACTCAGGGTCGTACAAGTCGATGAACTTGCCTTCCATGACAAAAGGTTCTTCACTTACGCTTTCGTCCATGACAGCAACCAGTTCGTAAGGTCCTCGGCTCAACCGGAAGTTGTTCTTTTCCAGTAATATATCTCCAGATAAAGAATACATCGACCTAACCGCTTCCAGCAACTCACCGTCGCAACTTGGAACCAGGACGAATTCTTTTGGATCCTTGCGGATGATCTGGACTGAGCCTTTTCCCCATGCATATACGCCGTCGGGCGCTCCAGCTTCGATTCCCATTAGGGAGAACAAGTGGTCAGATGGCGCTTTGAAGTGGTGATCTCCGGTATTCCACCATTCCTGTACCGTCTGGAAAGGGTCGTTGTCGCTGCTGGCGTAAATGAGCCGGCCTCCGTTTTTGACCCAAGACGCCAAGTGGCCATGTGCCTCCGGATCCATAGGTTTCATGTTGGAATAGGTCATGATCAAGACCTTGACATCCTCAAGAGTCTTTTTGAATCCAACGTTCTCAATATGGGTAATCCCGATTGGAATACCTCTCTTTAGGAGTGGCATCGCCATGCCGAAGAAATCGCTCAAGGAGGGGTCCTCATATCCCTCGTGTGTCGGGAAACTTTGGAACATCAATGAGTTACCCATCAAAACGCTTATCCCTTGACTTCCCGAGACTTTGTCTTCTGAGGCTGGTATCTTTCCGAGACTGCCGACCATTACCTGCATCATCGTGGCGTAGTCCGCCGGGATCCGGATCATTTCTGAGCTGCCGGCGCTCTTAGGATATAAGCGCTCATAAATCCTTTTCGGCCATGGCATTATCTCAAAATCGGCAATCTGGGGGTGAAGCAGTTGCGCGGTGAAAGTGGAGTGGTAGTTCTTCCTGTAATCCTCCCAATCACGTGTCCCGTCTTCGATCGGGTCGGTGAGGAACCAGACCCTGCGACCGGTCGGAGCTGTCATTGAGGCCATGCAGCCGTATTCCAGGAATGCCGTCTCAAAAGTCCTCTGCCTTTTTACCCCGTTGAAATAGTTGAGGACCCTGGCCGTCCCGGTCCAGACCTGGGCGATGTAGCCGTCCACTCCCGGCATTGAAGCCAGACTTGCCTCGGGGCTGACGATCTCCCATTGGGAATAGTTGATTAGCGAGTGTGTAGGGACGTAACATTTTATATCCATACCCTTGCTCCTTCCATATTCCTTGGCGAAAGCGGTGACCTCGTCCAAAGCCCTGTAGTAGAGATGATATTTTAGTTTATTGGCCAGATAGGTGGCCTCCGGAGATTCGTCTTGCGGACGCCATGGAGTGCCGTAATACTCTTCCCACTCTCGTTTGAAAGCCTCACTATAGCCTCCTCTGTTCCAGAACTCCGGCTCCTCGAAATAGAGACTTTCCACTCCGGAATCGATGACCCTTTTTACCTGGGTCTCTTTGAAATACTCAAGGTAATTCTTCGTCGGGACGATGTAGGGAACCATTTTGCCGTGCCAGATGGTGTCACCGTCCGCCTGCCTTTGTCCCTCGTCCAAATGCGGCTTCCCGTCCCATTTTCCTGTGAAGTAATCCTCGTATCCGCCCCAAGCTATTCCGGTCATGAAATCCACCCTGTAACCCCTCTCTCTCCAGGATCTGATTCTGTTCTCGACAGCGTATTCACCGTCCGGGCCGTCCTCGTCAAGTGGTTTGCCGTTACCGTAGACCATAGCCGCGTCAGCGCGGGTGTCTATCGTAGGCTTCCAGATGCTCGAGGTCTGGAATGTTGTCTTTACATCGGAGCCTGGATTCTCAGGCTTTGTGGTTGAACATGATTGCGAGAAAGCCATTGCCGCGAGAAATGCCGCGACAATGGCTTCGAAAGGGCGTAAGGCGCTCATTGTTTTATATTTCCGAGTTATTCTCCAACGTGGAATGCGACCCTGAGGTCTTCAATCTCGGCATCCGTGATAGGCTTCAGGTCGCCTAAAGGAGCAGCGAGAATCAGGGAGCGGGCGCTGAAATCAGCGACCTCTAGGCGGTCGAAGGTGTTGATGAGTTTGTCGCCTGTGACGACAACGGAGTCGTTCTCAAGCATCACGAAAGGCCTCTCGCGGAACTCGTCAGCGAGGTCGGACAGACGCTCGTCGTACTGGCTTCCGAAAGGGAAAGTGGGGATGTCCTGAAGGAATATCCAACTTTCCGGTATGGTCCTCACATCGAATTTCACACCTGTGGTGCAGAAGCCCATAAGGGCGGGGGACTGGGTCAATATTATTGAATTGACCTTGGGGTTGCGGCGGTAGATCTCGTAATGGAGAGCCACAGAACGGCTTGCCATCTTTCCTGCCTCCACCATACCGTCCTTGACCTGGACTATGTCTTCAGGATCTATGTCCCAGCGCTGAACGTTGGCTGGAGTGATAAGGAAGTCATTTCCTTTCCATCTGACTGAGGCTGTTCCGTACGAGCTGCACATCAGACCTTGTGAGCAAGCCCTGCGGACAATCTGGCAGATTTCGGTGCGGATGGCTCTCTCGTCAGAAGGATGAGAGACATTCATGAAGTGCTCGAAAGGGGTGTTGACAGCCATCTCGTGCTTGTTTATCTGCTCTTCGCTCAAATACTTGGGCTCACCGAGGGTCTTGGCGTTAAGGATCGTGCGGGCGCAGAGCTCAAGGGTCTCGAAACGCTGGTAGGCGTCAGCGATGTCCTCTCCGAACAGCACGACTCCATGGTTTTCCATTATGACCGCCTTGTAGTCCGGGTTCTTCTGGAACTCGGAGACAATCTTCTTTCCGAGGAGCTCGCTTCCAGGGAGAGCATATTCAGCGAATCCGACAGGACCGCAGACGGCTCTCGCTTGGGGGATTATACTCGTGTCAGGAATCTTGTGGACCACGCTGAAGGTCACAAGTCCCGGAGGATGGGCGTGGATAACGGACCTGGCCTTGGGGTTCATCTTGTAGATGGCCTTGTGGAAAGGATATTCCGAAGAGGGCCTATGGGGACCGACAATAGTTCCGTCAGCCTTGACACACATGATGTCCGAGGGCTTCAGGGACCCTTTGTCGATTCCGGCGGGGGTAATCCAAAGATCCCCATTCTCATCCATTATCGAGAGATTGCCACCGGAGGTGGTGGTCATCCCGCTACGGTAGATCCTGCCGATGATGATGGCGATCTGCTCGGCGGGGTGCATCAATTTGATATCCAGTTGTTTCATATTAAGCGAGCATTACCTGTCCACCGGTGACGGGGATTGCCTGTCCTGTTTCGCCGGTCTGTTCGATAGCATACATTATCGCCTTGCAGACATCCTCGGGATTGCAGCCCTTCCGCATGGGAACCTTGGAAAGGTAATAGTCCTTTACATCCTGCACGGTCTTGGCTCCGGGAGCTTTGCCTGCCTTGAGATATTGGATGAAGAGACCTTTCTCAGGGTCGCTCCAAAGCGGTCCGTCATAGTAGTTTCCGGGGCAGATGGAGTTGACTTTGATTCTGAACGGGGCGAGCTCCAAGGCGAAGGACTGGGTCAGTCCGATGCCACCGAATTTGCCTCCGGCATAGGCGAAATTGGCCTTGCTGCCGACCAGACCGCTCTTTGAGTTGATCTGGACGATGTCGGCGAAATATTCAGGGTCAAGAGCCGTCTCTATCTTCATCACATGGCTGGCCACCTTCGCGCAGAAGAAGTAGGCCTTGTAGTTGATATTGGTGACGAACTCGAAGTTCTCGGGGGTCATGGCCTCGAGGTCTCCGGCTCTCACGACTCCGGCGTTGCTGACGAAGGTGTCAAGAGCGCCGAAATTGACCACAGTCTCCTTGATAAGGTTCTTGAGGCTGTCCATGTCGGCGACATTTGTCTTGACGAATATGGCCTTGTTGGCTTTTGCGATCTCGTTGAAACTGGCGGCGGTCTTCTCGCCGGTCACTTCATTGAGGTCGGCGACCACGATGTTGGCTCCTTGATTGATAAGTTCCCTGGCTATTCCCTCACCGAATCCCTGGGCGGCTCCGGTCACTATGATCGTCTTGCCCTCAACTCTTCCGGCGGAAGCGGTGGCGGCCACCTTGCGGCGGTAGTTTTCCACTTCCCAGTTGTCGATGAAGCTGATCTGGCGGGCCGTCATCGGATGCTCTCCTCCGAATGAGGCGGCGTACCAGGCAACCTTCATAGAATCCATGAAAACTTCCGTCACAGTCTGGGCCTCTTTAGAGTTCGAACCCACGGCGACCAGGCCTATTCCCTTGATAAGCAGCACCTTCGGCGTGTGACCACGCTTCTCGATGTAAGCCTCTATTTTCTTTTCGGCCTGCTTGACAAGATCCTCCGGACCTTTGTGGTCAATGTAGATATACTCGCTCTTGCAATAAACTATACCGTCGGGAGTGAAGGGTTTCAGCACAGCGGCTGCCTTCTCCTTGCTCTCGATGAATCCGCTCACAAGGGCGTTATTGGTGACCTTGAGAGTCTTGAGCCCTCTCCCATAACGGCTCAAGATGGTCCTTATCGCGGGGATGGTCTCGCTGACGCAGTCGCAGATAGGAGCGTCGCCTTCTGGAACTGACTTGACAAGTCCTTCCAACTTGGACATAACGCTGGCGTAGATATCCTCGATTTCCTTGGTCGTGTCGGCGCCCACGAAGATGCCGTGGTTCTGTAGGAATATGACCTTGGGGTCGCTCCCGTGGCCTTTCCTATATTCCTTTATCTTGTCGTACACCTTCTTGAAAAGGGTGTATCCGGGGTCGGTGTAAGGAATATAAAGGGCGTCCGGGAAAAGCTTCGCGCAGGTCTCGGCGGCGTCTTTCGAGCACATGAGGCCATTCACGAGGGTCGGATGGAGATGGACCACAAAAGCGGCCTCCAGACAGTTGTGCATCGAGGTCTCGACAGAGGGACGCCGGTCTTTTGTCAGACAAGCGGCCGCGAGGTCGTTCTTGACCTGCTCCTCTCTCAAGGTGGTGTCATCACTATATTTCTTCTCTCCCATCGGGTTCAGCAGGGCTCTGTCGAGCACGGCGAAACCATCCTCCGTGATGGTGGCGAGGGCATGGCCGCTTGCCTTGACCCACAGCCTGTCAGCGGTTTTGAATGATGTGTTCCCGCCTCCGGCGATGACATACCTGGAATCGCCGCCATATTTGCGGGAAACTTCGATCAACTTCTCGATTTCCGACATATTATTGGATATTTAATGTTTTCATTATCAACTCTTCACCGGCATCGGCGGAATCTTTGCCCGCCTGGTGGGCGACCACGGCGCAAGCGCCCTTGAAGTTCGTCAGGCGCAGCTTCTCGCTGAGTCCTTCCGGATGGTCCGCGGTACGGAGCTTAATCGGCTCAAGGGCCGGTGTATTATGCTCTGAACCGAATGTGACGATGAATCCCTCGTCCTGGAGATAGTCTGAATATTCCTCCAAAACCTTTGTCGTGTTCCTGGTTGTTATAAACTCCACGGAGTTGAACCCACGCTTCTTCAAAGTGTCCGCGGCCTTCTGGAGGTCCCCCTCGAAGTCCGTGAACTCACCTTTGGAATTGTCCGCCAGGAAAGGATAGGTTGGTATGCCGCCGGCAGCTCTGATGATCTTGCAGACAGTCTCCATCGGAAGGAAAGCCTTCGGATCCTCGGGTACGAAGGCGGCGCCTCCTGCTTTGAGGAGCTTGCTTCTGATCTCATTCTCGACAGCAGCGATGTTGTCAGGAGCGGATTTGAGAGGCGCGCCGCCGAATATCCTTTCGTAAGCGGCCAGCCTGTCGTTATCCGTTTTGAACTTGGACTCTATGGCAAGCCTTAAAGCTTTGGCGAGATGACGTTCCCTGACAGAACCTTTCGTCAACTCCTCGACTATCCGGGCGAAATCCAGATTGAATCCGGCTCCTACGGCGTCCAGATGAGCGTTAAGTTTTTCGCACATCCTCTCGACCTGGGCATTGGACTCCTCCCTGACTTCCGATAAAAACCACGCTTCCCGTCCCTTGAGGATCGTCGGATGAGCGAGTCCTTTTCCGCTGATGTAGGTTCGTCCGGGGTTATTGGGGTCGTTGACCCTAAGCCCGGCGGCCTGGTCCTCGCTATTCAGGGATATGAATTCTATTCCCATGATTGGGCAGAGGTGCCTTTTATCGCATCCGTCTTTCCAATCAGTGTATCCTTTCATGGAATAGAAGTCGTTGATTCCCACTACTCCAACTCCTTCCGTGACGGCCATGTTCAAGGCTTGGTCAATCCCGCTGAAAGCACTGAAAGAATAGGGGGTGTGCATGTGGGCGTTGACGTCGACAATAGTTCTCATTCTGTTATTAATTATATAAGTCCTTCGGGAAGGTCGAGAGTTATGCTTCCGCCTTCCTCATCAATATCTACTATGAAATCGTCGTGGAGAGGGATCATCACCGTCTCTTCTCCGGTGTCAACATAAAGGCACGGATTGCCTGGAATGGGCTCGAAATCAGTTATTTCCCCAATTTTCTCTTCTTGTTTGCCAAGGATAGTCCAACCAATCAGGTTCTCGATAGAGATCTCGTCGTCATCCATCTCCTCCCCGTTGATCGCGGTGCGTTTGGCGAGAATGTCCTTTCCGGCGACTTCCTCCGCATCTTCCAAATCCTCAATCCCGGTCAGGCGCAGCAAGGCCTTTGACGAGCCTTTCTCCTTTAATGATTCAATAAAAAAAGGAACCGGCAGTCCATCAAACATGATGAACACCGGTTCCTTGAGGTTCAAGTCTTCCGGACCGATCTCACGGAAACCCACAAGGATTTCCCCTTCGGTACCGTAGGACTTCAGTACCCGGGCTATCCGCAGAAGATCTGAAGGAGCCCCGGACATTTTTTTAAGCCTCCTGCTCAGCAGCCTCTCCAGCTTCCTCAGCGGCCTTGGCGGCAGCAGCCTCCTCGGCGGCTTTACGCTGAGCCTCAGCGAGTTCCTCGGCCTTCTTGGCGATGGCGGCAGCCCTCTCCTCGTTGACCTTCTTCTCGGCGGCGACAGCAGCCTTGACCTTCTCGGCGGCATCTTTCACGATACCTTCCTTCTTGGCCTTGATTTTTGAATCCCTCTGAGCTTTCCACTCGTTCCACTTCTGGTCAGCCTGCTCCTGGGTGAGGGCGCCTTTGGCGACACCGCCCTGGAGGTGCTTGCGGAGAAGCACACCCTCATAAGAGAGGATCCTGCGGGTGACAAGAGTGGGCTGGGCACCTACGTTCAGCCAAGCCAGAGCCCTCTCGCCGTCAAGAATGATGGTGGCGGGGTTGGTGTTGGGGTTGTAGGAGCCAAGTTGCTCGATGAAACGTCCGTCGCGAGGTGCGCGGGAATCGGCCACAACAATGTGGAAGAATGCGAAATTCTTCTTTCCGTGGCGCTGAAGTCTGATTTTAACAGCCATTGTGAATCTGTTTTAAAAATAAATAATTAAACCTTATCGCATCCCATCTCGTGGGAGCGTGCAAAGATACTAATAAATATGAAATCGTGAAAAAATTTTGGTAATTCCGGAATAATGTCTATTTTTGCAGTCCCGAAACAAAGGGATACATACCTGCGGTAGTGGTGAAATGGTATACACGCTACTTTGAGGGGGTAGTGGGCATTAGCCCGTGTGAGTTCGACTCTCACCTACCGCACGAAAAACAGCTCCGGAAACGCTCCGGAGCTGTTTTTTGTTATTGCCGTTTTCAAGCTATTTCTTCACGAATTCGACTCGGCGATTCTTGGCGCGCCCCTCGTCGGTTCCATTGTCGGCGACTGGCTCATGAGAGCCTTTGCCGACCGCGGTCAGGCGATCCTTCGAGATGCCTTGCCCCACAAGAGCCGCCACGATGGACTCCGCCCTTTTCTGGGAGAGGGGATCGTTGACTGAGTCGGATCCCGTGTTGTCGCAATGGCCCTGGACCTCGAAACTCAGTTCCGGTTTCTCTTGCATCAGTTTCGCGACACGGACTATCTCGACCATTGATTCGGGTTTGATGGTCGCTTTCCCGGTGTCGAACGTTATGGCGTAAGTGACGATCTTGCCTTCGGCGGCCAGACGGTCGTAGAGCGGAACGGCACCCTTGGCGATCCTGACATTGCTGAGGCCGCTATGGCGATAAAGTGAACCGCTTGAGAAATACAGGTAGCCGGGGGCATCCATCGCAGGCACGTTTATGATCCTTACTCCGTTGATGTAGCCCTTGAAAGCGCGTTTGTTGAAAGAGAACGAGAAATGGTTCCACTGCCCCGGGAGCAACGGATTGTCCTTGCCGTTGTAATCATCATAATCAGGGCTTAGTCCCAGGGCCTTGTCGCCAGTCGTATGGTCGTCGGAACCCGGTTTCTTAAGGCTCCATTCCATGCTGCAGCTACCGTCCTCACGGTACCGGAAAGTCACATCTCCGGTGTAATTGTAATATGAACCGTCTCCCCTTTCACCGAAGCATAGCATAAGGGTGAGGGAGGTCAAGTCATCGAGATCGGAATCCGGTTTCGACACATAAAGGTCGTACTCGACCGTGAATATGTCCGGCAGCCAGTCCCACTTGTTCTTCATCAGCGGGATGACACTGCCGATGCCGTCATCAGTGAACGCCAGCACTTTGCGTCCTTGAACCGAAGCCATTTCCGAATAGCCGTCCAAAAGGTCCCACTGTGACGGAAACTCCCCAAGTTTCTCGTTCTCGAAAGTGTCCTCGAAGAATATCACGTCGCCAGGAACGAAGTCACTCTTGGCGTAGGTGGCCTGTGTGTTCTGCTGGGCCAACGCGGAATAAGACAATGCGACACAAGACACGATGACCGATAAGACAGAGATTGCTTTTTTCATTTTCAGTTCAATTAGTAGTGTTACGATTAAGTGTTGCAAATGATATGTTTCGCGAATATAGCTTATTATTAGTGTTATATTCACCATCCTTTCAGATAGTTTTATGTCAAGAATACTCGCGACCTTTCAAAATAGTCTACTCTTAATCGTTTGATAATACGATTCATTTAAGTATATTTGAACAATCCAATACAAAAGACAAAATATTTGCGTTATGATTAAGCTGTCCCGAATCCTGTCATTGACACTCCCGATTCTTATTGTCATGTACGCCTGTTCTCCCAAAGAGGAAATGCCGGACAAACCGTCGACACCAACAGATGTGAAGGTCACGGGAGTTTCCTTAAATCAGACATCAGTGCTCCTCTTCATTGACGAGACGGTCAAGCTCGAAGCCATATTGTCACCTGCTAACGCGACTGATAAAAGTGTCACTTGGTCCAGCTCTGACCCCAGCGTGGTCACTGTCTCAAACGGGATGATCAAGGGCTTGAAACTCGGCACAGCCACCATCACAGTAACGGCTGGAGGCAAAACAGCCACCTGCGCAGTCTCGGTAGTGAAGGAAGGCTTCCCCGATGGACTATTGCCTCCGGATAATGAGATTTGGTACATTACTTCCGATAAAAAGCCTCTGAATAAAATAGAACGTCAAGGAACATGTATACCTCAATTTAACAATTATAAAGATGGATATGGAGTGATCCATTACAGCGGTACTATCACACAGTTTGATTATCTTTCCATAGACGAATTGGAATGTGATAGAGTGACCGGACTGCTTCTCCCTGATTGTGTTGAGACGATTGGAAGCTGGGCTTTCTCGTATCCATTCAACATCAAGGAATTCAGGGTGCCGGCCAAATTGAATACTATCAATTGTTCTTTAGCATCTTGTCCCACATTGGAGAAGTTTACCGGCAATAATGTTTCTGAGGACGGGCGATGTATCATCTTCGGCGAATCACTAGCCGCTTTCGCCTCTGGGGGGATTGATTCCTACGAGATTCCAGTCGGGGTCACTAAAATTGAGAAATATGCTTTCGCTGATGCCCAAGGAATTAAATCGGTTGTCATTCCTTTTGGTGTCAAGTATTTGGAAGAATTTTGTTTCTCCAGCTCAAGCTTTGAAAGCGTCACGATTCCCTCTTCAATTATCGCTATCCATCCCTATGCCTTTCTGTGGTGTGACAATCTGAAGAATCTTCTTGGAGATAATACCCACTTTATCTCTGAGGACCGTAAACTCATATATGACCCCGACGCCCGTTTCCCGAACACTATTTATTTCTTCGCGGGGAAGGATGACACATCGTATGAGATTCCGGAAGGGATCAGTTGCATAGAGAATTATGCTTTTTCTAATTGCTTGAAACTCAATAGTATTACTATCCCTGAATCCCTTTACCAAATTAATGGTTTCGCATTCCAGGGTTGTGATAATCTTGAGTATGTATATGGCAAATACGCCACCTCGGATCATAAAGGATATAAAAACGGAGCCGGAAAGTTGATGTTCCTGGTTCCTAACATTGATGATGACTTTGTGGTTCCTGACGATGTCACTGCTTTGGGCTCTGAACTCTTTGCCAATAGGCCGACCCTGAAATCTGTCACTATGGGGGACAATGTGACAGAGTTTGGAGATTATGTTTTCGAGAATTGCACAGCCCTCAAAAAAGTGGTTCTGTCGGCCAACTTAAAATCTATCGGGTATAACCCGTTTATGTATGACAAGGGATTGGAGGAAGTGTATTTCCGTGGCATCATTCCTCCTTCGTACACTGACCACCAAATCTTGGAGGCCTCTGCGCTGAAGTTTTATGTTCCATCCCAGTCATTTAATCTATACACCACCAACAGTGGATGGAAAGATTATTGGGGTATTATGAAGCCTTATGAGTACGATGATCTGCCCACGCCGGAATACTACATATCCACTGACTATTCCAAGGAAGGAGAAGTAACTGTGTATCAAAAGGCTGCGGAAGGGAATGGAATTGATGTCGTCTTTATGGGAGACGCTTATTCTGACCGTCAGGTGGAAAGCGGCTTATACCTTAACGATATGAAGGCCTGCGCCGAAGGTTTCTTCGATGTCGAGCCATATAAGTCGTTCCGCCACTTGTTCAATATCTATTTCGTGACAACTGTCTCGTCTGCCGAGGGATATGAGCTTGGAGGTCAGAGCCTTGGCTCAACTCCACTACCAGGCACGGCTATCGTCGGTAATGAGTCCAAATGCTTTGACCTGGCTCTCAATGCCGTGAAGGATCCGAAGAGGATGGATGAGGTCCTGGTGGTTGTTTGCGTTAACCAAGATTTTTCTGAGATACGTATGGCTGGAGCTTGCTCGATGCACGAGCCGGAAAACTGGAACGAGCGAGATTATGCCAGCGGCAATAGTGTGGCGTTTTTCTTAAAGCTGGATGATTCTTTTGAAAATACCATAGAGGTAATCCAACACGAGGCGGGAGGTCACGGGTTCGCCAAACTTGCGGATGAGTATAATTATTCCGGAACTTTGTCATCTATGGATAAGGACAGGATTAACGCTAACTCACCTCACGGATGGTACTCTAATATCGACCTGACTCCGGATCCCTCCAAGATAAAGTGGGCGTGGTTCCTTGCCGATGATCGTTATAAGAATGAAGTGGGGGTGATCGAAGGTGGCTATACTTACCAATATGGCGTCTGGCGTCCTACCGAGAACAGCATAATGAAGAATAATAATGCCGGCTATTATAACGCCCCCTCACGTTATGCCATCTGGTACAGGATCCACAAACTCGCTTATGGCAAGGATTGGACCGGCACCTACGAGGACTTCGCTAAGTACGACGCCATCAACAGGAAGACTCCATAAGAGAGTTTGATCCGCTAGAATAAAGCGGTCGTGGCTCCCCAGCCACGACCGCTTCTTTAGTTTGAATAGCTTCAATAGGTCAGTAAAGTGAATAGTTCTTTCCTCAAGGTTGAGTTATAATCGTCTGTTTTTGCTGATTGCAAGATGGGGGTTTTATTTGTTTTTTTATTGAGTAATCTTACTCATTTTACTCAATTTAAGTATGAAATTGAGTATATTTGGGCGTTTTATTACTCATGAGACCTATAAGTATATACTCAAAGGCCGTTTTTTTGGTGATTTCGCTGTCTCTGCTTTTTTCTTGCGATGGAGGCATCGATATACGGCAGGAACAAAGTGTCTCCACCTTGTTGGAAGAAGCGGAAAGACTGACATCACAGTCCCGTTACGATGAAGCCGTCAGCTTGGCTTTTGACGCTTTAAAGATCGCCGATTCCGGAGAGAAGATTGACCAGGCCCTTTCTCACCTTACTCTTTCAAAGCTCTTTCTCCAGACCAGCAGGGATTCATTGTCGTTTGAGCATGCCTGTCAAGCGGAAGACATCGCTGTTCAGGAGCGAGATGATTCCTTGCTGGCCGCGGCGCTGCTGCTTAAGGGTAAAGTCTGTTCTTATTCCAATTATTCCGCTGAGCAGAACCGGGACGATGAGGGAATTGATTATCTTGAAAACGCTTTGACACTGGCTGAACCCAGGGGGTGGAACGGGATCATGGCGGAGTCTTGTTATTTTCTGTGCGAGTTGTACATTAACAAGAATCGCTGGAATGATGTTCTGGACAGGCAGATTTACCGTAAGGCTGGTGAATGGCTTGAAAAAGCGGAGGAACTTGACGAAGGCAAGACTTCGGCGAGATCCTTGTCCTCCAGGATGCGCTATCTCCGGCAGGGAGACAAAACTGATGAGGCCATCAGTTTCTGCACAAGGATTATAGGAGAGACTCCAGAGTCGGATTACCTTAAGTTGTATCAGATATATGACCACTTGACCATCCTGTATCTGCGAAAAGGGAATACCCGGCTGGCGACGGAGGCTCATCAGAATTATTCCTATTACATGCAGCTGTACATGCGTCAGAAAGGTGATGACATTCTCCAAAACCTCCAGACTGAGTATCAGACTGAACTTAAAGACAGGCAGATAAAGACGAGGACCGGTCTTGTGTTTCTTTTCGGCGCTCTATTCATCTTGGCTATGGCCGCTATCGTCCAGTTCATCCGGCTCAACCGCCAGATTTCCCAGAAGAACAAAAGTATCCAGGCTATCGCCCGAAGCCGTGAGATGCTTTTCGCCGTGATCGCCAAAGACTTGTATGATCCTGCTCTCGCTGGAATCAAAGATAGTCACACTTTGGATTTCATCCGGAAATGGCCAACAATGAGCGAGGATGAGATACGGCAGCGTTGCGCCAGTCTGTCCGAAGGCGACGCCCCGATGGATCCGGTGGTCGTGAATTATATTTCCGAGCTGATGATTTCGAGGAAGAAGTCGTTGGGTACCAGAGGTTTGAGCTCAAGGGAGCTGGAAATAATATCCCTCAGTAAAGATGGCCTTTCCGACAAGCAGATAGCGGATAAGCTATGCTTGTCAGCCCGAACCGTTAGCAACCACAAGTACCGTATCTATAGTAAGCTCGAAGTCAGCGGCAATACTGAAATGTTGGCCAAAGCCGAGGAACTGGGGCTCTGACGTCTTTATTCTCCGGCTATTATCTTGGTATCCTCAACTTTGTCAATACCGGCCTTCCTGGCCAGTTTGTCCTTCCGTTCCCGGATCACTTCCTTGTGGTGTATCACCCAGTTCTCCGCGAAAATGCAGGCGCAGGAAAGTCCGAAATAGATTATGGTCTGCAGGATCATGATCCTCATCTGGCTTCCGGCGGCGTTGATGTCACCTCCGGCAGTGCTGAGGTTGATATAGGACTGGACCCCGAAGGTTGACGGGAATATGTAGGAAAACACCTTCCAGAATCCAGGGAAAGCAACTGTGGGCCACGAACAGCCTGTCAGGAACAGGCAGATCGGGGACATTGCCAGGAACAATAGGAACACGGACTCTCGTCTGGTGATCAATGTGCTCCAGGTCATGCTGAAGAACACGCAATCCGTGATGAAGAACAGCAGCATCGCCAAAATGTCACCGAACTGGCCGCGTTGGGGAATCCCGAATATCGCCGGAACGATGAAGGCTATATACATGCCGATCCCAAGGTAAAGCAGCCAGTAAGCGCCGCCGCGGCCAAGCACGACACGGACCATTCCGTGACCTTCCAGTTTGTCAGGCAGGGAGGCGAAACTGTGGTTCCTTTCCCTCTGGGTCCCCGCCAGCAATGACATTCCGTAGAACATTGTCTGCTGGATGATTATCATCAATATGGCCGAGATCAGGAATAGACTATAGTTGAAAGTCCTGTTGAAAGGATTATTGTCCTCATAACCAAGAGGTTTGATGACTTGGGACGCCTCTTGTTCCGTCATCCCCGCAAGCGAGTACCTCTCCATTTGGATCTGTCCTATCTCATGAAGCATCACGAAGTTAGTGGCGATCATGGCGTTCTTGTAATACAAGAAACTGCTCATGTCGGCGTAAAGAGAGAGGGTCGCGGTCTCGTTTCTGGCCAGTTTCTCACCGAAGTCCTTGGGGAAATACACTATTCCGTTGATTATCCGGTCCCGCATAAGCCTTTCGGCCTCATCCATATTGACACATTTCGCGGCGACTTCCACCTCCCTGGTGGCATCGATCTCCCTTATGAACCTACGGCTGTCGGAACAGTCGGCGTCGTCCACCACGGCGACCGGAGTATCCTCCAAAAGGCCGTTCAGATACACCACATTATATAAAAGCGGGTAGGCTAGTTCGGCGATGATGAAAATCAGCATGACTCCTCCGTCGGAGAATATCTGCTTGAGCTCGTGACAGAAAATGTCCCACCAGTCCCGAAGCCAAGTATTTATGAATCTGTTGTTTGCCATGGTCTATTCTTTTGGGAAGTTCTGATGGATATATGCGTTCTTTAGCCTGCTGAGGCCGGCGAGGGGGACGAACAGGAATACCAATAGATGGATCACCTCATCCCACCATCCGGCGAAACCTGCTCCGAAGATGACCTCCTGGACGTGGAAAAGGTAGTAATGTCTCAACGGGAACATGACGGCAAGCCCTTGTATGTAGGGTGGCATCGCCTCGAGAGGCAATGTGAATCCCGACAGCGATAGGCCCAGCACGCTGTACAACGCTCCTACACTCAGCGCGAGCCTCGGTACGGGTAGCATCTCCAGGATGAATATTCCGGCAGCCTCACTTGCTATGATCATCAGGAACATGGCGAGGAACATATTGAATATGCTTCCGCTGATCGGGAAATGGAGCCAGTGGTACAGGAGCATGATGATCACGAACCCTATTGCGGAAAACACAATAGTCCAGACCAGCAGCTTGCCCATAAGGGCAGTCACTATCGAATGGCCGGATGTGTCCATCAGATGCCTTGACGTCCCGAACTTCAACTCTGCGCCCAAGGAATATATAAGTACCAGGATCACAATCATTTCCAGTATTCCCGGAAGCAATATTCCAGTAAGGTAGTAGTTGTAGTTGGTTGTGACGTTGCCTATCTGGTGGGTGTCGATGTCTATCGGACGAATCATGCCCATTATCTGGCTGTCATTGAATCCTTTCGCCCTTAGGATCTCCCTTTGCACAGCGCCGTTGGTCAGGTTGACCATAGTCAACAAGTCTTTCCAGGCAAGCGCGCCGCTCACGAAATACAACCCATTCACATAGAACGTGATCTTCGGTTGCTTGAAAGCCTGTATATTCTCGTTCATCCCCTCCGGAATCACGCAGACGGCGGCGATCTTCCCGCTTGTCATGTCTTCCCTCGCGGCAGAGAATGAATCGTAACGGACTACCTTCCCGAGCTGGGTCGCGTCGAGTTGAAGGCAAAAGTTCCGTGAGGTTGAAGACCGGTCCTCATCTACAATACCTATCGGGATATTGTCCGGAAGACCTTGGTTCAAGAAAGTCAGGAAGAAAACGGCGCAGAAAGCGATCACTCCGACCGAGCCCATGAAATAAAGAGGACGATTCCTGATTATCCTAAGCTCGCGCCGCGCGACCGATAATATCCTTTGCCAGTTGTTCATTATATCCAGTTATTATTTCTGTTTCACTATCGCTGACATTCCAGGTCGTATTCCCTCGACCGGGCTGTCAGGTACTGCCCTGACCTCGAAGGTCTTGGCGTCGTATAAACCAGTCTCCTTAGTCGCTTTCCAGGTGGCGTAGGATTCCCGTACGGCGATATAATAGACCGTCGCGCTCACTTCCTTGCCGTCAAGAGCCGGAAGCGATACGGTGACCTTGTCCCCTTCCTTCATGCCGTGGAGATAATCCTCACGCACATTGAATGTGAACCAGATGTCGTTGATGTCAGTCACGCTAGCGACAGGGGAGCCCTGGCCAACCAACTCGCCGACCTTTGGATAAGTGGCCGAGATTATACCGTCGACAGGGGAGGTGAGGTAAAGCTCTCCAAGGTAGGACTCGACCTCCTGGACAGCACCTGAAGCCTGCTCCACAAGGGCTCTAGCCGCGGCCTTGTCCTCAGCCCTGGCTCCGCTTACCGCCATGTCATACTGGCTCTTTGCGGCTTTTGTCTGCGCTACGGCGGCATCGTACTTGGCTTTGGCCTCATCATATTTCTGGGCGGCGATTACCTTCTGCTCATATAGCCTCTCGACCCTGTCCAGGGATTTTCTCAGGACATCTTCCTGAACGATCGCCTGTTGCCAAAGCTGGTAGGCTCCCTGGATCTGCTCAGACCTGGCGCCGTGACGTGCCTTGTCGCTTTGCGCCGCCGCAGCATTCTTCGCGGCATTGGCCTGGATCAGTTTCGCCCTGACCTCGGGGGAGTCGATGAAGGCGATCGTATCGCCTTTGTGAATAATCTGACCTTCTTTCACATAGAGTTCCTCAATCCTTCCGGGAACCTTTCCGGAGACCCTGTACTCACTTGCCTCGGCCTCGCCTTGGATCACTAGAGGTTTGGGCTTGGAAACAAAATAACCGACGATGGCGATAACCAAAATGATGGCTATCAACGCGGCTATGCCAATCACTAGATTGTAACTTTTCTTTTGCTTTTCCATTGTATTGATTTTTAATTATTTCCTTTATAAAATTGCCTTATGGTTGCCCTCGGCCTTGTCAAGATTGGCGGCGAGCATCTGAAGTTCCACCCCCGCGTCGATGTATTCAGAGCGGGCCTGGAGCCACGCTGTATGGGCTCCTAGAGCCGTGTTGGCATTGATGACGCCTTCGTTGAAACCTATCGTCGCGGTCCTTAGGTTCTCCTCGGCGCTGGAGAGGTTGCTTTTGGCCATATTCAATTTCTCTATAGCCTCGGTCTCCTGCTTTCTGAGTTGGGTGACCTGGAGGTTGATGAGATCCTTCGCGTCTTCCAGCTGCGACCGGTATAGAGTCGCTTCGGCTTTCGCCTTGCGAGTCTTGTTGAGGGCCTCGAAACCATGGAATAACGGGACGTTCACGACGACTCCAACGCTCCAATAGCCGTTCCACTGCTTCTCAAATCCGTTTTTCAGGCTTGGATTGGAAACCATATAGCCACCCATTGCGGCGATCTTCGGGAGCATGTCAGCTCTGGCGACAGCCACTTTCTTGTCATATATCTTAGAAGCCAACTCAAGACTGCGGGTCTCGGGCCTGTCGGCATAGATGTCTTCAAGGCTCTTCTCCGATCCGATTCTCGCTAGAGGAATCTCTTCCAGCTGCTCATCAGCCAAAACTATATCGGTTCCGAGATCGAGGCCTATCCTTTTGCATAACAGCATCTTGGCCAGGGCTAAACCATTCTCGGACTTGGTCTTCAACATGTCAGCCTCGTTGGCCTTGACTTTTATCTGAAGAGCGTCAGACTCGGTCGAGACGCCTTCCTTGACGGCCAGCTCGACATCATGCTCCATATTATGGAGAAGATCTGAATATGACTCCGCCAGTTTTTTCTTGGCGGCGATAGAAACTATTTGCCAATATGCCTGGTCGACATCAACTATAGTCTGCTGATACCGCTGGTCGTAACTTGCCTCGGACAATTGCTCTGCCAGTTTGGCTATTTTGTTGGCGGCCAAAATTTTACCGCCCATGAATAGTGGCTGTTGGACGGTCACTGACCCCACAAGGATGTTCTCGAGATCCGGATGTAAAGCATCATCTATCTCTTGCCCTATCGAATTGATCGCCTCTGACATGTCCACCGCGGATACTTTAGCCAAGGCTGTCTGCAGAAGCGGATCCTGCATCAACTGCATGTATTTCATCGCACTCGCCGGATCGGTCGCCGCAAGTTGCTGTATATAAGCGGTCAATTCTCCCATAACTTGCTGCTGGTACTGCTGTGAGGCTCCATGCAGGGTTGTACCGGCGTTCCGGAGAGTCGCGGATCCAGATTCACTGATCAGGGCTATGTCATTTGGATTGTGAAGGTACGCTCCGGTACCTGAGATGTTGGGGAGATAATTCGCGAACGCGATCTTATGGTCATAGCCTGCCATCTCCACTTTTGTCCTGGCTTGCTCAAGCTCTCTGTCGCCATTTATCGCCATCTCGCGGCATTCTTCAAGTGTGAGAGTCCTTTGGGCTGAAGCGCTGAAAGGCGCCATCATCGTGATGACCAGGATTGGAATCAAATACTTTTTCATATTATTCATTATTGTCAAATATTCAGCATTTCTCCCTTCACAGGGGCCACGGAGGGGCTACAAAGAGATTGCCATCCGGCCAAAAAAGAATGTTCCAAAGGAGCATTCTATTGTCAAAAGGTCGAATTTGGCGAACGGCCCGTGAATTTTCGGGCAAATTATTATATTATTGTTCAAATAATTTTTGGGGCTATGCGAGACACACTTCAGAGCGTCGGTTTTGAACAGATCAGAAAGTTCCTTCCTCCTGGGGATGATATCAGTTTGGGGAATGATTTTCTTGTTGTGGATGTCCAGCAACATGATCCGGGTTCTTTTATCGACAGTCCTTTCCGCACGGACGCTTTCCTCGCCATATTCTGCGAGAAGGGTGGGTTTGACATAGAGATCAACCTCAGAAAATTCCGTATACAAGATAACACCCTTGTGGTTTGTATTCCGGGATACATTTTAAAAGTCGGGAAAATGGGAGCCGGGAAGGACTTGAATGGTAGAATTGTGGCAATGGCTCTTTCCAGGCAGTTCATTTCTGACATCAAGTTTGACTTCTCGAGGCTATTTGAGTCCAGATTGATGTTCTTTTATGACCCGAGGATAATGCTCACGAAAAATGAGATGTCCTTCTGTTCCAAGTATTTCCATCTTGTCAAATCAATTATTGATACTGGAATTCCGACAAAAATCGCATCCGTGAAATCGTTGGTCGAGTCACTTCTCCATGTGCTTGAGGGAATGGTCAGCGAGAGCAATCACGAACCGGAACCGGAGCCGGAGCCATCAAAATCGGCACAGACTAGGCTTAACATGCTCTTCGAGCGTTTCATGTCCCTTGTCTCTGAATATCACTCCACTGAGCGTGGAATGGCTTTTTACGCGAATCGCCTTGGAATTACTCCTAAATATCTTTCCAGGCTGATTAAGGATGTAAGTGGGCGTTCCGCCCCGGAGTGGATTGACGCTTTTGTTATCCAGGAAGCCAAGAGCATGCTAAAATACACTGATGACAGCATTAAAGAGATCGTGTATAAGCTCAATTTCACCAATGCGTCAGTGTTTTACAAGTTTTTCAGGTCGCAGACAGGGATGACCCCCAGCGAGTATCGCAATAGATAGTTCCTTAAAATTTTATAAATAAAACGTATAAATAATTTAATTATTTTAATAAAAATCGTTTTAATTTTTAACGGAAAATAATTTGACTTTTTAAAAAAACTTTATACCTTTGCTCCCAGACAGACAAAAGTTCTTTTTGTTGTCTATTTGTTAAGTTCGTTTTATATACAACTGGCCGGCGCTTTGGGGAAAGCGCCGACCTTTTTTTATATAAGAATTGGCAACGGACAGGTTGAAGATTCGTCTTTTTTTTGTAGCTTTGTGTAATCCACGTGTTTTGGCATTAAACTAACACAATAAAAACAATTCTGCATGGAAAAGAAAAAAACTAACATGGTGGCTATCGTGACGATGTGCTTCATCTTCGCCATGATCTCCTTCGTCACCAACATGGCCGCCCCCTTCGGCGTGATCTGGGGCAACAAGTTCGAGTGGTCCAGGATGGCTGGTAACCTGATGAACTTCGCCGCTTACCTCTTTATGGGTATCCCCGCGGGTAAGATGCTCCTCAAGATCGGTTACAAGAACACGACTCTTGCCGCTCTCGCTACCGGTTTCGTCGGAATCGTCATCCAGTGGCTCTCCAGCAAGATCGGAGGAGGCTCCGCGATCTATGTCTATCTCCTCGGAGCTTTCGTCTGCGGTTTCTGCGTCTGTATGCTCAATACTGTCGTCAACCCGATGCTCAACATCCTCGGTGGCGGCGGTAACAAGGGCAACCAGTACATCCAGATCGGAGGTACTTTGAACTCACTTACCGGCACATTGACCCCTCTGCTCGTCGGAGCCCTCATCGGTACCGTGACTGCCAACACGTCAATGTCTGATGTGGCCCCGCTGCTTTTCATCGCTATGGGTGTGTTCGCTGCCGCTTTCATCATCATCTCCCTTCTGAAGATTCCGGAGCCCGCCAAGGAGCGCAACGCCACTGTCTATGAGCACAGCGCCTGGAATTTCCGCCACTTCGTGCTTGGCGCCATCGCCATCTTTTTCTATGTGGGAATTGAGATCGGTATTCCCTCACAGGTTAACTTCTATCTTGCCGACGCCTCTTCCAAGGGAGCTGGTATCCTTGTGAATGGTGCCGCTATCGGAGGCGCTATCGCCGCTGTGTACTGGTTGCTTATGATGGTCGGCCGTCTGTGCAGCACATTCATCTCCGGAAAGGTCAGCACCAGAACCCAGATGATCACAGTCAGTTCCGTGGCTATCTTGCTAGTTCTCATAGCGATTCTCACTCCTAAGACTGTTACTGTCAACATGCCCGGCTACAGCGCCGCTGACGGTTTCGCCATGTTCAAGGTTCCTCTAAGCTGTCTCTTACTTGTCCTTTGCGGTCTCTGCACCTCTCTGATGTGGGGAGCTATCTTCAACTTGGCCGTTGAGGGTCTCGGCAAGTACACTGAGGCTGCTTCCGGAATATTCATGACTCTGGTTGTCGGTGGAGGCGTGATGCCTTTCATCCAGAATCTGATCGCCAAGGGAGCAGGCTACATGAACAGCTACTGGCTGGTCATCGC
The DNA here is from genome assembly GCA_024693285.1 of Bacteroidales bacterium. GTDB lineage: Bacteria > Bacteroidota > Bacteroidia > Bacteroidales > UBA932 > Cryptobacteroides. The sequence continues at coordinate 33,000 of JAILLE010000053.1, forward strand.
CATGCTCTGCTACCTCCTCTACTATGCCCTGATCGGTTGCAAGAACGTCAATAAGGACATCCCTGTCGACTAGAAGAGATGGATATGGAAAATATTGATCAGAACCTTGTTATAGGAGTCGATGTAGGTGGACAGACCAGCAAGTGCGGTATTGTCGACACCCGCGGCACCGTGATCGCCCAGACTGTCATCAGGACTGACAACCATGACTCCGTGGAGCCTTTCATCGCCGAGTTGGCTGAAGCTCTCAAGAAGCTTATCGCCGAGGCTGGAGCCCAGGGTAAGATTCGTGGTATCGGTGTCGGTGCACCTAACGCCAACTACTACACAGGTGACATCGAGAATGCTGTCAATTTGTCATGGGGTCGTTCCGGTTCCATCCACTTCGCCGCTATGCTTAAGGACGCCATGGGCGGGATCCCTGTGACCCTGACCAATGACGCCAACGCCGCCGCGATGGGTGAGATGACCTATGGCGCCGCCAGGGGAATGAAGAATTTCATTATGATCACCCTTGGCACTGGTGTGGGCAGTGGAATCGTGATCAACGGGGAGATGGTTTATGGCCACGACGGTTTTGCCGGTGAGCTAGGTCACACTACCCTTGTTCGCAAGAATGGTCGTCTCTGCAATTGCGGTAAGACCGGCTGCCTTGAGACCTATTGCTCCGCTATCGGAATGGCCAGGACCGCTCGCGAGTGGCTGGACATGAGCGACGAGCCTTCAATGCTCCGTAAGCTGGACAACATCACCTCTAAAGACATCTATGAGGCTGCCAAGGAGGGTGATAATATGGCTCTCAAGCTGTTCGATTACACCGGCACCATGCTCGGAATGGCATTCGCTGATTTCATCGAGTTCTCGGCGCCCGAGGCTATCGTCCTGTTCGGCGGTCTGGCCAGGAGCAAGGAGTTCCTCACCGAGCCGATCGAGAGGTCGATGAACGCTAATGTCCTTCCTCTTTGGAGAGGCAAGGTGAAACTGGTTTATTCCTCTTTGAAGGAGTCTGACGCCGCCATTCTCGGCGCTTCAGCTCTTGCTTGGTAGGATGCTTTTCAATCCCTTGCATTTGGGATAATCATGACAATAACCTACGTTCTTTACTGGACCTCGTTCCGTAAGAACGTAGGTTTTGAAATGACACGGTGATGAAAGGAAAGGAATATATCGAGATCAGAAGGGCGTCAGCCCACAACTTGGCAGGGATCAATGTTGACATCCCGAGGAACGAGTTTGTGGTCGTGACCGGCTTGAGTGGCAGCGGGAAGTCCTCCCTGGCCTTCGACACTATCTATGCCGAGGGACAGAGGCGGTACATGGACACCCTTTCCACTTATGCCAGGCACTTCATGGGCATACTGGAGAAGCCGGAAGTGGAGAGCATCGACGGCCTCAGTCCTATCATCGCCATCGAGCAGAAAACCACCGGCAATAATCCCCGCTCGACCGTGGGGACCATTACCGAGATTTTTGATTTCCTCCGCCTTCTTTACGCGAGAGCCTCAAGGGCATATTCACCGGTCACCGGCAAGGAGATGGTCCGCTATACTGACGAGCAGATAGTTGACCTTATAATGGACGGTTATAAAGGGAAGCGTTGTTACCTTCTCGCTCCGCTTGTGAGGGGACGTAAGGGCCATTATAGGGAACTTTTCGACCAGTTGCGAAAGAGAGGATACACAGAAGTCCGCGTCGACGGTGAAATCCTTCCACTTAACGAGGTTGACGTCCTGGACCGCTATAAAGGCCACTTCATTGAACTCGTCGTGGACAAACTCAAGCCCGCGGAGGGGGACACGAAACGGGTACGGGACTCTGTTATGACCGCCCTTAACCTCGGCAAAGGTTCAGTGGCGATGCTCGAGAGCGGGGACGACAAGCTCCGCCACTTCTCCAAGCATCTTGTCGATCCCGAGTCAGGGTTGTCCCTCCAGGAACCGGCTCCCCACTCGTTCTCTTTTAATTCTCCTGAAGGTTATTGCCCTCATTGCAAGGGACTAGGAATGATTGTGGACGTGAATATGGACACGATCATCCCAGACAGGAGCCTCTCAATCGCTGACGGTGGAATCGTTCCCCTCGGCAAGGTCAGGGAAACCCGGAAGTTCGACATTATCAGGTCAATAGCAAGGAAATACAACTTTTCCCTTTACGATCCTATCGCCACTATTCCTGACGAGGCTGTCTCACACATCATATTCGGAAGTGAGGAAATGTTCCGTATCGGGGAAGGGAACCTTTCTGAGATGGTGACCTTCGATGGTGTCGTGGATGACATCGATGAGAAAATAGTCTGCCCGGTCTGTCATGGGACCAGGCTCAACCAGAATGCCCAATGCTTCAAGATTGATGGCAAGACTATTTCTGACGTTGCCGCGATGGAGATGTCAGACCTGAAAGATTGGTTAGCCTCACTTCCCGGGAAGCTAAATGAGCGGGAGAACAACATCGCCAGGGACATCCTTAAAGAACTGGATGACAGGGTTCGCTTCATGCTGGATGTAGGGCTTGATTATCTCTCTCTTGACAGGCCGACCGGCTCCCTTTCCGGCGGTGAGAGCCAGCGGATCAGGCTCGCCACCCAAATAGGATCCAAACTCGTTGGGGTGCTGTATATTCTTGACGAGCCATCAATTGGGCTTCACCAAAGGGATAACCGTAAGTTGATCGCCTCCCTCAAAGAGCTTCGGGATGAGGGTAACTCCGTGATGGTCGTGGAGCATGATCTCGAGACGATGATGAGTGCCGACTGGCTGGTCGATGTCGGCCCGGGCGCGGGGGAGAAGGGCGGCAGGATCTGCCTGAACGCTCCTTTGAATGCCTTGATGGATTATTCCCCTGAAAACGAGAGGGTTCCGTCATCGGTTGACAAAGCCACCGCCTCCCATTGCGTGTTCGGAAAATCCTTGACTTTGGATTACCTGCAGGGCCGGAAAAAGATTGATATCCCGGCCACACGTCGCAAGGGTAACGGTTTGACACTTAGGCTTTCAGGTGCGAGAGGAAACAACTTGAAGAATGTGGACGTGACCTTCCCTTTGGGTTGTTTCATAGGAGTCGCTGGAGTCAGCGGCAGCGGCAAGTCGTCATTGATCAACGAGACCTTGATGCCAATCCTCAAAAACAAGCTTCATAGAGCGAAGCTCCGGCCGCTTCCTTATGATTCGATTGAGGGCGTTAAGAATATTGACAAGCTTATAGAGATAGACCAGAGTCCGATCGGAAGGTCTCCCAGGTCTAATCCGGCCACCTTCACAGGGGTTATGGGAGACATCCGTAACCTCTTTGAGGACACTCCGGACGCCAAGGTCAGAGGTTTCAAGGCCGGAAGGTTCTCGTTCAATGTCCCAGGTGGACGCTGCGAAGCGTGCAACGGAGCAGGGATCAAGGTGATAGAAATGAATTTCCTTCCTTCTGTCAATGTCGTTTGTGACGAGTGCAGAGGAAGGCGCTATAAGGAAGACACCCTCGCTGTCCACTACAAGGGCAAGAATATCAACGATGTGCTTGAGATGCCCATCAGCGAGGCCTACGAGTTCTTCAAGCCCATCCCTTCAATAGCGAGGAAGCTGAAAGCCCTTGTGGATGTGGGACTTGGATATGTCCATCTCGGACAAAGCGCCGTGACTCTTTCCGGTGGGGAGAGCCAAAGGATGAAGTTAGCCGCGGAGCTGTTCCGCAAGGCCACCGGCAACACCCTTTACATTCTTGACGAGCCGACCACCGGTTTGCATTTCGAGGATATAAAAGTCCTTCTGCAGGTTCTCCAGGAGCTTGTTGACCAGGGCAATACCGTGATCATAATCGAGCATAACCTGGACATCCTCAAGAGCGTTGACTACATCTTCGATCTTGGGCCTGACGGAGGCCAGGGAGGCGGCAGGATAGTCGCCGAGGGCACACCGGAAGAATTGGCCGCCAACCCGTCTTCCGTTACCGGACCATATCTGAAAGAAGTGCTATTGAAGATTTCTTGATTTATTTTTAAATTTGTAGGGATAGTCTTCGGTGAGGCGTGATGGTCACTATCGGTAATATTCATATCAAGTCTTTCTGCTTCAATCCTTTCCGGGAGAATGCGTACATTCTCTGGGATGAGGGACGGAATTGCGTGATAGTGGATCCCGGGTGCTATGACCCGTCCGAGATCGGGACCATGAAGGATTTCATCGCATCGGAAGGCCTCACTCCCAAGGCGATATGGCTTACACACGGTCATTTCGATCATATCTTCGGAGTGGCTGAGCTGAGCCGTTCGTTCCGGATTCCGGTGTTGATGTCTCCGGATGACAAGTTTATTATAGAGAGGGATGAAGATTATGCCAGGGGAGTGGGATTGCGCGCCCCTGATGTCTGTTTCGAGACTAAGGAACTATCTGATGGCCAGATCCTTCGCATTTCTCAGGATGACGATGATGCCATTCTGAACGGAAGTGAAGAATCTCAAACCTTCAAGGTGATCGCTACCCCGGGCCACACGCCCGGATGCGTCTGTTTCTATGATGAGGAAGACGGTGTCCTCCTGAGTGGGGATACCCTTTTCGCCGGATCCATAGGAAGAACTGATCTTGACGGGGGAGACTATGACAAGGAGATTGTCGGCATAATGGAGAAACTGATGATTCTCCCCGGTGGTGTCGAGGTGTTTCCAGGACATGGACCGTCTAGCTCGATAGCGGTGGAGAGAACTTCCAATCCTTTCCTTCAGCCTTTTAACGAACCTTGGGAGAATGACTTCCATTCAGAAAATGATGACTTATGCATATAGGTATTGCGGGTAACATAGGCAGCGGCAAGACCACGCTGACGAGAATGCTGGCTAAGCATTACGGATGGACTCCCAAATACGAGTCTGTCACCTATAATCCTTATCTGGAAGACTATTATAAGGATATTCCCAGGTGGTCTTACAATCTCGAGACGTATTTCCTCGCCCAGAGGTTCAAGGACGTTTTGGAAATATCCAAAAGCAAGGATGTGATCATCCAGGACAGGACTCTTTATGAGGGAGTGTATATATTCGTTGCCAACAACTACGCTATGGGCAACCTTTCAAAAAGGGACTATGAGACCTATATGGATCTTTTCGGGGTTATGTCCTCGATGGCTGGGATGCCGGACCTCCTGATATACCTGAAGTGCTCGATTCCGCATCTTGTGGCCCAGATCCAGAAGAGGGGAAGGGACTACGAGCAGACCATCGGCCTGGACTATCTTGCCGGCCTTAACGAGCGCTATGACAAGTGGATCTCGGAGTACAAAGGGAAAGTCCTCACGATTGAGACTGACAATCTTGATTTCGAGAGTCGCCCCGAGGATTTCGAATATATAACTGATAAGATTGACGCTGGGCTGTATGGCCTCTTTCCAATGGAGAAATAATTAAAAATCATCAAGATATGCATATCGCTATAGCAGGAAACATAGGTAGTGGCAAGACCACTCTGACCAAGATGCTGGCAGCCCACTATGGTTGGACCCCGAAATTTGAGTCGGTCGATTTCAATCCCTATCTGGCGGATTTCTACTCCGACATGGAGCGCTGGTCCTTCAATCTCCAGATTTATTTCCTCAACAAGAGGTTCAAGGATGTCGTGGACATATCCAGATGCGACGATGTCATAATCCAGGACAGGACCATCTATGAGGACGCCCGCATATTCGCCCCGAACCTCCATTCGATGGGCCTTATGAGCACGAGGGATTTTGAGAACTACTCCGATCTTTTCGACCTGATGATGTCGCTGGTCAGCAAGCCTGACCTGCTTATATATCTCCGCTCTTCGATTCCGAACCTTGTGGCTCAGATCCAAAAGAGGGGACGCGATTATGAGAGCAGTATCAGGATCGACTACCTGACAGGCTTGAATAAGCGTTATGAGGACTGGATCAAGGAATATGACGGGCATCTGCTGATCATCAATGTCGATGAGATCAAGTTCGAGAACCGGCCTGAGGATTTCCAGAAGATAACCGACAAGATTGACGCTGAACTCTTCGGCCTTTTCCCAGAGGTCCATCCTGTTGATGAGTAAGTGGTTATCATACATTTTTTCTTTGATGCTTTCAATCGTCCTTGCCGCTTGTGGCAGCGAGGGCGATCCCGTGGATGACATCGATAATGTATCGCCGGATCCGGTGACGAGTGTGTCTTTCGCCAAGGGAGCTGACATCAGCTGGTCCTCCGAGATGGAGCGAGACGGTATTTCTTTCAGTGACAGCAAGGGTGGGAAGGACATATTCCAGGTTGTCAAGAACCTGGGAATGAACTCGATAAGGCTACGGGTCTGGGTCAATCCCTTGGATCCTAATGGCTGGAGCGGGCAGAGTGATGTAGTCTCTATGGCCAAGCGGGCTAAAAAGGCCGGATTGGCTATTATGATAGACTTTCATTATAGCGACATATTCGCTGATCCCGGTAGGCAGACCATTCCTTCATCATGGTCTTCTTATTCCAATTCAGCCGATAAGGCAGCAAGCGCCGTCGCGTCACACACAACGACAGTTTTGAACGCGCTTAAGTCCGCGGGAGTGATTCCGGCATGGGTGCAGGTCGGGAACGAGACCAATAACGGGATGGCCTGGAACGCTGGAAAGATCGACTGGAACAAGAGCGGAAGCGCTCGTTACTCGGACTACGTCAAGTTGAGTAACGCTGGCTATGGTGCTGTTAAACAAGTGTTTCCGGACACTCCGGTTATAGTCCATATAGCCAACGCCTTCAGTGCGGGAGAATATGACGGCTGGTTCTTCAAGGAGTTCAAGGAAGCTGGTGGCAAGTTTGATATAATCGGTCTTTCTCACTATCCAATGAACGAGTCGGGCAAGACATGGAGCCAGATGAACAGTCTCGCTATATCAAGCATCAAGACCCTTGCCTCTAAGCAGTCCTGCAAGGTCATGATCTGCGAGGTCGGTGTCAAGCCCAACGCCTCTGATGCCGCGAATTGCTTGAAGTCTTTCTTCGATTCGGTGAAGGGCTTGGGGCCTACAGTCTGCGCCGGAGTCTTCTACTGGGAACCGGAGGTGGATGGAAAATGGAAACCGGCCATATATAGCAAGAAAGGACTTGTCTGCGATGGTTGGGGAGCCTATGATATGGGGGCGTTCTCCAGCTCAGGCACTACGTTTACCCCTATCACATCGATTCTCAGTTGTTTCTCCAATTAGTTCACGAACTCAAACAAATTTTTATCAAATATGAAAAAGTCAATCATTTATCTTGTGGCGGCTGTGCTTCCGCTCATCTGCGCTTCATGCGCCAAGAAGAATGTCATCGCCGGACATCTTGATGGCCTGGATGGCGATTCTCTTAGGGTTGAGATTTATGACGTTACCAACCAAAGGACCCCGATCAACACTATCGATGTCTTGGCGAAAGGTGGTAATTTCTCATGCGAGATCCCTGAGACTGAGGTCCGTGGTCTGCTCCTCGTGGATCCTGCAAGCGGCCTGAGGGCCCCTCTCGTGTTCGTTCCTGGCGAGTCTGCGAAGATCGGAGGACGGATAGACTCTTTGGTAGTCCTTGGTGGTTCTGATTTCTACAAAGATCAGAATGAATATGAGACCCTCTGCAATGAGGACCGGCTCAAACTTAGGGAGATTGTGGCTGAGTATCAAGCTCTTCCTCCGACCGCCACAGATGCGGCTAAGGATGCGGTTATGGCTAAATATGATGCGGTGAATGACCACATCGCTTCTCTCACCAAGGATTTCATCACCCGCAAGCCCGCTTCGCTCTTCTGCGCCACTTTGGTCAACCATCTGGTCGGTGAAGATGGCAAGGATGCTCTTGAGGTTCTTGAACTCATCCCCGACAATGTCAAGCAGGGTGTCATGAAGGTTTATGTGGATCAGGCTACCGAGAGGGCTACAAAGGCTAAGGCTAGAGCTGAAGCCGCCGAATTGGTTAAGGATGGCATGGCAGCTCCCGTATTCACCCTCAAGAATGAGAAGGGCGAGGATTTCAATCTCTCATCAATCTACAACAAGGGTAAGTACATCATCCTCGACTTCTGGGGTGAGTGGTGCTATTGGTGCAAGAAGGGTATTCCGGACATGAAGCAGCTCTACAAGGATGCCAAGGGCAAGATCGAGATCGTGAGCATCGACTGTGGTGACACTGAGGAGGTCTGGAAGAAAGCTATCGTGGATCACGAGCTTCCTTGGCTCCATGTCTACAATCCTGACGGCACAGGTGACGGGATTCCTCTCAAGTATGCGGTGACTGGTTATCCCACCAAGGTTATCCTCAATCCTGACGGTACCATCAACAAGACCATCGTAGGCGAGGATCCTGAGTTCTATGACTATGTCAAGAGCTTGATTAAGAAATAAATCAGCCGATAACAGCGCCGTTTGACACGGCTTCACTCGGGGTGACGAGACGCATGGTTCCGTCACCCTGTTTTGCCATCAGGATCATTCCCTTGGACTCGATGCCGCGGATCATCCTTGGTTTGAGGTTCGCCAAGATGCAAATCTGCTTTCCGAGCATGTCCTCGGGGGAGTAGTATTCAGCTATCCCCGAAACGATGGTACGTTTGTCGATGCCGGTGTCGATGGTGAGTTTAAGGAGTTTGTCTGTCTTCGGAACTCGCTCAGCCTCAAGGACTGTGGCGGTGCGGATGTCCATGGCTCCAAAGTCTTCAAAGGTGACTTCGGGCTTCTGTGGCTCAACCTTGTGAGCTGCTTCCTCCGCCTCAGCGGCTTTTGCGGCGGCTTCATTGGCCGCTTTGGTGGCGTTCAGTTTCGCGATCTGGGCGTCGATGACGCTGTCCTCGATTTTGCTGAACAGCAAGACTGCCTCTCCGAGCTCATGTCCGACCGGCAGTATATCTCCACGTCCCAGGTCGTTCCAAGCCAGCACCGGACCGGCCGAGGCGGCCGGACAGCCGCTCGAGCCCGGCCGCGTCCATTCTCGCTTCGCTGCGGCTGAGTACGGCCTAAGCTCGACGGCTGCTCCGGCCTCTGCCGTATGCAGAGCGCGGCACTCGCCGGGCTTGTAGAAGTTCACCGTCGGCTCACCTTCACCGGCGCGATGGTCGAAACCGGCATCCAACCCGACCTTCAGGATTCCCCTCAGCTTCTCAGCCGAGAACGGAGTGAACGGCTCGAACGCGATAGCCAGGTTGGCGCATATCTGCAGCGAGGTGTAGAGGATCGAGGCGGTGCGGTCCATGTCGGTCTTGGCGACCTTCCAAGGCTCGGTGTCGGAGATGTATTTGTTGCCGACACGGGCTATGCTCATGGCGTCTTTCAGGGCCTCCCTGAAATGGAATCCTTCGAGGTTGGCCTCGAGGCTGCGGCGAAGCTCAGGAATCTGCGATAGTGTCTCAGCGTCAATGGCTTCCGGTTTTAGATTCGCAGGCACCTTGCCTCCGAAATATTTCTGTGTCAGGACAACCGCCCTGTTGACGAAATTGCCAAGGATGGCCACCAACTCGCTGTTGTTCCTTTGCTGGAAGTCCTTCCAAGTGAAGTCGTTATCCTTTGTCTCGGGAGCGTTGGCGCAGAGAACGTAGCGGAGCGTGTCCTCCTGGCCAGGGAAATCATCGACATATTCATTGAGCCAAACCGCCCAGTTGCGGGAGGTTGAGATCTTGTCGCTCTCGAGGTTGAGGAACTCATTGGAGGGAACATTGTCCGGAAGGACATAATTCTCACGCGCTTTCAGCATCGAAGGGAAGACGATGCAATGGAAAACGATATTGTCTTTGCCGATGAAATGGATAAGGCGGGTGTCCTCATCCTTCCACCATTTCTCCCAACTCTCTGGCAGAAGCTCCTGAGTGTTAGATATATAGCCAATAGGAGCATCGAACCAGACATAGAGCACCTTGCCCTCTGCTCCCTCTACCGGGACGGGAACGCCCCAGTCGAGATCGCGGCTGACGGCACGGGGCTGGAGACCTCCGTCCAACCATGACTTGCACTGGCCGTAGACATTGGTCCTCCACTCCTTGTGGTTCTCAAGAATCCATTCACGGAGCCAAGGCTCGTATTGATCCAGAGGGAGATACCAGTGGGTGGTCTTCTTCTTTATCGGCTCGGCGCCGCTGAGTTTGGACTTCGGGTTGATGAGTTCTTCAGGGCTGAGGGTGCTTCCGCACTTCTCACACTGGTCACCATAAGCGTTCGGATTGCCGCACTTCGGGCAGGTACCGACTATATACCTGTCAGCCAGGAATGTCTTGGCCTCAGGATCGTAGTACTGCTCGCTCTCCTTGGTGATGAACTTGCCCTTGTCGTAGAGCTCACGGAAGAACTCAGAGGCGTTCTTGTGATGCACCTTTGAGGTGGTGCGGGAATATATGTCGAAATTGATTCCCAGCCTTGTGAAAGAGTCCTTAATAATGCTGTGGTACTTGTCCACGATGTCCTGTGGAGTCACCCCGTTTGCCCTCGCCTTGATGGTGATAGGCACGCCATGCTCGTCTGAACCACAGATGAACAGGACATCCTCGCCCTTCATCCTCTTGTATCTCACGAATATATCGGCAGGCACATAGACTCCGGCCAGATGGCCGATATGCACAGGGCCGTTGGCGTACGGCAACGCGCATGTCACAAGCGTTCTCTTGAAATTCTTCTCCATAAAAAATGATTAAAGATTCGCAAAGTTAGCAAATTCCCTATTACTTCTCTCGTCCGAGGCGGACTTTCACGGCTTTGATGGCTTTGCGCAGACGCACAAGGCTTTGCATTATTTCCACTTCTCGGTTCTGGTCTCCGATTGTCTGGGCCTTCCTAAGATCTTCTTTCAGGGAGCGCTCCCTATCCTCGAGCCTGCAGGCCTGGAAAACGAGGATTGATTTGGGGACGAACTTTGTCAGCCACGATCCTTTGGACATCATGGCATCACGTAAATTCTTGACAGAGAGATCGTAACGCTCATCTGTCGATAGTTGTGAAGCCACAAATGCCACGGTCCTGTCAGCGCTGTCTAGGAGACGTTTCACGATCTCGTCTTGGGTATATCCTTCGTAATACGCGTCGGAGTAGGCGTCGTAAGTGGACTGGTATGCCGAGTTGGCGAAACCGGTCTCATCTGCCTCAAGAGCCTGGCTGATGAAGTCAAATACCGTCTGCGCCTCTTCTCCATCTCCAGGATAGAATTCCGAGTCACTTTGGAATTCAAGGGTAGTTGTGCCGTTAGCTAGGATGAAGTTCAGCAGGTCCCGCTCAGCTTTAGCCATAATTGGATTCTCCTCCAAAGTGGATAAGTTATCATTAGCCGGACGGCCGTCCGGGCCCGGCCGAGTCCATCCTCGCTCCGCTGCGGCTGAGTACGGCCTAAGTCCGGCGGCATCTCCGGCAGTGACTCCTGCCATTGAGAGGGATAATGACACTGTTGAGAAAAGCTTCCGGTAGTCGGCAACATGGTCGTTCCTGAGCGCTTCCAACGTCTTGCCTTCCGCTCTGGCGATGAACGATTCCGCCAAAGCGTTTTCATCGCGTCCTTCCGTATCGGGCCTCTTGTCGAATCCGTTGAAACTGGTGGCCGCACTGACGAGTATAACCACGTCTGAAGCGTTGCTGACATGCAGGCAGGGGCTTGTGTAGACGGCTCCGTCGCATTTCACCACCTTGACCCTGAACTGGTAGCGCATACCCTTTTCACCATTCGGTCCGACCTGCCACCTTGAGAACGGTTCTTCCCATTTGGTGCTTTGGTAATATCCGACCTGTCCCTTGACGAGATATTCATTGGCGGAAAGGCTCTGGATGGAACTTCCGTCCCACATGGTGGCTCCGTCGAGGTCGAATTCCAGTTTCGGTTCGGAGGCGGTCAGGTGGATGACCATTACCCTGTCAGGATGGGAGACGAACATTTCCCTGGAATATGTCACACCCTCAAGCGAGAAACTGGTCCTGGTGATTGCACTGTCCAGGTCCAAGGTTCGTGTATAGCCTGTTACCGTCGGTCCCTGAGCCTGTCGAAGGGCCGCGGTACCGGCGTTATTCCCGTGATAGTCGAATACAAGCACTTCCTTGTCGAACTTCTGTCTCAGATGGAGGCTGCCCATCGGAAGGAAGGAATTGACATATTTACCCTGCAGTCCCTTGACCATTTCTTCGGCTCCTCTCCAATCCTCCTTGTCCAGGAGTGCCCGCACCTTTGCGAGCAGTTCGGGGCCTCCCGTCGGTACAGG
>JAILLE010000041.1 GCA_024693285.1 Bacteroidales bacterium
TCTATTGTTTATAAGAACGGCAAGATCCTCTATTCGTTGGGAGGAGGTGATTACGTTTTCAGGTTCTATGTCTTGGAGTAGCTGTTTTTGAACTTTTGGGAATAATTCGTAACTTTGCCTAATTAAACTCATCACAATGGCAAAGTTCGTAAACAGAGAGATTTCCGAAGGCCTCACCTTCGATGACGTGCTGCTTGTGCCGGCTCATTCCGATGTACTCCCAAGAGATGTCGATGTCACATCGTATTTCACGACAGATCTGAAGCTCCACACCCCAGTCGTGTCCGCCGCGATGGACACAGTCACCGAAGCCGCTCTCGCCATAGCGATGGCAAGGGCCGGAGGTATCGGAGTTATCCATAAGAACATGACCATCGAGCGCCAGTGCGAGCAGGTGCGCCGTGTCAAGAGGGCTGAGAACGGGATGATCTACGATCCTGTCACCATCCGTCCGGAGGCGACTGTCGGAGATGCGTTGGCCATGATGAGCAAGCACCATATCGGTGGTATTCCCGTGGTGGATGGCAACGGCTACCTTATTGGAATCGTGACCAACAGGGACTTGAGGTTCCAGGAGGATATGGCCCAGCCCATCAACCAGGTGATGACAAGCGAGAACATCGTGACCGCCCCCAAGGGTATCAACCTCGCTGACGCCACCAAGATTCTCCAGAGAAGCAAAGTTGAGAAGCTTCCCGTCGTTGATAATGACGGCAAGCTCGTCGGGCTTATCACCTATAAGGACCTCATGAAGATCAAGGACAACCCTATCGCTTCCAAAGACAGCAAGGGCCGTCTGATGGTCGCCGCCGCAGCTGGAATCAAGTCCGACACGGTGGAAAGGATCGGACTGCTTCTCGACGCCGGTGCTGACGCGGTCGTCCTCGACACCGCCCATGGCCATTCCGAAGGTGTTATTCAGATGGTCAAGAGGGCATGCGACGCTTTCCCGGAGGCTCAGATCGTGGCTGGAAACGTCGCTACCGCCGAAGGTGCGAAAGCTTTGGCCGATGCCGGAGTTAAGGCCGTAAAGGTCGGAATCGGTCCCGGATCGATCTGCACCACCAGGATTATCGCCGGAATCGGTGTTCCTCAGCTCACCGCTGTGATGGAGGCTTGTGAGGCGCTTAAGGGCACAGGCATCCCCGTGATCGCTGACGGCGGTATCAGATATTCGGGAGATATAGTCAAGGCTCTCGCAGCTGGCGCCGGCACCATTATGGCCGGATCACTGCTGGCTGGTACCGAGGAGTCACCGGGTGAGACCATCATCATGAGCGGCCGTCGTTTCAAGTCTTACAGAGGCATGGGTTCCCTGGAGGCTATGGAGCAGGGCTCCAAGGACAGGTATTTCCAGGACATGGAGGCCGACATCAAGAAACTCGTTCCTGAAGGAATCGTCGCCCAGGTGCCTTACAAGGGTACTGTCTCCGAGGTTGTCTACCAACTCGTGGGCGGTCTCCGCGCCGGAATGGGATATTGCGGGGCTCACAATATCGAACAGCTTCGAGCCGCTAAGTTCGTCCGCATCACCAATGCCGGTTTCCTTGAGAGCCATCCTCACGATGTGACCATCACCAAGGAGGCTCCTAACTATTCCAGGTAATTGATGTCCAGGAAGTTCCCCATAATTGCCGCGATATTTGTGGCGTTACTGCCCTCTTGCAAGGCCTTCCAGTCGTTGATTCACGACGGGGAGGTGGTGGCCAGGCTGGGGGACCACAAGCTATATCTTTCTGAGTTGGAGAGCGTGATTCCCAATGGGATCAGCCCCGAAGACAGTATAAACCTCGCGAACCTCTACATCCAATCATGGGCGACCTCCCAGGCTTTCCAGGACATCGCTGAACAGAAGCTTAGCAAGGAAGAGAAAGATGTCTCCAAGGAGCTTGACGCCTACAGGCAGTCTCTACTTCGTTACCGTTTTGAGCAGCGGTATATCTCTGAAAGACTTGACACGGTAGTCTCAGCAAAAGAGGTCAATGACTATTACGAGACTCATAAAGAGAACTTCACCTTAGAGCGTCCGATCCTCAAGGCTCGTTTTATGAGAATCTCTGAGGATTCGCCGAACCTCCAGAAAATCAAGAAATTGATGTCATCGGATGATGTGGATGATGTGGTGGCTGCCGATAGTATAGCCTTCAACTCAGCCCAGAAGTATGTGGATTTGTCCGACACTTGGATCGATGCCGTGACCCTCGCTTTGGATTTCGGGGTGGACTATGTCCAGATGTTGTCGAAAAAGAACGGCAAATTCATTGAGATCAAGGATGATAACGGCTCGTTGTGCGTAGCCTTTGTGGCTGACATGGTAAAGAGCGGAGAGATTCCACCTGTTGAGTTCTGCGAGGAGAGAATAAAGGATATAATCGTAAGCGGAAGAAAGCATCAACTTCTCACGACTTTGGAACAAGACTTGATAGAAGACGCCAAGGCCAAAGAGAATTTTGAAATATATTCGAGAAAATGACAAAAAAAGCGATAGTCACCCTGATGGTCGTCCTCGCTTCATGCGTGGTTACCTCAGCCCAGAAATATAAATACGTCGACAAGTCTGTCGCCGTGGTCGGCAACGAGGTTGTGCTGATCTCTGACATCGAGAGTATGGTCAAGGAAAGGGGAGCCCAAGGACTGGCATCGGACCGCAATGTCCGCTGCGAGGTTTTGGAAAGCATTCTTGAGAACAAGATCTTCCTTATGCAGGCGAGGATTGACTCCCTATCTGTGAATCAGGATAATGTCGAGAGTATGCTCTCTCAGAGGGTGGACCAGTTCCTGACTTATTTCGGCAGCCAGGAAAAACTTGAGGAGTATTTTGGGAAACCGCTTTACCGCCTGCGTCTGGATTGGCGCGAGCAGTATGAGGATCTGAGCCTTACCCAGGAGGAGCAAGCTAATATCATCAAGACAATCCCGGACATGACTCCTCTGGATGTCAAGGCCTATATGGACACTGTCGACACCAAGAATCTTCCTATTGTTCCGATCAAGTACCAGCTCAGCCAAATCTGCCTGTATCCTGACCGTGAGGCGGCTGCCTTGGCCGTGAGGGAGAAACTTCTGGATCTCCGGGAGAGGATTATCAACGGAGAGAAATTCTCGACCCTCGCCCGTATGTATTCGGAAGATCCGGTTAGCGCCCGTAGGGGTGGTGAGCTCGGAATGGCTTCAAAATCAATTTATTGGCCAGTATTCTCTGATGCGGCCATGGCTCTTAAGCCAGGTGTCATCTCACAGATTGTCGAGACTCCGGATGGTTTCCACATCATCGAAGTTATCGAGAAGAACGGTGACATGTTCAATGCCCGCCACATCTTGATGAAGCCTCAGTACACAACGGCTGACAGGGAGAAGGCTTTCAAGACTCTGGACAGTTTGAGGACCGAGATAATCAACGGTGCCGTGACTTTCCAGATGGCCGCCAATTTCTATTCCCAGGACGCTCCCACAAGGACAAATGGAGGGCAGATGTCTGATCCTAATACAGGCTCTTCATATTTCGAGATAGACCAGCTCAAGCCTGATGACTACAAGGCAATAAAAGACTTGAAGGAAGGCGAGATCTCCGAGCCTGTCGAATCCACTGATAATGATGGCCGTCCGGACCAGGTCAAAGATTTTGTGATCGGAAAGACCAATTACAAGATCATAAAGGTGGACAAGATCATCCCCGCGCATACGGCCACATTCGAGAACGATTTCTCCCAACTCCAGGAAGAGGTCAGAAGGGAGAAACAAATGGCCGCCATCGACTCCTTCCTCAACAAGAAGATAGCCGAGACCAGGGTCATTATTGATCCCATGTTCGCGGATTGCGAGTTCCGCCGTCCTGTCTGGGCCACGAAGTTCAGCCAGGAGTGATGCTTCGCCGTCGGCTCATATATTCCCTTCTATTTTTTCTTCTCCCAGTAGCGCTCCATGCGCAGCTTGGGGAAAACAAAGATAGCCTTGTGCGTCTTCTTCGATGCGAAAAACTGATGCAGGAGGATGTCGGCGGGCATAGTTTCCGCCGGGCTATCGGGAATGTATGTTTCGAGCACAACTCCACAAAGTTGCTCTGCGACACTTCCTACTGGGATGTCGACAGGGAGATCATCCAGGCTATCGGTCATGTGCGCATTCTTCAGAACAACACTGCCCTGACAAGTGACAAGCTCGATTATTATATCGGCAGCAGCTTGGCCGAGTTCCGTGGAACTCTGGTCCAGCTTCAGGACAAGCAGAAGAATACCCTCAGGACCACCAACTTGGACTACAACACCAAAGATAGTGTGGCCATATTCAGGAATGGTGGGTCTTTCCGGGACAAGGATGGCCAGATAATCGAGAGTGACGTGGGTCGTTACGACTCCAAGATCAAGCTTTTCCGGTTCTATAAGGATGTCAACATGTACACGGATTCCGTGTTCATCAAGACTGACGCCCTTGACTACAACACCGAGACAACGGTAGCTATATTCGGTACTGGAACCAACGCTTGGCGGGGGGATAACATGTTGACTTCCAACGCCGGATCTTACGATCGGGCGGCTGAGCTGTTCACCTTCACCAAAGATGTCCACCTTCTTACCAAAGACCAGGAAGCTTGGTCGGACACCTTGGTTTACGAGAGGGCTTTCAACAATGTTGAGATGTTCGGGAAGGTCGAGTTGTTGGATGAGTCGAGAAATGTCACCGCACTGGCCGGACACATGCAGTATGTCGATTCCCTGGAGCGGGTCAGGATGTTGAGGAATCCGTCGGTAATCGCTGTGTTTGAGCAAGATAATTCGAAAGACACAGTGTATGTCCGCGGGGATGAGCTGATCTACTGGGCGGTGCCAAAGTGTGAGGTTAAGGATTCTGAGATTAAAAAATCAGAATCAAGACTGAACGACTTGCAAATAGATCCTATTTCCGAGTATCGCCGTAAGTCTTATGAGGCCGCTCAGGCTGCTGCCGCTGAGGCGAGAAAGAAGATGGAAGAGGAGGATCCCAATTTCGCCGCTGGACGAAAGAGAGGCGGGCCACGTGCTGATTTCGTATTCCAGGAACCGGACACTTTGAAGGCAGGTGCTGATTCTCTTGGGGTTCCGGAGGTTGGTGATTCAACTAAGATTGGCTTCTTGCAGGGGCTCCGTAATGTAAGGATATTCAGGCGGGACATGCAGGTCGTCTGCGATTCCCTTGAATATTGCGACCTTGATTCTCTCGTTCGTTTGTACCGTAATCCTATCGTATGGAACGAGATACGTCGGCAATATTCCGCTGACAGTATCACTGTGGTCCTTAAAAACAGGAGATTGGACAAGGCTAGCCTTATGTCCAATGCCTTCATTGTCGTTCAGGAAGACTCCATTTGTTTTGACCAGATCAAAGGTACGGAGATGATGGCCTTTTTCGATTCCACCGGAGTTCTCCGCCGCTTCGACTCGATGGGAGGCGCGTCAGGTTTGTTCTTCCTTGAGGAGCAAGGATCGTTCGCCACGGTTAACAAGTTCGAAGCCAAGATGTTGACTGCCACTTTTAAAGAAGGATCCCTCAATGACCTCTTGTATTATGAGGAGGTCAAAAGTGACGCTTACCCGGCTGTTCAGCTGAAAAAAGACGAGAGGATTCTGAAAGGTTTCGAATGGCAACCGAAGAAGCGCCCTAAAGGCCCTGAGGATATAGTATCCTATACTCCTAGAAAGTCCGAGAGGAAAAAATACGAGAATATTCCTCATGCCTCTTTCACCCAGACGGAGAAGTATTTCCCGGGGCATATAGCCAGCATAAACAAGATGTTGGCCCAGGCGGATTCCATCAAACAGGCTCGTAAGGCTGAGCGGGAGGCGCAAGAGGAACTTGCGAGACTCCGGGAACAGGAAGCCGCGGAGGCTGCCGCCGCGGAGGCCAAGGCTCAGGCTGAAGCTGCGGCAAGAGCTGAGGCTGAAGATAAGACTGATGCGGAGAATGCTGGAGAAGTGGAAGCTGGTGAGGTGAAATCCGATGAAGTGAAAGCCACCAAAGAGAGTAAGGCGGCCAATACTCCGACACCGAAGATCCCTTCCGACACTCTGGTCGTAGGCCTGGATTCATTGATCGCAGGTGCTGATTCGTTATCCGAATCTGATTCCCAGAGACTAGCCAAAGCACATGCTGATTCTGTCAGGATCGCGAGGATGGATTCTTTGAGAAGGGCCTTGGCTGCTGACCTGGATGCTGAGAATGCCGCTAAGAAAGCGGAACGTGAGGCCAAGAAGGCTGTCAAGGACAGCCTACGCCAAGCCAGGTCTGCCGCCAAGGAAGCCAAATGGGCTGCTTTGGACGCCAAAGATGCCGAGAAGGCCGCCAAGAAAGCCGAGAAGGTGGCTGCCAAGAGACGGGCCCAGTTGCAGAAGATGCTGAAAGCCAAAGAGAAAACTGATGCCAGGGAACAGAAGTTCCTGGAACGTTACAAGGCGCGTTACGAGAAGAGGAAAGCCAGGCAAGATGCCGCCGCAATGAAAAAACAAGAACGCAAAAAAGAATCCAAGAAAGACTAGTCTGCGTGAATTAGGGTGTATCTCAGCGCATTATTCCCCAAAAAGGGTAGTCACTTTAATTATTTTTGTTATTCCACTTATAACGCTGAAATCGTGACACCATTTTGCAAACTCACCCTTTGCGTCGCTCTGGCTGCGGTCGCAGTCTCTTGCGGGCATATTTCAGACTCCGGAATAGTCTCCAAAGCTGATCCCTTCGTCGGGACAGGATTCCATGGTCACACATATCCAGGCGCAACCACTCCTTTCGGAATGGTCCAGCTTAGTCCGGACACAAGGAACAAAACCTGGGACGGCTGCTCTGGTTACCATTACAGCGATTCCACCATTCTCGGATTCTCGCATACTCATATCAGCGGTACCGGATGCGCTGATCTCGGTGATTTCCTGTTCCTTCCATTCATCGGAAAAGATATTCCTGAGAGCCTTCCTTTCTCCCATAATGATGAGAAAGCCACGCCCGGCTATTATAAGGTCACTTTCCCCGAGGCTGGGATCACTGCTGAGTTGACTGCCACCACCAGGACCGGACTCCACCGTTACACGTTCAAGGGTAATGGAGAGCGCCATGTGCTGATTGACCTTGCCTACAATATAGGAGAGACTCATCCTGATCAGATATTCTTTGAAGCTGAAGGCAAATCCGTCATCTTGGGAGGCCGTCATGTAAGTGGTTGGGCTCCAGATAGGTACATATTCTTTTACGCACAGTTTTCAGTTCCGTTCTCTTCTTCAGAGCCGTTGGAGGGAGACAAGGTGCTGCTGACATTCCCCGAGTCCACAAACGAGATGACCATAAGCGTCGGAATCTCCCAAGTCGGTACTGCCGGGGCACAAAAGAATCTTCAGGCTGAGGTCGGCACCAAGGATTTTGACGCTGTCCGCGCCGAAGCCGCCAAGGTTTGGGCGGAAGCGTTAGGCTCAATCAAGGTTGAGGGCGGAAGCAAGGAGACGACAGCTAATTTTTATTCCGCACTTTACCACTGCATGATCGCTCCTAACAGGGGAGACGATGTGGACGGCCGTTATCGTGATTTCCATCAGAATATCGTCTCGGTCCCTGAGGATAGGGCCTTTTATTCCACTCTTTCTCTTTGGGACACTTTCCGCAGCTGGAATCCGCTGATGACTATCATCAACAAGCCTCTTGTGGCTGACATGGCTTTCAGCTTGCTGGACATGGCCGAGAAAGGTGACAGGCTTCCGATGTGGCCTCTGGCCAGCTCCGACACTCGCTGCATGATCGGCTATCATGCTGTCTCTATGCTTGCTGACGCATGGCTCCATCTGCATTCTTTTGATTGTGACGAAGCTTTGCCTGCCATGATAGTGGCCTCTAATACGGACGAGTGTTCCGATTTGTACAATGAATACGGCTATATCCCTGCCAGCAGCCAGCCCGAGTCGGTCTCCAGGACTTTGGAGTTCGCCTATGATGACTGGTGCATAGCTCGCATGGCCGAGGAAATGGGTAAAGATGATATCGCCGCTGAATATTACTCCAGGGCTCGCCGCTACGCTAACGTGTTCGATGCCGCGACCGGTTTCATGCGCGGAAAGACGCCGGAAGGCAATTGGATGTCACCATTCAACCCTATCGGAAGCTCCCGTGATTTTACGGAAGGTATTCCTTGGCAGTTCCGTTTCTTTGTTCCACACGATTTTCAGGGCCTTACCGCTTTAATGGGTGGCAAGGAGGCCATGACCGCCGCCCTCGACTCCCTGTTCACTTATGACGAGAGGGATGCCGGCACCCGTATCGGGGACATGACCGGTCTTTTCGGCCAATATGCCCATGGCAACGAGCCCAGCCACAACATGACCTATCTATACAACTTCCTCGGGCAGCCTTCGAAGTCGGAAAAACTTGTGCGTCAGATGCTTGAAGATATGTATTCTCCGACTCCGGAGGGTATTTCCGGCAACGAGGATTGTGGTCAGATGTCGGCGTGGTACGTGCTCTCCTCTCTCGGAATATACCCTATCTGCCCAGGTACAGGAGAGTTCGTTCTCTCTGCTCCTTTGTTTAAGAAAGCTACCTTGTGGCCGGATTTCGAGACAGAGCTAGTCATTACTGCCGATCATCCGGAATATCCTTATATCGAGTCGGTTACCTTTAACGGCGAACCTCTTGACGCTTTATTCATCACTTTTGACCAGCTGATGGAAGGCGGTGTCTTGGCCTTTAAGTTGTCAAAAGAGCCTTCCCATGATCGTGATAATCTGCGGGCCCCTTATTCAATGACCCCAGGAGACCAGGTCTCGATGCCATTCTTCTATGGCGATCCGAGCTATTATGAAGGTGAGTTGGAGGTGAATCTGCAGAGCAGAACCGATGGAGCCACAATCCGTTACACTCTAGACGGTAGTGAGCCGGACGAGAACTCCAAGGTATTCGAAGCTCCTTTCAAAATCAAGGATGACCTGATCATCTCCGCCAAAGCTTTCAAGGATGGGCTTCAGGCCAGTGATCTCATGAGGGTCCACGCTTATCCCGCCATTTTGATTCCCGCATCCAACGTTTCTGGTTTAAAGCCTGGCTGCAATTACACCTACCATAAGGGCGAGTTCACCTGCACTGCCGACGTCCGGGCGAGCAAGGTGGTTTCTTCCGGAGTTATGGAGACTCCTTCGATCAAGGACGCTCCCGACGAGGATCATTTCGGATACGTGTTCACGGGTTATCTGGACATTCCTTCCGACGGGATATGGAATTTCGCTGTCAGGAGCGACGATGGTGGTTTACTGGAGATTGACGGTAAGGTGGTGGTGGACAATGACGGTTCTCATTCCGCCTTCACTGCCACAGGCCGGATTCCTTTGAAAAAGGGTATGCATCCTTTCCGTCTCTCGTATCTTGAGGATTATGAGGGTCAGTCTTTGTTCTGGGCTTGGATGCCGCAAGGCGGGGGCAGGATCGGAATGATTCCGAAAGAGGCGGTTTGGCATAAATAGATTTTTCGCTTCGCTCAGAATGACAATTAATAACACGTAATATGCGTAAATTACTGATAATCACCCTTTCGTTGGCTGTAGGCCTGACTCTCCAGGCCCAGCGTCCGATAGCTTATCATTCCCACAACGACTATGATCGTACAGTCCCTTTCTGGGAGGCATATTCCCAGCATTGCACCTCGATTGAGGCCGATGTGTTCCTGAAGGACGGTGAGATCCTAGTCGCTCATAACCTCAAGGACTTAAAGGCGGACAGGAGTCTTAGGACAATGTATATTGAGCCGATAGTCAAGGTTTTCCGTGAAAATGGCGGAAAG
Source organism: Bacteroidales bacterium (assembly GCA_024693285.1). Classification (GTDB taxonomy): domain Bacteria; phylum Bacteroidota; class Bacteroidia; order Bacteroidales; family UBA932; genus Cryptobacteroides. The sequence goes on from JAILLE010000041.1 coordinate 9,782, forward strand.
ATGTGGAAGGGAAGCGGTGATCAGCTTCAGCTTATGGTTGATCTTAAGACAGGGGAGTCCCTTCCCGGTGTGATCGCCTTGGCGGAGGAATTCCCGGATGTGTTCTGTTCTCAGAATGGTGTGAAGATTGTCATTACCGGAGACAGGCCGGATCCTGAGGACTTTGACAAGTGGCCTTCTTGGCTGTGGTTTGACGGGGATTTCACGGACGGGAAACTTCAGTACACTCCTGATCAGCTGGCGCGTATAGCGATGATCAGCACCGATTTCCGCAAGTTCGCCCGTCATTGGAACGGCAAGGGCAGGATGATTAAACCAGAGATGGAGGCCGTTACAAGAGCCATTGAGACCGCTCATGCGGCAGGGAAACCGATCCGCTTCTGGGACGCCCCCGAAGGGACCACAGCATATTTCACTCTTCATAGGCTCGGAGTGGATATATTCAACACAGACTATCCTGCCAAGTGCGCCCTTTTCTTTTCTGACTGGACCAACAAGAACTTCAGGATGGGACGCCACGCCGTCCAGGCCGGTGTCACCGGTACCAAGAAGCTGGACAAGGCCACCCGTGATTTCCAAGGTTTCCAAAACGAGAAAATGCAGCTGGATAAGGGAATAGAGGTCTATACTCCCACTTATAGGAACGATGGTTCCTCCAAGAAGGTGAAGAACGTCATATTCCTTATCGGAGACGGTATGGGATTGAACCAGATATTGTCTGGGGCATATGCCAACGGCCGTGACCTTTCTATGCTTAGAATGAAGAATATGGGCCTTCAGTTCTATAATCCCCACGACGATTTCATTGGTGACTCGGCCTCCGGAGGCAGCGCTCTCGCTACGGGTGAGATGTCTTGGACAAGGCATATCGCCTCCAACGAGGACGGCTCTGTTGAATATCCTTCCTTGAGTGATTATTTCCATGCTCAAGGGAAAGCTGTCGGTGTTGTCACCTTGGGGGATATGGCCGATGCGACTCCCAGCGTTTTCTATGCCCATACCGCTGAGCGCGACAGCATTGACAAGGTCACACGATACTTGGCCACCAACAAGACTCTTGATCTTCTCGCCGGCAGCGGAACCGACTATTTCGAGGATCCCCGTGAGGACGGCTTCGACCTTATGAACGCGATTAAGGCTAACGGATTCAACTACACTCATGACGCTTTGAGTGTCAGTTCCATTCCCGGCAGGGTGATTTGCGCCGATCAGAGGATGGGAGCGTATGCTCGCCAGGAGACATTGAGCTTCCTTGCTGACATAACCAAAGAGTCCATCGCCAAACTCCAGAATTCCTCCAAGAAAGGCTTCTTCCTCATGGTCGAGGGGGCTAAGATCGATTATGCCGGGCATTCAGACTGCCTTCCCGCCTCAATAATCGAAACTTTGAGTTTCGACCTCGCTGTGGCTGAGGCGCTTAAGTTCGCCGACAGTAACGGGGAGACACTCGTCGTGGTCACAGCTGACCACGAGACTGGCGGTCTCACCATACTTGACGGAGACTTGGAGACCGGCCATGTCCTGGCTATTTACAACTCCGACGACCACACGCCTCTGGCTCTGCCGGTGTTCGCTTATGGACCCGGATCTCAGGAATTCAAAGGCACTTATATGAATTATGACATCGCTCGAGCGATCAAACGTATTGTAAAGAAATGAAAAGATTATTCCTCACCGCTCTCCTCGTCCTTGGAGCCACCTCTTTGATGGCCCAGGATCTGAAGTCCGGCCCGTACGACCTTCCGTACAAGAACACGTATGTAAAGAATATCTTCGTGTCGGAGAATCCTTTCCGTACGATGAAGCCCGAGACCAAGGCCCCCAAGTCATTTAAGGAGGCCCAGAAAATCCTTCCCGCGCCAATTTGGGAGGGCCATGAGAAAGAGATCGAGATGTATTGGCATGCCTGGCAAATCGCTGTCGGGAATATCCGTCAGCCTCAGGAAGGTTCCGGCTTCGTGTCTCCTTACCTCGATGTCGCCTACAACGGGAACATATTCATGTGGGACGATTCTTTCATGATGATGTTCGCCCGTTACGGTTACCGTTTCTTCCCTTTCCAGAGGACGCTGGATAACTTCTACGCCAAGCAGCACCAGGACGGTTTCATCTGCCGTGAGATCAGGGCTGACGGCTCCGATTGTTTCGAGCGCTATGACCCGACTTCTACAGGTCCTAATCTTCTGCCTTGGGCTGAGTTGCTGTATTACAAGCAGTTCGGCGATATCGACCGCCTGCATAGGGTTTTCCCCGCACTGGTCGCCTACGCCCAGTGGTGGAAGCTCAACCGCACCTGGAAGGACGGGACCTACTGGTCCAGCGGCTGGGGAACGGGTATGGACAACATGCCCAGGGTTCCGGAAGGCTATAACCAAATATTCTCCAACGGCCACATGACCTGGCTGGACACTAACCTCCAGCAGTATCTGGTCAATGATTGCCTCATGCAGATCGGGTTCTATATCGAGCGTTGGCAGGAGATTGAGGAGATGGAGGATGAGATGAAATATCTCAAGAAATGGATAAACGAGAATATGTGGGATGAGGAGACTGGCTTCCTTTACGATGTCTATGGAGACGGTAGCAGAAACTCCACAAAGGGCATTTCCGCTTTCTGGGCTCTCAAGACAGATGTCCTGGACAAGGATAAACTGGATCGTATTGTAGCCCATCTGTCTAATGAGAAAGAGTTCTCCAGGGTCCACAGGGTCCCTTCTCTCTCGGCTGACCATCCGAAGTACAATCCTAAAGGCCGTTATTGGCAAGGTGGGATCTGGCCTGGAGCCAACTATATGGTGATCAGCGGCTTGTGGGAGAGAGGTTATCGCCAGGAGGCTATGGAGATCGCGAAGAACCACTATGACAACGTGTTCAAGGTATGGCAGGACACAGGCACTTTCTGGGAGTATTACTCTCCTGAGGAGACGGCTCCCGGTTTCATGGCCCGCAAGGACTTTGTCGGTTGGACAGGTCTGCCGCCGATTGCTGTTTTCATTGAATATATCCTCGGAATCCGTTCTGACTTCAGCGAGGGCAAGATCGAGTGGGATGTCCATAACCTCGAGGCTCACGGAATAGACAGGTATCCGTTTGGCCCCGAAGGGATTGTGTCTCTCAAGGCAGCCTCCCGTAAGTCCGCTTCTGACAAACCAATCATCACAGTAACCACAAATATACCTTTTGATCTCACCGTCACTTGGGGAGACGGACAGGCCGCTACCGTCCATGTGGAGAAAAGCGGTAAGATAACACTATAGCTTATTAACAGTTATGAGAATCGCTATTGATCTTGGTGGAACCAATGTTCGTGTGGCGACCGTCCTTTCCGATGGGAAGATAGGCAGGATCGTTTCTGAACCCACTTTGTCCTGTGGCAGCGAGCGTGAAGTACTGGAGCAGTTGTTCCGCTTGATTGACTCCTTGATGACTCAGGATGTTGACGGAATAGGTATTGGAGTCCCTTCCGTTGTCGACACTGAAAAGGGTATAGTCTATAACGTGGTTGGAATTCCTTCCTGGCAAGAAGTCCATCTGAAGGATGTTCTGGAGGACAGGTACCATATAAATGTCGCTGTGGACAACGACTGCAACTGCTTCGCTCTCGGTGTGACTCGTTTCGGCAAGGATGGCCCCCATAAGGAGGCTTTCTGCGCCACTCTCGGCACAGGTGTGGGAGGATCGCTCGTAGTAAACGGATGCCTTTATCACGGACGCAATGCCGGTGCGGGCGAGATAGGTAGTATTCCTTATCTCGACAAGGATTATGAATATTACTGCAGCAGCCGTTTCTTCGTGGGTAAGGGGACCACAGGAAAGGACACCGCTATCGCGGCGGCCGGAGGGGATCCGGATGCGTTGGCTATCATGGATGAATTCGGCTACCATATCGGTAAACTGGTCCAGATGATTATGTACGCTTATGATCCGTCAGTCATAATCCTGGGCGGGAGCATCGCCAAGGCTTTCCCTCTCTACAGTGAGCCTATGTGGAAGGTTATCAATGAGTTCCCTTACCCAAAGAGCATAGAGAACCTCAATTTGTACGCCACCGACCTGGATCATCCCGGAATTCTCGGTGCCGCCCTTCTTTGCGGAGAATTATAGTTCGTCATTCTGAACGAAGTGAAGAATCTAATAATCAACAATATGAAACGAATATTCCTTCTGGCGTTATTGCCTCTTATGGCTTTATCATGTAAGAATGACAAGGCGTCTGAGACTCTCCCTGTCATGTCCTTCAACGTCCGTTACGGCACCGCCAAAGACGGAGACAATGTCTGGGAGAACCGCCGTGACGCCGCTTGCGCTATGATTCTTGACCAGAAACCCGCCGTTTTCGGTGTGCAGGAAGCTCTTGATTTCCAATTGGATTACTTCGTTGAGCACTGCCCTGGTTACAAATGTGTCGGAGTCGGCCGGGAGGACGGTGTACATGATGGCGAGCATATGTCCGTCTTCTATGATACCGAGCGTATAGAGTTGAAAGAGTGGGGGACTTACTGGCTCTCCGAGACTCCTTTTGAGCCGTCTTTGGGATGGGATGCCGCTTGCCGCCGCACGGCAACTTGGACCTTTCTCCACGACAAGGTGGCCGACCGTAATTTCTATTTTGTCAACACCCATCTTGACCATGTCGGCAAGGAGGCACGTCGCAATGGCCTGCTGCTTTTAGTCGAGCGTATCGGCGCTATGAATCCGGAAGGTTATCCTATGATCCTCACTGGAGATATGAACGTCTATCCGGATGATCCATGCCTCGAGGCGCTTCGCGAGCTTATGTCCGATGCCCGCCAGACCGCTCCCGTGACCGATAATGAGGTCACATGGCACGATTGGGGCAAGATCACAAGCGACAAGCCTATAGACTATGTATTTTATTCCGGTTTCTCCGGTTGTGACAAATTTGAGGTTATCCGTCAGGCTTATCCCGGCGCTCCATTTGTCTCCGACCATTACCCTGTGAAGGCGACGCTCCACTACGATGCCGCTCCTGAGGTGAAGAAAGCGGATCCTGTGGCTGAGGCTCCAAAGTATGTCGTTGATGTCGAGGCTCATAGGGGAGGAATGGGGCTTTATCCCGAGGAGTCTCTTCCTGCGATGCTCAATTCCGTGAAATTAGGCGTTAACACTCTTGAGATGGACCTTTGTGTCACTAAGGACAAGAAGGTCGTCCTCTCCCACGATAAATACTTCCACCCTCGTTACTCTACCCGTCCGGACGGAAAGCCTGTTATGGGCAGCGATCCTAAAACCTATCTATATCACCTTCCTTACAGCGAGATTGTCAAATGGGATGTGGGAGTCAAATACAATCCCGGATGGCCCGAGAAGCATTGCATGCCTCTTTGCAAGCCCATTGCCTCAGAGGTGATCTCCGCAGTTGAGGCCTGGACGAAGGAGAATGACCATTATCCGATGCATTATGACATCGAGATCAAGAGTGATCCTGATTACGACGGCGGTGTAGAAGGAGTGGATTGGCCTGAATATCATGAATATACAGACCTTTGTATGGCGATGTTGGATTCCCTTGGCCTTGGTGACCGCCTGATGATCCAGTGTTTTGACGAGAGGGCTCTGAATTATATT
>JAILLE010000052.1 GCA_024693285.1 Bacteroidales bacterium
TTCCGCCTGGGATAGCTTTGGGACTCGCATAAGACACCGCTCCCGCAAAAGAGAAGAGCAGCGTTGTCGCGACGCAAACCCATAACAGATTCTTTTTCATTTCACCAAATGCTTTAGTTAATTAGTTAATAAGTGGTTATAGATTATTGATAATAAAGCCTACTCCATAATGATTCATAACAAAAAATCGTTTAACCTTGTAAAAATAAAAAAAAGAAATGATTCGTTGTTCAACCAGAGCCCTTAATGGCCAGTTTTTTTAGTATATTTGAAAACACATAATCAATAACGCCATGAAACAGATAACCAGAAGGGACTTCATCAAGACCGGCGTGACTGCCGCTGCCGGAGCTGCCGCATTCACGATTATTCCGAGCCATGTCCTCGGCAAGACACTTGGATATGTCGCTCCAAGTGACAAGCTAAATATCGCCGGAGTCGGCATCGGAGGCGTAGGACGCAGGAACCTGAAGAATATGGCCACAGAGAATATAGTCGCCCTGTGCGACGTGGATTGGTCGTATGCCATGAAAACCTTCAATGATTATCCTTCTGCCAAACGATTCAAGGACTGGAGAGACATGTTTGACCAGATGGGCAAGGATATAGACGCAGTTGTCGTGGCCACTCCTGACCATACCCATGCCGTCGTGGCCGCCCATGCGATGACTCTCGGCAAGCATGTATATGTCCAGAAGCCGCTCACCCACTCTGTTTACGAGGCCAGGCTCCTGACTAAACTTGCAAAGAAATACAAGGTCGCGACCCAGATGGGCAACCAAGGCAATTCTTTTGACGATTGCCGCCAGCTTGCCGAATGGATCTGGTCCGGAGTAATCGGAGATGTTTATGAGGTCCATTGCTGGACAGACCGTCCCATCTGGCCTCAGGGGCTCATGAAACCGGCTGGCGGGGTGAAGGTGCCCAAAACCCTGGACTGGGATCTCTTCGTGGGGCCCGCGGAGATGAGGCCTTACGATCCGGCCTACACGCCCTGGAACTGGAGAGGTTTCTATGATTTCGGCACCGGAGCGCTCGGAGATATGGCCTGCCACATCATGGATCCTGTCGTGATGGCGCTCGGAATCAAATATCCCACAAGTGTCCAAGCCAGCTCGACTCTCAGCAACCTGTATTCCCCGCCCCATGCTGAGACCATAACTTACACCTTCCCCGCACGTGAGCCTATAGGCAACGCGAAGATGCCGGAACTGAAGGTCATTTGGTACGACGGAGGTTTGTTACCTCCTCGTCCTGAGGAACTTCCGGATGGGGAAATGATGGGAGACGAGAACGGCGGACTCCTATTCATAGGCACAAAGGGCAAAATAATGGCCGGATGTTATGGATTGAAACCGACCCTTCTGCCCAAGTCTTCCATGGGTTATTTCAAAGAACCGGAGCCTGTCATCAGGAGGGTTCCCGGAGGCGGCACAGGCAACATCTGGGTCAACGCGCACGAGCAAGACTGGATCAGAGCTTGCAAGGAATCTCCTGAGAATCGTGTAGAGACCTCATCGAACTTCCAGATATCCGGACCTTTCACTGAGATGGTGGATGTCGGTGTTCTGGCGGTCAGGCTCTCCGGACCGACCGGATTGCACCGTGAGCTGAAATGGGATGGAGAATCCATGCGTTTCACGAATATCTCCGAATCCGACATGATCAAGATAGTCAACTACGATGAGTTCAAGGTCATCGACGGAGATCCCAAGTTCGACCGCCGCTATGCCGAATTCAACGCCAAAGCCATGGCCGAGGAGTGGATCAAGCACACCTACCACAACGGCTACTCCCTCCCGGACATGCCAAAGGACTAGGAATATGAGAATTAAACTATCTTCGATAGGTGTCTTTACAGCGTTCCTCGTGGCGCTGTCGATCCCTATGACGCAGGGCTGCGCAAGCAGGCAAACCAAGGATAACGGGATCGTCCTTGAGACTGAGACATTCAAGCTGGTTATCGGGAAAGATGCGATACCACAATCGCTTGTAGTCAAAAGAACCAACGAGGAAATGCTCCTGAAAGGCACGAAGTTACCTCTATTCTCTGTTACCCAGGAGAGGCCTTTCAACAATGAGATAAAGCTACAGCATCCTAACACCAGGACCACTTACAATGCGGATTCACTCGCCTGGGATGGCGAAAAGCTGACCGTAGGATTCGACACGGCACCTTATAAAGCCGTGGTAAAAGTTGAGAAAGGGACTGGTTATCTAAGGTTTATCCTGGAGGATTTCATTTGTGAACCAGATGGATATCCGTCTCTTAAAATGGATACGCCCCCTGTGGCAGAGTTCCGGATTCTCCAGCTTCCAGTCAAAGATCGTGAGCATTTCGGAGAATGGTTGAACTGCATGTGGGACGAAGCCTCCGCTGTCTGCGTCGCCGGATGCGATCCTTGGTCGCTGATCTGGCATGAAGACCGTGTCGGCGGCAGGATTCTCACGGCGGATTTATATTCCGGGAAGAAATTACGAGGGGGTTCGGCAGCTATAATCTCGGCCGACGGCAAAGAGCCCTTTCTTGACGCGATGGATATATTTGAAGCTGACCTGGGCCTTCCTCGAGGCGTCCAGAGCCGACGCTCTCCCATGTTAAACCGTTCCATTTACTGGACATCTGAAGCGAATCCATCAAACATCGACCAGCTTATCGCTATCGCTCAAAAAGCAGGTCTGAAGATGATGCTATTCTATTACTCTTGCTTCACCAAAGGCAAAGGATACAGATACCTTGGCGACTATGATCTGAGTGATGACTATCCTGGAGGTTATGATGACATTAAGAAGATGCTCGACAAGGTGAAAGCCGCCGGAATAACTCCAGGATTCCACACCCTCCATACTCACATCGGAATATCAAGCCGTTATGTCACGCCTTCCATAGATTCCCGGCTCAACCGAAAACGTCTCTTCACCCTCAAGGAACCTATCCCTTCTTCCGGAGAAATAACGGAGATCTTTGTGGAAGAGAATCCTGTAGACTCACCTCTTCATGATGAGGTAAGAGTTTTAGCGTTCGGTGGAGAAGGATTCTCCTATGAAAGCTACACTACCGAACCTCCCTACAAGTTCACAGGTGTGAAGAGAAATTATTTCGATACAAAAGCGACTTCTCACCAAAAAGGTGAGATCGGAGGCATTCTTGACATCAGCGAATATGGGAGCAGATCCATATATATCAACCAGGACAACGATCTCCAAGACGAGGTGGCGGAAAAGATCGCTCGTATTTATGATTGTGGGTTCGAGTTCCTATATCTAGACGGGTCGGAAGGGACTAATCCTCCTTTTGGAATCAATGTCTCTCTCGCGCAATACAAGGTTGCGTCCAAACTCGGGGAAATGCCTCTCTTCACGGAAGGAGCAGCCAAATCCCATTTCGGATGGCACCTGCAAGCCGGAGCTAACGCTTTCGACATTTTCCCTCCCGAAGTATTCAAGGAAAAGATTCTCGAATTCCCTTACGCCGAGGCTCCCAAAATGGCGGATAATATGACTCGGCTCGACTTCGGATGGTGGAATATCAAGCCTGAGACAACCCCGGAGATGTGGGATTTCGCGGAAAGCAAGGCTGTCGAATGGAATTGCCCTGTCACCGTCCAGTTCTATTTAGATGCCCTTGAGTCAAATCCCCATGCGGACGAGTTGCTCGCCGTTCTTAAGAAGTGGGAGGACTATAGGATCAGTAACGTCACTTCTTCAACCTTCCCAAATACTCCTTGATGAAACGGATCTCTTCTTCGTTGTAAGGCGTATGATCCGGACGGAAGAGGTCGTGGAACCATAATTCAGGTTCTTCAGTGAATGGAACCGGCTTGCCGTCGACCACGGAGTTCCAGGGATATTGACACTGCTGCTTGCCGTTGACGAGGCCATAGCTGAAGGAGCCTATCTTCTTTTCTTTAAACAGGGGCAAGATCGACTGGTAATCTGAGCCGCGGGTCCTGGCCATCCACTCTGAGCATAATACAGGCCTGCCATATCGCATGGCATATTCAACGAACCGGGTGGTTCTGTCGATATCATCGTAACAATGGAATGAGATGATGTCACTGTTCTCGCAGATGAAATCGGAGATAGGTTTGTTGTAAGATCGGGCATCCGGCATCGCGCACATCGGGGATGTCAGAGGTTGTGAAGGATTCACCTCCCTGGCCCAGCGGTAAACTTCCTTGATGAAAGATATGGTATCGAAGCCATCGGTATGTTCCGGCTCATTATAGAGGCACCACGCCAGGATACGGGGGTCGTTCTTGTAACGCCTCATGACCTGCTTAAGATAGCGCTCGATTATAGGCCACTTTTCGGGATTATTGACCACGTCTTTGCCAGGTGACGACATCCACACGGAGTTGTGCACCCCAGGCACAGGCTGCGGCTGCGGCCCGGTGTAAGGGTTCTTGATTGTGCCACCATTTGTGAAGAAGGTCATCAGAATACGCATCCCGTGCTTATCAGCGAGGCGCACCGTCTCCTCCAGCCTCTCCATAAAACCCTTCGGGTCTTCCTGCCAGACGACATTGCATAGGAAGAGCCTTATCGCATTGAATCCCAGATTCTCCGCCAAAGCCAACTCGCTGTCCACAACGTCCGGCTTGAAGTATTCCTTACCCCATATCTCGACGGGCGTTCCGCCGTATGAGGGCATATACACGCACCCGACAGGCCAGGGCTGCGAAGCGTACCACTCGTTAGCCTTCTCTTCGCTCCACCTCTCCCCTACTTTCGAGGCGCAACTCACGCAGGCCAACCCGATCGCAAGAATATTCAGCAGTCTTTTCATTACACGGCAAACAAATCAACTATCTTCCACCTTACCGGCTCTGTTCAGCGCTTCATAAGTTTCCGAAAGCCACTCATCATAGTGGTCATAGGGGGGCTGGGTCCACCAGTTCAAAAGCCTGTTTAAAGACTCCCTGTCTTCTTCGACACCGAAGGATCTGTACTGCTCCGGATCGCGGTTGACTGTCACGATATGATTATTGTCTTCTTTAAAGTCAATACGGAAAATACAGTGTCCTGTCCAGCTGCGGTGCGCCCAAAGAGTTGATCCTTCCATAAACCAGAACCACTTATCCTCCATCGCCTGCGGGACATTGCCGCAGCGGAGTGCGAACATCTCCTGATCGCTGAACGTCCTGTTAAGCACGAAAGTCTCGTGCCGCTGAGGCATAGGCGCCGTTTTCCAGTCACTGCGACAAGCGATGCGGGGTTTGTTTGTATCCATATTCATTTCTTGTTTTGTCCTTCGCGCTTCTTTCGACGTTGCTCCCGGTTATTCTTTTGTGATTCAAGCACTTCCACGACAGCATCTGTCATCTCGTCCGGCCAAGTCTCTCCTGAGACACAGGCATCCGACCAAGGACATAATTGTTTATAATCCGAATCAAACACAATGGTGTAAGGCGGGCCGCATCGATCATTGACGGACATAAACAACATACGCCCCTCGTGGATCAGCCTTGAAGGCCATTCCAAATCGGGATCATCCACACGGTCATAGATCTCCTTGGTAATCTCAAACAATTTGCAGTTCACTCCACCTCCAACTTGCGCGGTGTATAATCCCGTTTCCGGATCAAAGCAACACTTCCAACTACTTCCTTCTTTGAATTCCATATCTCTTGTATTTAATTTTCCTGACCTTTCTTCTTTTTTTCAAGCATCGGATTCCGTTTAGACTTCGGCTTTGGAAGAGCGGGAATCGTCGCCTTAATGATGGCCGTCAGATAGTCACGGTCATCCACATCAGTGATCAGAAAATGCTCCTTGGCCCCAGGATAAGGTGAGCGCGTCACCACCTCCTTCAACCGCTCCGCTCCCTGACTTGTTGGCTTGATGTACAGATTGTTATCGCAGATAAGACCGAAAATGACGCCATCACAGTAAACGCAATAATCGCCCATCATCTTCTTGATGGTAATATCCCCGGCACCTGAGCACTGGTCCACAATGTATTGCACGAAATCAGCGTTGCTTGCCATATTGTAAACGGTTTGGTTACTTCTTCTTTATCTAAACTAGAAACTACGATACCGCCATAACGGAAGTGTTTTTTACAAAAATAGCAAATCCTTAATTACTGGAAATAGTATTGCTGAAGTGAACCGCCAATTCTACGGCATGCCTTGCGTTTTATAGAACCTCTTGATTTACAACATCTTAAGCAACTAAGAGTGGTGTGTTATTTCCATGCACCTTAAACTAATCTCCTGACAATTAGTCACTTACGAAAAACGTGTTGTTTGTCAATTGATGATGAACAGGTTGCATAACACGCCTTTATGGTTCTTTTGCTCCGTGGTTTATAATAGGCGGACTTTACATATATTCCCGCTATTGCAGCGATAATCCGCTAGAACTCGAAACCGAAGGAAATCTTAGGCATAAAGAGAGCTTTCTGGTCAGTTCTCTTATCACCGAGCGGGGCTATGACCTTCCCACCAAGACCGACGGTTAATCCGTGCATATATCCGGTCTTGAGACCGACTACAGGAGTGCCATTCTTGTTCCTGAGGTAAGAATGGAAGTCCAGGAAGGCCTCTCCGAAATAAGGGTTCTCCGTCCCGTTAGGGAATATGTAACCACCTATTCCAGCACCTAGGTAAACATTGTGATTGAACATATAGCCGTGGGATGTCTCGGCACCCAGCCAGACCCCAAAGTGATCTGTGATTGAGACACTTCCTTTGTAACCTCGCGACCTGTAGTCATTCTGGGCCGAAGCGCCAATGAAAGACACAACAATCAATACTCCTGCAAGCAGGAATTTTCTAAACCTATCCATATAAATCAAGTTAATAAAAACAGCTTTTTTCTGATGTGCCGGCCGGCGCACGGCAGATACAATAAGCACATTCTATGCACTGCAAGGCTCATTTTTCGGCGCAAGCCTTGGCCTGACCGGGCACATTGTTAACAGTCAGAAGCTTATCTGGAGTTACCTGAACTCACATTATTTCAGGAAGGTCAGGATCCTTACGGGGCCGAGGAGGCCGGAGGTAGGCAGCGGATCGGCGGGGGAATAGAAGTCCCAGGAGGTCTTGGTGGCACGTTCTTCCTTCGGAAGGGCGGAATCGCCAATGAGCCTGTTGCCCCAGGAGTTTGTGACCTTGATTTCCAGCGTGTTATCCCCTTCCACAAGAGCCTCGGATACGTCAATCTTGTATGGTTCCTTCCACAGAAGCCCCAGATCCTTCCCGTTTACGAAGACGTGTGCCATATTGAATACCTGTCCAAGATCCAGCATAACTCCCGATGCAACCTGGTCAGCACTCCACTGGAAAGTTGTCTTATAGGTGGCTGTGCCGGAGAAGAAGCGGAGGAAAGGATCCTGGGACTCATTCCAGGCACACAGGATGTCAAAGTGATAGTCCGCTCCCTTCTCTGGCTCAATGGCCGGGACAAAGTGGGCATCCCAAGCGGATAATGACATAATCTCCTCAGTTACAGGTGTTTCCTTGCGGATGAATTTCTTTTTAGCCTGGCCTTTCAGCACAATGAACACCGCATCATCCCTCTCCATACAGAGATCAACAAACAAGCGTCCATCCTCAACCCGATAGGAAACATCCTCGATAGTGCCCCGGTCGGCTCTCCACACCTTGGGTTCCAGAACTTTTCGCCCTGAGGCGCCAGAAACACAATCCCTCAAGCCTAAAGTCATATTCCTTGGCCTTGAACAAATATTCGCTATCCAATAGATTTCCCCGTCAGAAAGCTTACGGTGGACAAAGGCCATGCTGTCAGGAACATTCAGCACATCGGCACCGACTCCAGCATTGTCAAGAGCGGTTCCACTATCCCCTCCTTCCCGGAGGTCGCATACAGGTATTCCTGTCTCACGTATAGCTTCGATTCGAGCGGCAACCGAATCTGACATCCTCTCTATCTGGCTGTCAATCACCAGCATACGATAGCTAGCTCCAGACTTGGAAACAATGCGTCCATCCTTTATCTCGAGCGCGTTCACAAGAGCGTCCCCATTCACGAAGTCATAGTTCCATCCAGCGGGAATCGCCGGCCTCTCCTGGCTGAACCTTGCCGTCGGATTGGTGTCCTCCCCATACAGATAGGCGATATCGGCGACAAAGCGGCCCTGGCTGAGCATGAAGCAGCTCCTGCTGATGTAGTCAATCCACGGACGAGCCTCGGAAGCCCAGGTGTCGAACCTATTGAACCACTGGCCATACGGTCCAAGGCCTAGTCCTGGTTTGAAATCTTCTGATGGCTGATGGACGGATGTGTGGATCACAAACCTGTTGAGACCCTCAGCCATAGCCGCATCAGCGACAGGCTTTAGTTTGCCGGGATGGCACTGATATGCCCACCATCCATCCCATTTTCCCGGACGGCCGTTAGTGGTGAACGCCTCGGCGGCACAGATGTTCTGGCCATAGATATGGGCCACAGACGAAGACTCCCGAAGGTCCGCCTCCATGTGCGGCATTGTGGCATATACTCCCGCCCGGAAACGAACCCAGAACGCACCCTGAGGCACATCCGCGGTCCTTTTCACCATCATTCCGTCCCCAGTGAAGGCACGCCTTTCCTCATGGGATTCGCTATAGCGCTTTATGCCATGGGAATGGAAAATCTCGGTAGCGAGGTCGTAGTGATTCTCAGCAAGCAACTCTCCAAGAGTCTGACGCCAGTCGAAGAGGAAACGCTCACGCTCCTCATCGGTGCCAATTTTCTCACCGGCAAAGGCTGGAAGCCATAAAGCCATCGAATATCCCCTCCTCTTTTCGAACTCCTCCTCCATACGCAAGGTCCACGTCCCCTTTCCGGACTCGTAGCTGTCAATGTCGATATTGCTTATAGTCCCGGGACCAAGCTTGCGTCCAAGCGCTTCCTCGTATAGCCCCAGGTAGTTTCCCCAATACCGTCTCACGGCACCAGCATCCAGCTTATCTACCTCAAGGCCAGTGGCTTCCGGTGTAGCGGGCCCATTCGTGGTTCCTATCAAGGTGTAGGCGAACCTGTAGACTGTCCATTCTCCTTCCGGAGCGGTCCAGTCAAGTATTCCATCGCTATAAGATGAGGAAATATCCTCAACTACCGGATCGGGCCCCTGCCTGACCGCCAGAACCCGGACTTCCTTAAGATAGTCACGGACAATTCCTTCCTGCGCCGGAACAGCATGGAAAAGGCCCGTCGAGACAGTTTGCCCAGGCAACGGAAGCCTCCCCTTGAAGTGGCCTCGGACAGGGGTCACGCTCCAAACCAGCTTCTTCTGGGCGTCATCCTCGCTCACCCAAGGGCCTCCGGTCAGGCTCCAGCCCGGCGAACTGGCGATGCCAACTTCGAGGTCAAGGGAGTCTGCGAGAGCCACAGCGTAGCGGAAAGCGTCCTTCCAGCCTTCGCTCATGTAAGGGAGAAGGGTGTCAACAACTTGGGGTGTGGAATATGCCGCGTCGAAAAGGAAGAAGCCCGAGAGACCGATGTCATGCATCCACTGAAGGTCCTTCTTTATGCCATCTTTCGAAATATTCCCGTTCATCCAATGCCACAAAACCATCGGCCGGCTTTCATGAGACGGGTTCATAAAACCAGCCGCGAGCCGCGAGCAGTCTTTCCCCCCACCGCAAGAAAGCGCCAATGAAACAACGGCTATGAATAGGACTATTCTTTTCACGACATAGATTCCTTTTCGCCCAGTATAAGAAGACGTAGAATGCGGGTCTTGCGGAGCAAGCGGACAAGGTTGTAGCATAGCGCCAGCTCGGCGAGCGCCAAGAGTGGTGCGACCCAGTACGAGTGAGGGATCGGGACATAGACCTGCAACTTGTTGATCAGGATTTCAAGCAGGAAGGTCTGCAGGAAATATATTCCCAGAGTCGCGGCGCCGATACGGCATAGAGTCCCGCTCCATTTCCAGCGCCGGAGTGCCTCATAGACAGGCTTGGACAACAGATAGAATGTCATGCTACCTGCCATGCCCAGCGCCAGACGATACAAAGTCAGACCGAGGTTACCCCAATCAAAGGATCCCGTAGCGAGATCAATCACATGCGTGGGCCTTTCGTAAACAGTCAGATGTCCGGACCAGAAGCAGAGCAGCACCCCGAATACTACCGCAGACAAAACCAGCCAAATGACGCGATGCCTCTCGACCTCCTCCTTTCGATTGCCGATGAGTATGCCCAAGCAGAAAACAGGCAGCATGAAGTTGAGATTGACAATCCCAGTTCCGGGAATCAGGATGACCAGGACCGTGGCCACAATAGCGGCGAGCCAGTCTTTCCGCAGCCAACGGCACAACGGATGCATCAGCAGGTAGCAGAACAACAGGCATTTCAAGAACCACACGCAATTCATGAAGCCGGCGAAAGACCATTCACACAAATCCGCTATGGCCGTCACCCCTGCCGCAAGCATGATGAGGCAGGCGATAGCATAGGCCGTCAGCGAAGGGATTCCCAACTGCCGGAGTTTGCCCAAAGCCATTTCTCCATAGCCGCGTCTCAAAGAAGAAGGGAAAAAGAAGCCGCATACGAACATGAACAGTGGCATGTGATAGGAATATATGAATCCCCACACAGGATGGTCCCAGAACAGTCCTCCAGACAACTGCTCTGTCGAATGCCCCAGCAGCACTGAAAAGATCGCGAAGCACTTCAGCAGATCCATGTATTCCAGTCTCTGTCTCATACCGCGAATATAGGAAACTCTCCGAAAAACAAACCGCAAAACGTAACAGGCTGATAATTCTTAATCCTTCTCGTAAATCGGGAGTAGCGGCAGTGCCTCACTCACTTACAAGATTTGGACTCTTTCCGACCTGACAGCTTTCTCATCCACTATGAAAGCCGCTGAAACTGGCTGGCTTATGAGTATAGGCTATCATTTCGGACGTCCCCTCCTCTGTTCGTATTGGAGCGCGCCCGATGCCGATGAGGCCATAGCGACTTTGGATCTATTCTCCCGATCGCACGTTTTCTGGTACTCAGGCAAATCACTCCCGGCGGATGCGATGGGGAAATTCAAGTTCAAGCATATTAACACCGCCAGGGATTAGGCTGTCCTGCCTGCTGGCCGTGCTGATGCCGGTACTTTTCCTTCTTTATTTAAAAAGCAGCTGGGCAAAGGTGTTCAGGTACAGGCGCCAGTTCTTCCAGACATGCGCGTCTTCGCTGACATACAGGGTGTGAGGCATGCCATTCTTCGTAAGCACCTCATCCAGGAATAGGGACCTTTGATACGCCATATTGTCCTCTTTGCCTACTCCTATCCAATAAAGTTTGTAGCCTGCTTTCTTTATACCCTGCAGATCCGCATCCAAATGGTCGCTCTCGCGGATGCCGCAGCTGAGGGGGCATATGTAATCGAAAACTCCGGGATAAAGGATGGTAGCGGATGTGGTGTGCCCACCCCCCATTGACAAACCGGCTATCGCGCGGCCGGATGCCTTGGCTACGGTGCGGTATTCCTTGTCAATGAACGGGATGATATCCTTGACGAGGCTGTTTACATATGCGTTCTGCCATTTGGGATCCTGACGGTCCATGGGGATGGTGCTAAGGCCAAGGATGTTGGCTGCCTGCTGGTTCGGGTTGCCGTTAGGCATAACCACTATCATAGGTTTGGCAAGCCCTTT
>JAILLE010000022.1 GCA_024693285.1 Bacteroidales bacterium
GGGTGACAGTGACTGCCAGCGAGGAGCAGATACCGAGGACAAGGACGGTGATAGGGTTGCCCTTGAAAATCGGATTCAGAATTGTTTCTTTCAATTTAGCGTCCATGATTATTCCTCCTCAGTTTTTTTGTCTTCACAGCAGGACATGCCCTCTTCGCATGAATCGCCTCCGCAGCAGTCCTCACTCTTGGCGGTGGTAGCGCCGAAGTAAGCGGCGTAAGCTCCGAGCCAAGTGTCGATCGCGGCGTCAAGACCGTTGGAAGTCATTGTGGCTCCGGTGATAGCGTCGATCTTGTTGTCGATGATGGAAGTTCCGTCAGCGTTCTTGGGAGCTCCGCCCTTTACGATGTCAAAGACATTTGCGTTGCTGAAGTCGGCTTTCTCGCCATTGAACTCGGCCTGGAACTCGGGGTCGTCCTTGATCTTGGCTCCGAGGCCGGCGGTTTCGCTCTCATGGTCGAAGTAAGCGCCTTTGATGGCATTGGAGTTCGGCTCGAAGGCTATATAGCCCCAGACCGGGCCCCAAAGACCGGCACCGTACACGGGAACAACCGTGACACCGTTCTTGAATATGAACACGGGGATCTCAGCATCGCTACCATCTTTGATCTTGTAGTTCTGCTTCTTGAGTTCCTTGGGAGAAAAGACCTGGTCGAGTTCGAGGTCGGCGACCTTCTTGCCGTCCATGTTGACGGTGAAGGCGTTCTCGATCTCCTCGGCATACTTGGCCAACACGGCGGTGTTGCCCATCTTCTGGAGCTCCGCCTTGGTGGCGAACTTCGCGGCTGTCATCATCTGGGAGATGGTGTCGGCCTTTTCATTCGCTTCCTGCTTGGCTTTCAAACCTTGGGAAACGAAAGCCAGGATCGCCGCGACCAAAGTGACTATTATGGTCGTGTAAATGATCGTATATGTGTTACTGTTGGTATTCATATCCTTTTACATTTAAGCGATCGAGACTTTTTTCGCCCTTCTCTTGGTAGCGCTGGAAGTGACACAGTGGTCAATCAGCGGGGCGAATGTGTTCATAAGCAGGATGGCGAGCATCATTCCCTCGGCATATCCGGGGTTGAAGAGTCTCACGACGATACAGAGCGCGCCGATAAGGAATCCATAGATCCACTTGCCGCATTCGGTCTGGGCCGAAGTGACAGGGTCGGTAGCCATGAAGACCGTTCCGAAAGCGAAGCCGCCCATGACGAGCTGCACGTAAGCAGGGACATCGGTAGCGCCGAAGGCGGTTCCGAGCCAGCCCACGAAGAGAGCTCCGGCAACGGAGGAGACCATGACCTTCCAGCTGGCGACTCCGGTCCAGATGAGGATGAAGGCGCCGATAAGGATGGCGATCACGGAAGTCTCACCGACTGATCCGGGAACTGTTCCGGCAAACATATTCCAGAAGCTGTAACCGGCGTTGGAGATGGAACTCATTCCCTCAGACATGTAGGAGAGGGGAGTCGCGCCTGTGATGGCGTCCGCTCCGCAGCGGTGGGCGATCCAGACCTGTGAACCGGACATCGAGCTCGGATAAGAGAAGAACAGGAAGGCGCGGCAGAGGAGAGCCGGGTTCAGGAAATTCATTCCGGTGCCTCCAAAAACCTCCTTGCCGAATATGACCGCGAAGGCCACGGCGAGGGCGAGCATCCATAGAGGTACGTCCACAGGGACGATCAGGGGAATGATCATTCCGGAGACGAGGTAACCCTCGTTAACCTCCTCACCTTTGATCTGGGCACTGGTGAACTCGATGCCGAGACCGACGATGTAAGCCACAAGATAGAGAGGAATGACTTTCCAGAGGCCCCACCAGAATTGGTGCCAGAATCCGGGAAGGTCGTTCATGGCGAGGTTGTGCTGGTAACCCACGTTCCACATGCCGAACAGGGCGGCGGGGACAAGGGCGAGCACAACAATTATCATGACTCTCTTGATGTCGATGGAATCGCGGACGTGAGAGCCCTTGGCGGTCACGGTCGCGGGAACACGAAGGAAGGTGTCAAAGGCATCCCATGTGGAATGCAGCCACCCTAATTTGCCGCCTTTCTCAAAAAGGCCGGGTTTTACTGTATTTTCTTCCATAGTCATTGCCTTTTTATGCCATTTCCTTGATCATGAGATCGATACCGTCCTGGATGATAGCCTGGATGTCGTTCTTGGAAGGATCCACGAACTCGCAGAGGGCCAGATCCTCAGGAAGGACCTCGTAGATTCCGAACTGCTCCATCTTGTCGATGTCGCCGGCGAGGCAAGCCTTGACAAGATAGACAGGGAATATTTCCATGGGCAGCACTTTGCCGTAGACATCTGAGCAGACAAAAGCCCTGACGCCACCGTGGGTGTTGGTGTCCATGTTGTACTTCTTCTTGGGAAGCAACCAGGAGAAATAAGCCATTGAGGAGCTGAACTGGTTGAACCTGAGGGGGTTCGCCCAGCCGAGAACTTCTCTTTCACGGCCTTCCTTGATGAGGGTCACCTGATTGTCGAAGAATCCGAGATAGCCATCTTTCCCGATGTTCTCTCCGGAGAGGACATCGCCGCTGATGAACCTTGTCTCGACCGCGGGGTCGAAGCAGCCCTCGAGAGCGCTCATAGGAGTGCCGGGCATGGCTACGACATAACCGGTCTTGAGAGCGGCGGGTCCTGTGACCGCGACCTTGCGGCAGAGGTCCAGCTTACCGTTGAGGAAGAGCTTTCCGATAGCGGCAAGCGAGAGAAGACTCAAGGTCCAAACTGTCTCGCCCTTCATGATAGGGGAGATGTGACTGATCTGCACGCCAACGTTCCCGGCGGGGTGTTTCTTGGCGATGACTGTGTGGAGAACCGCATCCTGCAGCTTCGCGAAAGCGGAGGTCTCAGAATTCACGCAGACGTGGACCTTGGCGACCTTTGAGATTGCTGTGATTCCAGCCTGGATGGCGGCGAGGTCATCCTTGAAGACGAATTCGGAATCCGCCGCGAGTGGCGCTGTGGAGAAAGCGGACACAAAAACAGCCTTAGGAGTCTGAGCCGGGTTGGCAAGGACGCCGTAAGGCCTCTGGATGATAGTTGGCCACAAACCACTCTTGAGAAGGGTCTCCTTGACTTCTTCAGCCTTAAGTCCTTTCGGATCCTTGGCCCCGAAGTCCACGGCCTCGTTGCCTTCGGCTTTGACGAGCACCGCGAGGAGTTTGCGCTTCTCACCTCTGACGATCTCCTTGACTGTTCCGCTTACAGGGGAAGTCAGGAGAATGCCAGGGTTCTGTTTGTCTGCCAAAACAGGCGATCCCGCAAGTACCTTGTCGCCCTCTTTTACCATGAGCCTAGGAGAGAACCCCTTGAAGTCCGTGGGTTTAACTGCGACAACGTCAGGCGCGATCGTTCTCATTGTCTCAAGGGCAGCCTCTCCGCTGATCGGAATGTTCAGCCCTTTTTTCAACACGATGTTGTTTGACATTATTTGTAGTAGATATTAAGTTGATAGTAATTTCAGCTTATTATTCCGCAAATATACTCATTTTTTTCGGTAAAAAATCCGTATTTTCGTAGCATTATGGAAAACATTGAGAAAGCTGTTTACGAGGGGCTGAACGCGGAGCAGAGACAGGCGGTCAGCAGCATTGATGGACCGGCGCTTATTGTCGCCGGAGCGGGGTCGGGAAAGACGAGGGTGCTGACGAGCAGGATAGCTTGCATAATCGCCAGAGGTGGCGATCCGTCAAGGATATTGGCTTTGACTTTCACAAAGAAAGCGGCGTCTGAGATGAAGGAGAGGATCGCTATCATGGTGGGCAAGAGAACCGCCTGGAAACTCCAGATGGGCACCTTCCATTCCATATTCATAAGATTTCTTCGGGAGTATGCCGGTTTCCTGGGCTACCCCCCATCTTTCACTATCTACGACCAAAGCGATTCGGTGAGCGCTATAAAGGCTTGCATCAAAGAGTTGCAGCTCGATGACAAGGTCTACAAGCCCAAAGATGTCCTCTCAAGAATATCCCTGGCTAAAAACAATCTCGTGACCGCTACGGCTTACCGTAACAACCGGCAGGCCGTGGAAAGGGACATCGCCGGCAAGAAACCCAGGATATGTGACATTTTCTCACTTTATGCCGAGAAGTGCCACAGGAGCGGAGTGATGGATTTCGATGATATCCTCCTTAACATGAATATCCTCCTGAGGGACAATCCGGAGGCTCTTGAGGCAATCTCATCCCGCTTTGATTATATATTGGTGGATGAGTATCAGGACACGAACAGGGCGCAATATGTGATACTCAAGAAGTTGAGTGGTCCGGAAGGGAATATCTGCGTGGTCGGGGATGACTCCCAGTCCATCTATGCGTTCCGCGGGGCGAAGATTGAGAATATCTTGAATTTCAAGAAAGACTACCCCACTTGTAAACTGTTCCGTCTTGAGAAAAACTACCGTTCCACAGCGAATATAGTGGAGGCTGCCAACTCGTTGATAGCCAAGAATGAGGGCAGGATCCCGAAGAATTGTGTCTCTGTCGGCGGACGAGGTGAGAAACTCGTGCTGATGAACAGTTTCTCCGAGCAAGAGGAAGCCATCAGAATAGCCTCTGAGATTATTTCCAGGATGCGGTCCGACCATGCCCGTTACCAGGATTTCGCCATCCTGTACCGTACCAATTCCCAGTCCAGAGCTCTTGAGGAGGCACTCCGTAAAAGGAACCTGCCCTATGTCATATATTCGGGCAACTCTTTCTTCGACAGGGCTGAGGTTAAGGATCTGATGGCATATTTCAAACTCGTGGTCAATATCCATGACGATGAGTCATTCAAGAGGGTGGTTAATGTTCCTGCCCGAGGTATAGGTGACACAAGCCTGAATGCTCTAGCGGCAATGGCGAGGGATAAAGGACTGTCTTTGTTCAAAGCCGCTTATCTGACTGATTTCGCCGACTATGGTCTGAAGGCTCCGGCGGTTGCCAGGATCCGCTCTTTTTGCGATATGATTAATGATTTGGCAGCTAAGGCGGCAACTGCTAATGCTGACATACTCGCCAAAGAGATCGCTGACACAAGTGGCCTTTATGCTCATTTCAAGGCCGATACATCAATTGAGGGGCAGTCCAGGGCATCTAATGTGGAGGAATTGGTGAACAGCGCCACACAGTTCGTCGAGGAGAGGCAAAATGATTACTTGCAGGAATATCTGGCCGATAGCGAGGTTGAGGATGTGACCCAGGTGGAGTACCCTGTGGTGACGCTTGGGGATTTTCTGGAGAACATTTCCCTTCTCGCCAACGTGGACATGGAGAGTGACGAGGACACTATGAACAAGATAGCGTTGATGACTGTCCACTCCGCTAAAGGATTGGAGTTTCCTTATGTCATTGTCGCCGGTCTTGAGGAGAACCTTTTCCCTTCCGGTGGAATGCTTGCTTCACCCGCTGACATTGAGGAGGAAAGGCGCCTTATGTATGTCGCTATGACACGTGCGGAAAAAGGCCTTTACCTTTCTTTCGCCAACACAAGACTGAGGAATGGCAAGCATGAGTCCAATTCCCCGAGCCGTTTCATACGTGAGATAGACCAAGAGTATTTCGCCAACCCGTCGCGTGGTGAGGAGACTGATTCTGATGATTTGGTTTTCAGGGGTTTCGGGCGTTCTTTCCAGCGGTCGTTCAAGCCGAAGGTGTCAAGACCTGAGCCAAAGCCGGCTACAGTCACACCTGTGACACGGGAGTCTCTACGGAACCGACCTCTTCCGCCAAAAATACCGGACTCGGAATTCACCCCTGTACCGATGACTTCCTTAAGGGCAGGTCAGCGGATCGAACACAACCGTTTCGGATTCGGGAAAATACTCGAGATCACAGGTCAAGTTCCCGATCTCAAGGCTAAAATCGTTTTTGATGATTATGGTGAAAAGATTTTGCTGCTGAAATATGCGAAAATTCGTTTAGGATAGTTGCATTTATTCGGAAAATACGTATATTGCGATAGTTATGTTTTTCGAGAACGCTCATAAGCACCATCATTTCCTGGCCGAATAGGTCTGGTAAGCGATGGTGTCCATATATTAACGAAGTGATATGACATCGGCTTGCCGGACAAGGCAGGCCGGTTTTTTATTTATGAATATGTTAAGAGTCGCTATCCAATCAAAAGGGAGGCTGAACGAGGAAAGCCTCAAACTTCTTAAAGACGCTGGAATCGAAGTGGATGACACCAAGCGTAAGTTCATAGGCAAGGCATCCAATTTCCCGCTGGAACTGCTTTATCTCAGGGATGATGACATCCCCGGGGTGGTCGCTGACGGTTCCGCTGACATGGGAATCGTCGGGTACAACGAGATAGCCGAGACAGGTGCGGATGTGAATGTTGTACGCAAACTCGGCTTCGGGAAATGCCGCTTGTCTCTCGCTATTCCTAAAACAGTTGATTATCGGGGACTTCAGTGGTTTGAGGGAAAATCTATAGCTACCTCATATCCAAATGTCCTCCGAGGTTTCCTGAATGAGAAGGGCATTTCGGCGGAGATTCGTCAAATCATGGGTTCCGTTGAGATAGCCCCTGCCGCCGGGATTGCCGACGTTATTTTTGATATCGTGTCATCTGGCGGCACACTCGTTTCCAACGGATTGAAAGAGGTTGAGTCAGTCCTCGAAAGCGAAGCTGTCCTGATTTCCAGGAAGGATCTTCCGGAAGACAGGTTGGAGATCATGGACTCGGTGCTTTTCCGCTTTGACGCGATTCAAGAGAGCAGGGGTAAAAAATATGTGCTGATGAATATTCCAACGGCTAAACTGCCCGAGGCGATGGCTCTCCTCCCTTCGATGAGGAGCCCTACTGTGATGCCACTCGCCCTAGAGGGGTGGAGTTCTCTGCACTCAGTAGTGGATGACGCTTCCATCTGGCAGACCGTGGAAGGCCTGAAGAGGATAGGGGCTGAGGGTATCCTCATCCTTAACGTTGACAAAATAATCGATTGATATATGAGAATCTATGTTGAACCGGACAGGATGCAATGGCCATCATTGACAAGGCGGGTCAGCCGTGATGACGCCATGCTGGACTGGAGGGTCACTGAGATCCTCAAGAGTGTCAGGGAAGGCGGAGACATGGCTTTGGATCAAGTTATCCGTTTCGTTGAAGGTTTTGTTCCGGAGAATCTCAAAGTCACCCAAGAAGAATTTGACTTGGCGGAAAACCAGGTTCCTGAGGACCTGAAGGAGGCGATCAAGGTCTCGGCCAAAAGGATTAAGGCCTTCCATGAGAAGGAGCGCCCCACAGATTCTGAGTGGGATGATGGAAACGGGGTCATTTGCCGACGGAAATACCTGCCTTTGAGGAGGATAGGGCTATATGTGCCAGGAGGTACCGCCCCTCTTTTCTCGACCGTTTTGATGATGGGAGTCCCTTCATCAGTCGCCGGATGTCCGGAGAGGATAATTTGCACTCCCGCGGCGAAGGATGGGAGTGTGGCTCCCGCGATTCTTTTCGCCGCCAGGATTTGCGGGATAAATGAAGTATACAAGATCGGTGGCGCGCAGGCTATCGCGACCATGGCTTATGGGACCGAGACGATAAGGAAAGTCGATAAGATATTTGGTCCTGGAAACAGATACGTCTTGAAAGCCAAGCAGTTGGTTTGCCGTGAAGGTGTGGCGATCGATATGCCTGCCGGACCATCTGAGGTGATGGTTGTCGCTGATAGTACGGCTAAAGTGCCGTTTATCGTGGCTGACCTGTTGTCCCAGGCGGAGCATGGCCCTGACAGCCAGGTGATTCTGGTTTGCCAGGACTTGTCGATGGCAAGGGAAGTCCAGCGTGAAATCAATGACCGGAAAGCTCTGCTGCCTAGAGAGGGAATAGTTGACAAGGCGTTGACTGACAGCAGGATTGTGGTGTTCTCTAACTTGGCGGATGGCATTGAGTTCGCTAATACCTACGCTCCGGAACACCTTATCCTCTCGGTCGCTGATCCTGAATCCCTCGCGTCTAAAGTGACTGCCGCCGGAAGCGTGTTTATGGGCCATTATTCTCCGGAGAGTGCTGGTGATTATGCGAGTGGCACAAATCACATATTGCCGACAAAGGGCACAGCGGTGGCTTGGAGTGGGGTTGGCGTGGATACGTTCATGCACGCGATTACTTTCCAGTCGTTGAGCGAAGAGGGCCTTTCCAGGATTGGCGGAGCGATAATTACCATGGCGGAAGCTGAAGGTCTTAAGGCACATGCGGAAGCGGTGCGTGTGAGACTTGATGATGGAGGGAAATGATATGACAATATCCGAAGTTTTGCTCCTCGCGAGGGAGAATATAAGGAGCCTTACCCCTTATTCCACAGCCAGGGATGAGTATCGTGGCGAATTGGGAATACTCCTTGACGCTAACGAGAGTCCCTTTGGGAAAGAAGGCCTTAACAGGTATCCTTCCCGGAACCTTAGGGAATCGCTTGCCGACAAGATATCCAAACTAAAGGGTATTCCGAGAGAGAGACTATTTCTCGGAAACGGGAGCGATGAGACTATTGACCTGTGTTACAGGGTATTCTGCCAGCCTGGGAAAGACAATGCCGTGATGATCGCCCCGAGTTACGGGATGTATTCTGTCTGCGCCGGAATCAACGATGTGGAATGCCGCCAGATTCAATTGGAAGAAGATTTTTCCTTGCCTGTTGGCGCTCTGCTGGATGCTTCCGACAGCGGGACCAAACTGATGTTTTTATGTTCCCCGAACAACCCTACCGGCAACGCTTTCC
Organism: Bacteroidales bacterium; assembly: GCA_024693285.1. Classification (GTDB taxonomy): domain Bacteria; phylum Bacteroidota; class Bacteroidia; order Bacteroidales; family UBA932; genus Cryptobacteroides. The sequence continues at coordinate 8,711 of JAILLE010000022.1, forward strand.
CCGAAAGTGGGATCAGACGGCTTCTGGACGACTTTAAAGGTGTCCTTGTCTTGGATGAGGCTTATGTCGATTTTTCTGAGCAAGGTTCGATGATGGGACTTCTTGATGAATATCCGAACCTGATCATTCTCCAGACTCTTTCCAAGGCTTACGGTATGGCAGGGCTTAGAGTAGGTATGGCCTTGGCGGATCCCGCTATAGTGTCTTTATTCGATAAGGTCCGTTATCCATATAATATCGGTACAGATACCTTGCGTCTGGCTGTCGGTAGCATTAATCCTGAGAAAGTCGCTTCCGAGATACAGATGATCAGGGCACAGAGGGATATAGTCGCTTCGAGGTTGGCAGGATTCAGATGTGTCGAAAAGATATTCCCGAGTGACGCTAACTTCCTGTTAGTCAAGGTAACGGAGCCCATGGCGCTATATTCCCACCTTCTCAAGGACGGGATTATAGTCAGGAACCGCTCATCTGTCACCGGTTGCGAGGGTTGCCTCCGTCTGACTGTCGGAACACCAGAGGAGAACAATAGGATGCTGAGATCCATTGAGACTTTCGAGAATCCCGGAGTGATAGATTCCATCCCGGTCCAAGAAGGACGACGGGCGTGTCGAGAGAGGGTCACTCGTGAGACCAAGGTGCTTGTTGAGGTTGATCTTGACGGTAATGGCGAGAGTTCCATCAGCACAGGTCTTCGGTTCTTTGACCACATGCTTGAGCAGATTCCCCATCACTCTGGTATCTCGTTGAAGATAATCGCTGAAGGGGACCTTGATGTGGATGAGCACCACACTATGGAGGATGTCGCTATCACTCTCGGAGAGACTCTGTTGGAGGCTTTGGGAGACAGGAGGGGCATAGAGCGTTATGGATTCGCTCTGCCTATGGATGAGTGCGATGCCTTTGTTACTATGGATCTCGGTGGCCGTATCGATTTCAAATGGGATGTCGTTTTCACAAGGGAATATGTCGGGGACACTCCCACGGAGATGTTCAAGCATTTCTTCCAGTCGCTTTGCTCGGCGTTGAAGTGCAACCTTCATATTACCGCCAAAGGGGAGAACAACCATCATATAGCGGAATCCGTTTTCAAAGCTTTCGCCAGGACTCTTGGCGCTGCCGTGAAGAAAGATCCTTTCAAGTATGATATTCCTAGCAGCAAAGGGACATTATGATAGCCGTTGTCAGATATGATGCCGGCAATGTTCTGTCGGTGGTGAATGCCTTACGCCGGTGCGGAGTGGAGGATTTCGAGTTAACTTCTGATCCTGAGGCTATCAAAAATGCCGACAAGGTTATCCTGCCTGGAGTCGGGGACGCCTCAGTGGCGCTATCCAGCCTGCGTTCCTTGGGCCTGGATCCGGTTATCAGATCCTTGACTTGTCCGGTTTTAGGAATATGTGTCGGAATGCAGGTCCTCTGCCGTCATTGCGAGGAAGGTGATGTGGATGGTCTAGGCATATTCGACACTGCAGTCAGTCGTTTCAACTTGGAGGACCCCGGTCTGAAGATCCCCCATATGGGGTGGAACCAGTTGAAAGATATGAGAACCCCTCTTTTCAAAGGACTCCCTGATGGATCCTATGTGTATTTCGTCCACTCTTTCCGGGCTGAATTGTCCAGCGACACTATCGCCACTACAGTTTACGGGTCTCCTTTCAGCGCCGCTTTAGCCAAGGATAATTTCTTTGGGACTCAGTTCCATCCTGAGAAGAGCGGCCCTTCTGGAGCCTTGATAATCAAAAACTTCCTGGCTTTATGATACAAATAGTCCCAGCTATTGACATTATTGGAGGACGTTGCGTCCGCCTTAGTCAGGGAGATTTCTCCAGGGAGACCTCCTATGAGACGACTCCTGTCGAGATGGCGTCACGGTTTTTGGGAAACGGTTTCAAGAGCCTTCATGTGGTGGATCTTGAGGGTGCCAAGAATGGGAAACCTGCTAATCTGAAATCATTAAGAGGGCTTGCTTCCTTAGGTGATATCGAAATTGAGTGGGGTGGTGGAATCAAGACCCGTAAGGATCTCGAGGCGGCATTGGAGGCTGGGGCTTCCAGCGTTGTATTCGGGACCTTGGCTGTCCGTAATCCAGACTTGTTCAATTCTTTCCTTGAAGAATATGGGCCTGACAAAATCACTCTTGGAGCCGATGTCCGCGGAACAAAAGTGGCTGTCGGAGGATGGATGGAAACTTCTGATGTTGAGCTTTCCGGCTTGATCAGTTCGTTCCTGCCTGGACTGTCAAGCGTTATCGTCACAGAAATTTCCAGGGATGGCATGTTCACGGGATCGAACCCGGAGTTTTTCCGGGGACTTATGGCCGATTTCCCCGGTGTGGTTTTCACCGCGAGTGGGGGAATAGGCTCAATACCTGATATTGAGGCTCTTGACAATACTTGTGTGCCGAGAGTGATTGTCGGAAAAGCATTGTACGAGGGTAGAATTAAACTGGAGGATCTGGCTTTATGGTCGCGAAGAGGATAATCCCTTGTCTTGACGTAAAGGACGGCAAGACTGTCAAAGGAATCAATTTCCTTGGGCTCAAGGAGGTTGGGGATCCTGTGGAATTGGGTGCTGAATATGCCGCGCAGGGAGCTGATGAGCTTGTTTACCTTGACATTAGCGCCACCTTGGAGGGGCGGAGAACTTTCACCGAGCTGGTCAGGGCCGTAGCGATGAGGTTGGACATACCTTTCACTGTCGGCGGAGGAATATCCTCTTTGGCTGATGCCGCTAGGCTTTTGGAAGCCGGGGCCGACAAGGTCAGTATTAATAGCGCCGCTTTGAGAAATCCTGATCTGATAGGAGAGATCGCCGGACATTTCGGAAGCCAGTTTTTGGTCGTGGCTATTGACGCCAGGACAATAGATGGCAGATGGTTGGCGACGACCCATGGAGGAAGCGTGCAGACCGATATGGAGCTGTTCTCATGGGCAAAAGAGTCCCAGGAGCGTGGCGCTGGGGAGATATTGTTCACCTCGATGGACCACGACGGGACCAAAATAGGTTATCCTTGTGATACTTTCGCCGCTCTTTGTGGCAGCCTCTCAATTCCTGTCATCGCTTCGGGAGGAGCCGGGAACGCTGAAGACATAGCTAAGGTATTGACTGAGGGTAGGGCTGACGCGGCTCTCGCCGCAAGTATCTTCCATTACGGGGAAATCACTATCCCGGAGCTGAAAAGATACCTTGCGGATCGCGGAATAAAAGTAAGATTATAGTATTGGATATTAATATGAAAAAGAAAGAAATTGATTTCGGTAAGAACCCGGACGGATTGGTCCCGGCGATAATCCAGGACGTGGACACCAAGAAGGTCTTGATGCTGGGTTATATGGACAAAGAAGCGTATGAGAAGACTCTCGATAGTGGTCTCGTGACATTCTGGAGCCGTTCCAGACAGACCTTGTGGACAAAAGGGGAGACCAGCGGCAATTACCTGCATGTCAAGAGACTCTTCGTTGATTGCGACTCGGACACGCTATTGATTTACGCCCGGCCTGATGGCCCTACATGCCATAGGGGCACTATCTCTTGTTTCGACACTCCTGACGAGGAGGGATTTCTGGGAAGGCTGCAGCAAGTCATCCGTGGGCGTCATGAGGAGATGCCGGAAGGACACTACACCACCCGGCTTTTTTCCGCTGGCGTGTCCAAGATTTCCCAGAAGGTTGGGGAAGAGGCTGTGGAGACCATTCTAGAGGCGATGAGAGGGGATCATGAAAGGTATATCTATGAGGCCTCTGACCTGCTCTATCACCTCCTTGTTCTTAATGAGCAAATGGGAATCGGGATAGCTGATTTGGAAAAAGAATTGTTGTCCAGGCACAAGTGAAAGATTATTATTAGCTGATTTGTAAAAAAACAAGTCAAATAATTGTTAGTATTAAAAGAATTCGTATATTTGACTCGAAGTTTTTCATAGTTTAAGTTTAGGTTAAGTAGCGGAGCGATCGCAGTGACTGCGATTGCTCCGTGTTTTATGCCCATCCGTAAGATAAAAAACGGAAATTTATTTTTTCTCGGCCATTTTTTTCTGTTCTTGATCTTTATTTCCATTTAGTCTCCATAGTTTTGCCAACGGTCCGCGACAACCGCGGCAGTTAACTATTCTTTTACAAACTATGAAGACCTTTATTCGTTTATTCAGACATTCGGCCCTGGCTGGGATAGCGTTCTGGGCCCTGTTTTCCTCCTCATGCGATAAGTTTCCTCCCGAATCCGGACAGGGAACTTTAAGCTGGAATTTCTCCTCTGGTGTCATCACGCGGGCTGTCGACCTGCCCGACACTGATTCTTTCAGGCTCCGGGTTGTCAACTCGGCAAATGAAATCCTATATGACGGTAAATATGGAGATTCTCCGGAGACAATGCTTGTCAATCCTGGAACGTATTCAGTAAGTGTCGTTTCCAGAGACTTTACGGCTCCGGAGTTCGAGGCCCCGCAATTTGGAGATGAACAAGTCGTTGTGGTCAAGGCAGGAGCCGTCACAAGGGTGTTGTTGTCATGTTCCCAACTGAATTCCGGACTCCGTCTTAATATAGATCCTGAGTTTGAAAACACTTACCCCGGAGGGTCACTGTCCGTATCTTCCACAGGAGGTTCGCTCATTTATGTGCCCTCAGAGAAGCGGACCGGTTTTTTCAAGGCAGGTAATATCTCTATAGCCTTGAAAGATGGAAGCAAATCAACCCAATTGTTGACAAGAAATCTGGAAGCCAGGGAAATCCTCACTCTCGGCATCACATGTCCGTCCAATTCCGGCTCAGCCCAAGGAGGCACCCTTTCGATTGTTGTCGATACTTTAAGGACTTGGACAACTGATGATTATGAGATTGGTTCCGCAGGTGGTGGAGACGCCGGAACCAGTCGCGAGAGAGCATACGGAGCTGCCCAGGTGAAGGATCATGCGGGAGAGAAATCTGTTTGGGTGACGGGATACATTGTCGGTGGCGACCTGTCATCGAGCAAGAACGGGATAAAGTTCGAAGGTCCTTTCGAGTCTATGACCAATATAGCGATCGCGGCCAGATCATCAGTGACGGAGAAGTCATCCTGTGTCTCCGTCCAATTAGTCAAGGGTGAGATGAGAGTCGCGTTGAATCTGGTCGATCACCCTGGCCTCCTCGGAAAAAAAGTGTATCTGAAAGGAGACCTTCAGGAGGCTTATTACGGCATCCCCGGAATCAAGAATCTGACTGAATATTCATTCGAATGAGTATAGGTACCAATTGTAAACAGTAACAACCGACTGATGAAAAACAAACTGATCCTGATGGCAATGTCCATCATCTTGCTATGCCCCTGGAGGGCATATTCACAGAACTCCTCCCATGCCTTCGAGTTCGGACTCGGAGGTTCGGCCATCAACCACACCAGGAATATGGTCTCGGATTTCCACCAGACTCCCGGAGGCGATTATGTGTTCACGCTGGAGGAGAAACTTCTTTATGGAGGTGTCAGCCTCTATTCCGCCTATGAACTCAAAAATTGGCTTTACGCTGACCTGCAAGGGACTTTTGGCTTGGCCAGATTCTATGATTCCGGTTCTATGAAGCAGGGTTATTCAATCATGGCGGGGCCTGGGATACAATTCCGTCCCTTTGTCAGGAGCGAGTGGATCCAGCCATATATCCGTCTTGGAGTGAGCTATTACCACAAAAACTTCCCGGCTTTTTACTTCGGGCAATTCAAAGGAGATATCACCAAGGAGTCTGTATGGAAGGCAGAGGATGCCTGGAATAAGGGAACCACTTTTGACTCTGACAATTACGTCCCTGTTTCAGCAGGGATAGGTCTGGTCGGATGGCTCGGAGACAAAGTAGGTGTAAGGATTGGAGGTGATTATATGAGAACTCTTGGATCCAAGGGGGCGAATTTCGCCATGGGCTCCGCCGGTTTGGTGTTTAGGTTTGGTGGCAAGAGAAAGAGGAGTATGCCCCAACCGGTGGAGACTGTGGTTGAGAAGATTGTGGAGAAAGAAGTAGTGAAAGAGGTTCCGGTTGAGGTCGTTAAGGAGGTGGTCAGGGAAGTCCGCTCCCAGAAGACTCTCGCTGAGCTTATGGATAATGTGACATTCGATTTCGACAAGGCTGTCATTACTCCGGAAAGCGAGAGCGTCCTTGACGAGGTCGCGCAGGTAATCCTCAAATTCCCGGAGTCCAAGTTCCTGATCAGCGGCCATACAGACGCCCGTGGGGATGTCTCCTATAACGAGAGACTCTCCGAAGCCAGAGCCAAGGCTGTCTATAAGGCGCTTCTGAACCGAGGTGTGCCCGAGGCCATGATTTGTTATCGTGGTTTCGGAAAGAGAACCGCTATCGTTCCCGCCGGGTCAGACGATAACCTCAGGCGAGGCGACAGGAAGGTCGTCATCGAGCAAGTTACCTGGGAACCTCTATGGAACTATTTGAAAAACAACAATTAAACAAAGAGCTAATGAAACACTTTATTAAAACCCTCGCGGCGTTTGTACTCATTGCCGCGGCTTCAGTGTCATGTAACAAATTGGAGGTGACCTTACCTAAAGGGCCTCAAGGTGACCAAGGAATCCAGGGAGTAACCGGTAAAGACGGACTCACGGCCTATGAGGTTTGGGTCAATGCGGTTAAAGGGGGAGAGGTCCGTGGATGGGATGCCACCAGGACTGAAGTCTACGATTATTTCCTATATCTGAAAGGAGAGAAGGGAGACAAGGGCGACACTGGCTCCGAGGGCAAGTCCGCCTATGACCTTTGGAAGCTTTACATTTCTGGAGGTAACGTGGATGATCCTTCCGGTAACGGGAAATGGGATCCTAAAGCGAATACTGAGAAGGATTTCTACATATTCCTGACTGGCCCGAAAGGCGCTGACGGCCTCATCCCCTACATCGGGGATAACGGCAACTGGTTCATAGGCGACTATGACACCGGAGTGCCAGCCACAGGCCCAAGGGGGCCTCAAGGAGCGGATGGTCTTACATCCTATCAGGTTTGGGTCAAGTATATCCAAGAAGGGAACGACAGGGATTGGCCTGAGTCTGATACGGAGATGTATCACTATTTCAAATACTTGAAAGGAGATAAGGGAGACAAAGGTGATACTGGTGCCACAGGTGCTGCAGGTGCGAAAGGAGATAATGGAAAGACGCCCTACATTGGAGAAGCCGGCTCTTGGGTTATTGATGGAGAAGATACCGGCATTCCTGCCACGGGACCTAAAGGTGACCAAGGAGAGGACGGGCTCTCGGCGTATGAGGTCTGGAAAAAGGAAGTGACTTCCGAAAAGGGGCTTGCCAATCCTGGAAATGGGGTGTATGACATAGATGAATATCCTCTTTGGCCTGCAGATGCGGTCGGAATAGGTGATTTCTATCTCTACCTCAGCGGGAAGGAAGGCAAATCGGCATATGAGATCTGGAAGGAATATGTGGCAGGCGGCGATGTGGAAAACCCTCAGGAGCCTGGAACCCAATGGGATCCTTCAAATAACAGCGAGAAAGACTTTTATATATTCCTGACTGGCCCTAAAGGTGATGACGGATTGATCCCATACATCGGCTCCAACGGCAACTGGTTCATAGGGGACACTGATTCCGGTATACCAGCTACCGGACCTCAAGGCCTTTCCGGCGAGGATGGGAACACTCCTTATGTGGGTGAGAACGGTAACTGGTTCGTGGATGGTGAGGACACTGGGATTCCAGCCAGGGGTGCGGATGGCTCTGATGGAAAGGATGGTGCCGACGGGAAATCCGCCTATGAAATCTGGAAAACGGATGTCTTGGCAAATCCTGGTCTGGCGAATCCAGGAAATGGGGTTTATGATGTTGATGAATATCCTTTCTGGCCAACAACAGCGGTGAGTGTCTCTGACTTCTGGCTTTACTTGAAAGGCAAGGATGGCGTTGACGGGCAGAATGGCGGGACCACACCGCCTCCGGCGGATTTGGATTATTCGGAAGAGATTGATGCGGACAAGTACAACGTGGCTCCGGTGAGAGCTTTGATGAAAGTCTCGGGACCAAAGAATGCCGATCCTGACACAACTTACGAATATGTCAATCCTTATTCCGGAGGAGCCGCATTTATAGTGACTGGCCCTGGGCCGGTTATTATCCCGGATTGCGAGGTCGTGTTCACGGACGTGAAGGGAAACACATACACCAAGACCTCTGATGGTAACGGCTTTGTGTATCTTAGCCGTTCTGAGCTCCCTGAGTTCACCAGCGGGTCCCCAAGCGCCTCCTCTCCGACAAAGCCATCCTCATTCAAATTCGGAGGTAAGACGATAACCGACGCATCCAAAATAGGGCAGACATGCAAGGTTCCATATCAGGTTGGGTTGACTCTGACTATGAAGAAAGCCATTCTTGATGGCTATAGTGTGACCGCGGTATCCTCTCTGACCAGGAGAGTGGAAGGGAAAAACGAGTCTTCAAGCGGTGGCGTCGATTTCCCTTTTTGGGACGAGTCTTCCGGAAGAGGATACAAGTACTATAGAAGCGCTTCCGCTATCGAATCGTACTACTCTGCCGTCGGGGCCCATCCGGTTTTCGAGAGCGGGATCACGAACTCGGCGGACATCCTCACTGCCCAAAACAATTCCACAATCCTCTCGAACTCAACCAACAGGCCTGCTGTGTCAAGCTCTGCCAGGTCGAATGAATATATGACAGGATCATTCGGTAACGGTTCCAGTCCATCGAAAGTTGAAGTGACTTCGCAGGTGTACAAAATCACATCGAAGAATGGCAAACTAACTGTGACAAAGCCGCTTCCAGATTATGGCCTGAAGTTGGAATCTACCCAGAAAGCCCATGTGCCGGAGATTAGATATGTTGGATTGCCGGATGTCACCGGGGAGTCTGACCGGGTTCTGTATCCAAAAGTCGGGACAGATCCGAACAGTGAGGATCCAGCCGATAAGGTGAAGATGAAATGGACCCATTACATCGTGATTCTCGGTCAGACAGAGTTTGCGGGCAAATTCGATTTGTCCACATTCGGACAGTGCTATTCCGAAGGGAACGGTGTCTTGACAGGTGACACATTTGAGTTCACAAGATATGACTCCTTGTCCGATTATATGGAAACATCTGAGGGAAGGGGAAAGAAACTCGAAGGATATATCAATGTCTTTGGAACAAGGCAGGGAACCAGGATTGACAATCATGTGGCGTTGAGCAATAACGGATGGGACGTCAGGGACCTGTACGATGGCTTCGAGGTTATATTCGGATCATATTCCAGCAGCCATGGCGCGCCTGGGGTCATGAAATACGGGAATGTCCATTATGCTGGCGTCTCCGCCGACTTCAGCTATACGGAAGGAACGTATAGGGCAAGGCTATCCGGAAGTCATTTCTCGGTCTCGAATATCCAGGTCATTTACGACGGCTTCACGAAATAATCCCTGGACATTATTCTTGAGAAAATAAGTATATTAGCGCCATGAGACGGATCATGATTCTTTTCATGGCGCTTTTTGCCATGTCCGCGCGCTGCCAGGAGTCACCTGTGGTGGATCATGTCACCACCGAGGCTGACAAACAGTTGGCTTGTGAGATAATGTACACCCTGCGAAAGGCTGACTCGAAGACACCGGGTGGACTCACTGTCTCCCAGATGATGGTCATGGCGGCTAAAAGCATGCTCGGCACACCTTACGTTGCGGGTACTCTTGACGAGGACCCGGATTCGGAAAAACTAAGGGTCTATCTGACCAAGACAGATTGTATCATATTTGTGGAGACCTGTCTGAATCTGGCCAGGACAGTGCGGAACGCTGATGGCAAGGCTCCTGATTTCGCCTCTTTCGTCTCCAATATGGCGTCTACCCGGTATCGTACTGAACCACCTTATTCGTATAGTGACCGTGTCCATTACACGACCGAATGGATACGCCGCCAGGAAGGGGTTTTGAAGGATATCACCCTTGATATAGGCGGGGAGGTAAATGACCATCCGATTCATTTCATGTCCTCTCATCCTAAAAGCTACAAGCAGTTGGCAGATGCTGATAATATCCCGCGTTCGGCATTGGACCTTAAGAAGATACAAGAAGTTGAGGACTATCTGAACAAGTCCCCGATGACTTATATCCCGAAATCTAAGATCGCAGCAGCATCTGATAAGATCCAGTCCGGGGATATAATCTGCTTTGTCTCAACTGTTGATGGCTTGGACATCGCCCATGTGGGACTGGCTTTTGTCGAGAATGGCCGAGTGGGCTTTATACACGCGTCACAAAATGACGGAAAGGTTGTGATCGACAGCAGGACAATTGAAGAATATGTCTTGCCTCGTCGCAACCTTTCCGGCATAAAGGTCGTCAGACCTTTGTAGGCTTATTTCCTCCTGAACAATCCTCCGAGGATGCTTCCGAAGAGTCCGCCGCCTCCGATCTTTCCACCGAGGGCGATGATGACGTCATTTATGTCGACCTTTCCGTCACCGTTCTGATCCTTGAATAGCTTGGTGACACCTCCAAGGACAACCGGGATAAGTCCGGTCAGGGACTTGTTCATTGCTGTTCCGAGATTGAGCTTGTTGAGGATATTCTTGGCGAAAAGGATCCCGGCGAGGTTAGTCACAGGGCTCTTTGCGGCTGAAGTCTTACCGGTCAGGAGATCGGTAATGATATTGACGCCACCTCTGCTGGTTGCGGTCTGGGTAAGGCTGCCGAGGATAGAATCGGAGAGGCCACCGAGAACCTGGTTCTGGACATTGGCGGGAATCTGTACGCCGCCAGCGGCGGAATTGACCTGCTGCTTGATGATGTCAGCGATTGAAAATGCCATAATAGTGTGTTTTTTAGTGTTTATAAAAAGTGTTATAGATATAAGTCAAAATAATCTGTGACTTTGTCCATCAGATGTATTCTCCACCTGCCGAAGACATTGTGCTCGGAGCATGGGTAAGGGAAGTAGTCAAGCTGGGTGCCGTTTTCGATACACTTCTGGACAAAGCTGAGGCTGTGCTCCCATACCACTGTGTTGTCTATAGCGCCCTGGCAGATCAGGAGTTTGCCCTTGAGATTCCCGGCGTTCTCAATAAGGCTCGTCTTCTTGAAACCTTCAGGGTTTGTCTCGGGAGTGTCCATGTAGCGCTCGCCGTACATTATCTCGTACCACTTCCAGTCGATGACGGGCCCTCCGGCCACACCGACTTTGAATGTCTCTGGATAATTGGTCATCAATGAAATGGTCATGAATCCTCCATAACTCCATCCGTGGACACCAATGCGCTCTGAATCAACGAATGGCAAGGATTTGAGCATATTGATACCGACCATCTGGTCCGCCATCTCGTTCTGTCCGCACTGGCGGTGGATTGCTTTCTCATATTCAGCGCCTCTGTTCGGGGTTCCACGGTTGTCCTGGACATAGACAACGTAACCTTTCTGGGCCATCAGCAACTCCCACATGCGGATGCTTCCGAGCCAGCTGTCATTAACAAGCTGGGAGTGAGGCCCTCCATAGACATAAAGCAGGACAGGGTATTTCTTCGAGGGATCGAAGTCAGCGGGAAGATATAGCCTGTACCAGTTGTCATACTTGCCGTCAGCGCTCTTGACTGTCCCGAGCTTGATCTCACCGGTTTTGAAGGCCTTGAGAGGATCCTCGGCCCTGCCGAGCTCCCTGATCAACTTGCCGTCGGTGGTCCTGATCTGTGTGACAGACGGTACATTGAAACTGCTGAAGATATCGATGAACCTCTTGTGGTCACCACTCAAAGAGACAGAGTGCCAGCCCTCGTCAGCTGTGAGCCGGACCGGCTTGCCGAACTTCGCTTTCGCGACAGACTCAGTACCCTTCTTTGACTTGAGGCCTGTCACACTTATCTTGAAAAGGTGGTTCTCCACAGGGGAGACTTCAGCGGAGGTATAGAATACATTGACTCCGTCATTGTCGAGGTATTGCACATCGGCATCAACCGCGGTCAGACGTCTGACTGTGCCAAGCGTGTCGCAAAGATAAAGGTTGCGATAGCCGTCACGGACATTTGATGTGTGGATGAATGAATATGTCCCCTTAAGGAATCGCACAGGATCCGAAGGCTCGACATAACGGGTGTCATCCTCTGTGAACAGAGTGCGGACAAAAGACCCGTCAGAAGCCCGGTACATATTGAATTTCATGTGTTTCTGGGTCCTGTCAAGAACCTGGATGAATACATATTTGTCATCCGGAGACCAGCTTATGTCGCAAAGGTATCTGTCGTAGCCGAAGTCGGTCACGTCGCACCATACGGTCTTCTTGGAGGCAAGGTCATATATTCCGAGCTTGATTTCCTCGCTCTCCATTCCGTTCATCGGATACTTGATACTTTTTAGAGTACCAGTCCGGGTTGTGATGTCAAGCAGAGGGAAATCTGTGACCCTGCTCTCGTCCTTGCGGTAGAAGGCAAGCTTGGATCCGGAAGGCGACCAGAATATGCCCCCATTGATGCCGAACTCATTGCGACTGACACTCTGGCCATAGGTGATCTGGTCGTTCTCGCTTTCGGCTACACAAATCTCTCCGCCATTGTTGATATACAGGCTCTGGCCTTTGGTGTAGGCTGGAACTCCGGCTGAGCTCATCACACCCCCACGTCCTCCCGGACGTCCTCCTTGGGCTCCCATCTGTCCGGCGGGTTTGTATTCGACAGCCTCACCGGTCGCGGCTTTGAACGCCTTGATCTCCCTCCCGTCCATGACGGCATAGGTGTCATTGTCAATCCACATCGCCCTAATGGAGGCAGGCCTTGTCCCGATTCCCATCACGGCTTCTTCCATGGTGAGAGTCTTTCCCTGGTTATTCGCAGGATGAACGGCGACCACACCGGTCTGTGCAAAAGCTGAGACCGGAAGGGCTAAAATAGTAAGAATCAAAAACTTCCTCATAGATCTTCAGGTGATGTTACAGATATTATCCTATCCACAACTTGCTTCTGCATGCCTCTCCAAGGAAGGGCCCCGAGATATTCCTTGTAATGGACCTCCACATTCTTCCCGCTACATTTCATAAGTTCGTTGGCGACTTCCTCGTCACTGACGGAAAAGTCGAAGATATAAGACTGGATCGTGGCTGTGCCACCGGTCTTCGGGACACTGCCTTTGAAACCAGCCTGGATCAACCTGCCCTCATAAGTCTTAAAGACGTATCCTTTGTAGGTGAACAGGTTCAGTTCCCCAGCCTTGACTCCGTCTCCGAAGACAAAATAGAATCTGAAATAAACGAACGCTCCGGCGGCCAGTACCAGGCCGACGATGATCCAAAGTAAAATCTTTTTCGCTGTTGTCATATATCTCTAGATTTATTTGATTTCTTTACCAGTCATGTCCCATCCCATGATCGTGGAGATCACTGGAATCACAGTGTACGCCAATTTTGTGTGGCCGGAGCCATTCGGATGACCATCAGCGCCCATGTCTCCTGTGTGGTCATGGACTGAATAGGACAGGGCAAGGAAGTGGACATCCGTCATTCCGCCAGAATCGATGGCTTTTCTAATATAAGTCTCCTGTATCGGATCATGTTTCGGGGCGATGCAAAGGATAGGATGAGAGTCTCCATAATTGTCCTTGATCTCCTTCAGAAGGGTGATGTAACTCTTTACGAACACTCTTTCGGCGGGTTGCATGCCAGTTGAGAAGTCGTTGGTACCCAAGTATATGACCGTAATGGAAGGCTTTGGAGCGAAGTCATTCGCATTCCATGCATTCTCCGGGACCCCGTCATATGTCCTTAGGTACAGATCCGGCATGAACGCATCCTTATTATTGCCGTTATAGTTCCTTGCCACACCCATCCCTGAGTGGGCTATAATTATTTGGTCCGCCCCGAAATATCTGGCGGCTTTGCAAGCGTAAGTGAGGTTTTGGTTCTCGGTCTCCGGGGAGAATCTGTCTTTGTTTGAGGCCTCCGTGCCGTAACCGCAAGTGTAGGAGTCTCCGATGAATTCTATGACCCTGTCGGAGGGTTTATCAGCCTGGAGGAATATCCCGTCAGAGGTGAATTCCAGGAATGTCGTGATCCCTTGAAATCCCTCTGTCCTTTTCTGCAATATGACTTGATGGGGCTCTTTAAGGGATTTTTTATCTTTCCCATACCTTGCCTTGATTTCCTCCTTGCTGAATAGCACAATGGTAGTGTCAGTCCCATGAGTCCGGATCACCTTGTCGGGATCGGCATCCATGGGGGAGTCCAGCCAGACGTTATAGTAATTGTTCCCGGTGTCGGAGACTTTCATCTCAAGGGAAGTCCCTTGGAACCGGGCTTTGAGGTAGACCCCTGTCCAATCAAAAGAGACCTCTCCGTCCTTCACCAGCGTTCTGCCGATATATGTGATCCTGGGGTCATCACCGCTCACTTTCTCGCCATGGAGAATCTGAGGGAAGATCAGAAGGACACTCAATAGAAGAGGAAAGTATCTTTTCATGGATGAATACTCTTTAACCTCATAAAGTTAAGCAAGTTTTTCATTAATCCCAAAACTAAAAGCACTCAAAGAAAAGAGAACCATCTTCTCACAACCCTTCCTGCCGAATGGGCCATTCTCGAGATATTGATTCCTATTCTTGAGGGGGAGTAAAGGCCGAGGTAGTCTCTTGTCAGATGGAGGATATCAGAGCGGAACATTTCACGTCTTTTTTGTATCACCCGCTCGAAACGTCCTTCGGTCCATTTGTCAAGAGTGTCGAGCATCTTAATCATTGTCAAACGGTTCTTGATCCTGGCATTCCTGTCGTGCGACTTGGTCCAAGAGCCCTCAGTCCCGATACGGTAAACCGACATGCTATCCTTGAGATATACTATTCCGCCCCTTAGTGAGCACTGTATCGCGAGTGTGTAATCAATCACGATCACCTCCCTAATCGGGGTCCATTTCATGTAGGCTTCCCTTCTGCAAAGAAAGGATGAGGTGGCGCAATACCACCCTCCGCCTCCTAGGATCACCTTGTCGGCCGTCACAATGCCGCTCCCGAGCCGAGGAGCGATCCAGCCATCGAACCGTCCTCGCTTAAGGCGGAGTGCCCTGTGTGCGCAGATGTCCGATTCAGGATGCGATTCGAGCGCCTCGACTTGTTTCTGGAGCTTAAGCGGATCTGTCCAGTAGTCATCCCCTTCGCATAATGCCACATATTCTCCATGAGCAAGTGGGTAGAGGAAGGCCTGTGCGATGCTTACCCCTTGTGAATACTGGTTCTCTTCTTGGAAAAAGGGTTTTATGATTTCCGGATATCTTGATTGGAATTCCTTGATAATCAGATTGGTGCCATCGGTTGAGGCATCATCGTGGACAATGACTTCGAAAGGGAAACTTGTCTTCTGCGAGACGAATCCTTCAAGGGCGTCCCGGATGTACTGTGCGTGATTGTACGCCAGGCAGATGACGGTTACCTTCACCTCACACATAGCTGCCCTAGATAAGAGTGTAATCCTCAAGCATGACTTGAAGCTCTTCCGGTGAGTTGAACATGATGGCGTCCAGGATGGACAGCCTTTCCACGAAGGGTTCTCCGAATTGTTTGTATTCGGGAAGCCCGGATTTCAGGAACTTAAGAGTGATGCCGTGGCTGGCGAATTCATCCTTGTCGTACAAGGCCATCCCGCCGATAGCGTTGATGAATGTGTCCGCTCCTTTCCTTCGGCAGGCGTCGTAAATCCGACCCTCCCGTTTGAAAAGAGCGTTGCCTTCAAGGTCTGATGTCCTTTCCAAAGGGGTGGTGATTCCGAGGTATGAGCATACTTCCCTGATGGAATTCTCCAGAAATAGCGAAAGGTTGCTTTCAGGATATGCCAGGATTCGTTCCGCAAGGGTATATCCATTCTCGAAAAAAGGAGCCTTGCGGTAGGCGAACTCCAAGGTCTTTAATTTTTTCTTGACATTCACAGGTAGCAGTTCCAGCCGGTTGATCAGCCTGTTGCTGCCTCCTCTTTTGATCTCTATCCTGAAATAATGAGGTTTCCCTTCGACGAGGATCCTGTTTCTCGCGATCCAGCCGCTTTTGATGAAATTGTAGTCGTCGGCGATAAGGAAGATGTCAGCAGCCTTCAGGAGCTGCCACCATCCAAGGTAGGGAAGAAAGTATGGTTGGTTGCCGGCGAGGATCATAAGACGTCGCAATATTCAAGAATGGCGGGATCATCAGTGAGGAGTGGACAGGCCTTCCGGTCGTCTCCGACATTTGTCACAGGCAAGCTGGATGCCCGGAACAATCCTGAGCCAAAGTACTTGTCATCCACGCAGAGCATCATCCCGCACATGTAGTCATCATATTCCGTTCCCTCCCATTCAGTTTTGTACGGGCGCTGGGATATGAAGGGCTGGATTATCATTCCGGATGTGTCCAGGCTTTTCCATTCCGCGGCGCTTGTGAGAATTCCCGCTTTCACGCCCTCGCTCTTTCCAAGGCGAAATGGTTTAAGGATATATCGGTCCTTGTTCTTGGACGCGTCTTTCAGAACGTCAGTTGTTTCCGGATCCGAGCAGTCCAATGTCGGGATGGCGTGGGACCGCAGGAAGTCGGTCTCTTCAGGAGTAAGGCAACGGCTGGTGAACCGGTCATCATACCATAACTTCATGAAGCGTTTGTCATGGATCAGGAAAATGTTCCGGAAATCGCTGAACATTCCTTTGTCCACCATTGCTTTTATGGTGTCGAAGCTGAAGGAAAGGATGTCCATCTGGTTTAGGGCGCTGAACACAACTGTTCCGTCGGCGGCCCATTCTTTACGCCGAGGCTCGACTTCGGCGGCCTCCAATATGTTGACCTCACACCCAACCTTCTCGTAGAAGTCCTTGTAGAGACGGATCTCACTGGTCTTGTCGGAGCTCTTAAGAACAAATATCTTTTTCCTTCCTTCAAGGATCCCGGCCATATAATCCATCAAAACAGGGTATTCCGTAACCCTTACGGCTCCAGGAAAACTAGCGAGGAAACGATCCGCTGCTTCTTCAGCGAAACGTGATATGAATATCCCGTGGGCGAAGAATCTCGAGGTGATCTCACAGATTCTCAATGTGCCATCCGTCCCGATGATGTAGTCAGGTCGCCAAGTGCCGGCTCTGAAAGGTGTTTGCTCCTGTAACTCAAGTATTTCCAGATCTTTCTCTCCGAGAGGCATCCACCTTGGGACATAGTCTTTGTAATTGAGGACGAGGTGGAGTGAGCATTTGTAGATGATCCGATGAAGTTCCCGGAGCTCTTCCCGCCGGCCAGTAGTGATACCGACCGGTCTTTCATGGTACCAGCGCAGATAGTATTCTGTGAGATTGGTGATCATATACAGAAGAGGCGTGTCTGGTAGCCGAGGCACTGGAAGCCGTTGCGGTTCACCTCAGGGATCATATCCTCCGAAATTTCAAGTTGACGACGGACCCAATAGCAGATGCTGACGCTCATTCCCAGAGTGTCGGTGTATTCAATCATCTTTCGTAGACTGCTCATGCTGAGCTTCCTGTCCGGTGCTGTGCGTCCGCGTTGCTTGCGATGGTCGGCATTGGTAGGCATGATGTAGGCATCATAGAGCTGGCGCTCCATATTCTTGTCGAACACCCCAAGATATTGGCCGAGAATGGCCAGGTTCTCCATGCAGACGGTCAGGAACTCCGGTTTGTAATTGATTATTCCTTCAGAGTGCAGCGTGTCGAAAAATGATTTGATTCCGTCATCAGTTAAGCAGGGCACGAATATCGGTTGAACCAAAGCTGAATTAGCGGGGATCCCACGTTCCCGGCAGAGCCGTACAGCTCTCATCCTTTCCGCAAGAGGAGCTGCGAATGGTTCGATTATATCCCTGAAAGCCGCTGGCATGATAGAGACACTGGTATTGAACTGCATACGGTCTTTAAGCAACTCGAAATAATCCAGGATGCTTTTTCCGTCATGTTGTATCAGAAGATGTTCCGCTCCGGCCTTTGAGGCTATGAACAGTCTTGCTCTTGAATCAGGACAGCGTCTGAAATGGTCGATAAACTCCCCAAGGATCCGGTGGGCGACACCGGTAAGAAGGGTCGCTTCCTGGAACGCTTCGGTCTTCGGGGAGAAGTAGTAATAATGATTCCGGTTCTCGGATCCTGGTCCATTCTTCTCATTCAGCAAACGCTTGACATATAGCGGGTAATCCAAGTCTACGGCAAGTTCCCGCTCATGGTCACCGTCAGTCACGAGACAGTACTGGCATCCGACTCCGCAGCCGCCCACAGGATTAATCTCATAAGTCAGGGTAGGGCAGCGTCCGGTATAATTATGGATCTCGGTTTTGACCTCGTCAGGATTCCCCGCATATTCAGAAAAGCGAGGTTTAGGGATAAGGGTACGATTCTCTATCCTTTTTTTGAGTATAAGGCTTCCTTTCTTAAGCGCCTCCAGAGTGGCCTCGTCTGGTTCAACCTCCACGCCAAGATCCTTCAGATATGAATAATCCACAACCTGGGGGGAAAAGCCCTCCAGGTTGTAGACGTCGTTATCTCGGGAATATATCGGAGTATAGCTGACCATTACGCTATACAATCCTTTAATTCGCCATGAGCTGCGGCAGGAAGGTGCTGAATACCAGCACGATGAGTCCTATAACCAGTACGGCTATGGTCTTCTTTGACACACCCTTCCATTCCTTGAGGATAATGCCCCAGACATTGGAGAATGTGACGTTGAGGGCCATGAGTATGCACCAACTGAAGGTGATAAGGACAGGGTAGTTCGTTAGGAATCCCTTGCCGAGACTCAGTCCGAAGAACTGGCTGTACCAAAGCAGGCCGGCGAGGCAGCAGAAAAGGATGTTGTTCGCCCAAAGATTGCCTTTCTTGTAGTCTCCCCAAGTTTTGTTCTTGTTGTTTTGGAAGAGGCAGTATGTGGCATTAGTGAGGAATCCGCCGAAGGTCACGAGCATCGTGGCGGGAAGGGTCTGGAAAATGGGCTTGGTGCCGGGCAGGAAGAGGTCTTTGCCGAAACTGAGGCCGATGTTGAAGCATGCGCTCATAAAACCGGCGAGCAGGGCAACCGCGATTCCTTTTCCGAAGTTGAAGTCCTTGACAGCCTTCTTCTTCTCTTCCTCGGGAAGGGCTGCTGATTTCATCGCCCCAGCCACACCAATGATAGCTATACCTATCAGGGTGACGACTACACCGACAATGACAGCGGTGGTCAGGTCACTGGCATGTCCGGTGAATACCGGGCCGAGGATAGCACCGAGTCCGGAACATGTTCCTAGCGCTATGGACTGGCCGAGCGCGACTCCAAGATAACGCATCGAGAGACCGAAAGTCAAACCACCTACTCCCCATAGAACACCGAAAAGAATTGTCAACCAGGCATCCTTGGGATTAGAATTGATCAGAGAGAGCAGGTCTCCGAAGGAGCCTCCGGTTCCGGATACTGAGAGAAGGGATCCGACCAGGGGGAAAAGGAGCCATGCGAAAATACCCTGGATGACCCAGTAACTTTCCCAACTCCAGTCTTTTATCTTATTGATAGGAACATAGCTTGACGATTGGCAGAAAGCGCCGATAGCGATAATAAGTAGACCGATTATTAGTGCCATATTGCGGATTTGGTTTAAAACATCCGCTATATTAACGAAAAAACACGAGAAATAAAAAAGGTGAGGTTTTTTTTGCATACTTAAGATTTTTGTCTATCTTTGCAATCCCTAAACATGCTGGGTTCGTATAACGGTTAGTACTCAAGATTCTCAATCTTGCAATAGGAGTTCGATTCTCCTACCCAGTACAAAGGTGCCGAAAGGCGCCAATGAGACAAGCCGGAAGCCTATGGCCTTCCGGTTTTTTGTTAAGAATCAGGTTAGAATGTCTAATGAGATTGGAAAGATGCCGACCGTCAGCGTGATTGTGCCTGTTTACAAAGTCGAGGCATATATACGCCAGTGTGCAGTGTCTCTTTTTGAACAGACTTATGAGGATATCCAGTTCATTTTTGTTGATGATGGAAGTCCTGACCGTTCGATTGACATTCTTTTGGGAACCATCACGGAATATCCTGATAGAGAGTCAGATACAATAATCATTAAGCAGGAGAACAAAGGCCTTCCGGCAGCTAGAATGGCTGGATTGGTCAAAGCTGCTGGTGAATACATAATTCATGTGGACTCAGATGACTGGGTCGAGCCGGATTACGTCGGTTCTCTCGTTCAAAAAGCTGTCGAGGAAGATGCCGATGTGGTGTATTGCGACTTTTTCAAGGAATATGACAAGAAACCAGCGAAGATAGACAAGGAGAAAGACTTCTTGCCGTCTGATGGAAAGGGTGCGGTCAAGGCCATGCATAATAGCGTTATCCGTGCGTACATGTGGAACAAGCTGGTCAAAAGGGACTTATATGATCTGGATAATATGATCGTCCCTGAATATGGCTACCACGAGGATATTGTGTTCCAAACCCAGATCCTTTATGGCGCTAAAAAATGCTGCCATCTGAGCAGACCGCTCTATCATTACAGGCGCAGACGTAGTGGATCTTTGACAGGTTCTTCCCTGATTCGCACGCGAAAACAATCCGCCATGAATATGTTTGCCCTCTATGATGCCCTTCCAAAAGACAGAGGTCCAGTGACGGCTTGTGGCACAGACATTCTTCTGCGCGGAGGATGGTATAGCTGTGTTATTCTAGATTTTAAGTTGTTATCTAAACATCCAGAAGCGGTTGAGGCCTTGTTAGATATGGATTATGTCAAGCATTGTCGTGTCCCGATCGCTAAGCAAGTCTATACTAAGATGTGTTGTAAACTCTTGAGATTGTTCGCCAAATGGATATAGTCATAACATATGTTGACGGCTCTGACCCGCAGTGGATTGAGTCTTATAACACTCACATCGAAGGGAGACCTCTGACAAAGCGATATCGTGACTGGGGAACCCTCAAATATCTTCTCAGGGGCATAGAAAGGCATATTCCGCTCGTCGGGAAGGTTTTTATCGTTGTTTCGTCGGAGAGTCAGGTCCCTTCCTGGGTGGATACTTCTAAAGTTTGTGTGGTCACTCATCGTGATATTATTCCAGAGAACTATCTCCCCACATTCAATAGCTCCATGATAGAGATGTTTCTTCACAGGATCCCCGGTCTATCGGAGCAGTACCTTTATTTCAATGATGACATGTTCCCGGTGATGGATTGCGCGGAAGAGGATTTTTTCGTAGGTGGGATCCCGTCAATGGGGTTGTCAAGGAGGATATTCGCTTTCAGTCCTTTCCTTCGTTTGACCAAACGTTCGGACAATCTCGCGAGGAAATCTCTGAATCTGCCTAGAAGTATCTTTTATCTCAGGCCGAGGCACATCTGCTCGCCTATGTTAAAGAGCGAGTGCGAGCTTTTGTATGAGACTGTCTCTACGGAAATACTTGATTCCCTGTCTCCTCTCCGATCGGAGAAAAACTATAATCAGTACCTGTTTTTGGATTATATGTTCCTTAAAGGGAAGATGGTCAACAAATCGCTTTCCCGTAAACATTTCTCATTGGCCGCCGCATCCGTCGGAAAGATAGCTGATTTTATACGTGAACCGGAAGCGAAAATCGTCTGCATCAATGATGTCGAGATGGACGACGCCTCGTTCAACCGGAAGAAAGAGGTGATTCTTTCCGCTTTCGAATCACGTTATCCTCAGAAATCAGCATTCGAGAAATAAACCGCTTGAATAACAGGAAATAAAAAAGCCGCCCGAATATCTCGAGCGGCTTTTGTCCTATGTCCGTCAGGATTATTTCCTGCGGTCCTTGTATCTCTGGTAGAATTTGTCGACGCGACCGGCGGTGTCAACGAGCTTGACCTTGCCAGTGTAGAAGGGGTGAGAGGTGTTGGAGATCTCAACCTTCACAACCGGGTACTCGACGCCGTCCACCATCAGAGTCTCTTTGGTCTCCGCGCAGGAACGGGTGATGAACACGGTTTCGTTTGACATATCCTTGAAAGCTACAAGGCGGTAGGTTTCGGGATGAAGTCCTTTTTTCATTGCTTTACGATATTAATTGTACAATCTTTCGCTGTAAAAAGCCTGCAAAGATAAACCTTTTCCCGGAATAATCAAACTTTCACCGTCAAAAAGTTTCTCACCCTATTTGAACAGCTTAGGAGCGAAGGTATTGAGATACAATCTCCAGTTGGCCCAAGTGTGACCACCGTCGGAGACGAAGTACTCATGATCCAAACCCTGTTCGGTCAAAGTCTTGTCAAGAGCCTTCGAGCCTTCAAATAGGAAATCGGAGCTTCCGCAGGCGAGGAAATACAATTTCACACCAGCCTTCTTAAGAGCGGCGATCTGCTCGGGAGTCGCGCTGCCGGCGGCAGACAACGGGCAGATGTAGTCGAACAGCTCAGGATAGAGGATCGAGGCGGAAATTGTGTGTCCGCCACCCATGGAGAGTCCCGCAATCGCCCTTGAGGAGGGTTTCGGAATGGCCCTGAAATTCTTTTCAATGAAGGGCACGATCTCGGTGCAAAGGCTTCTGACATAAGCGTTTCTGAATTCTTCTGACCTCCAGTTGATATTTGTTTTCTCAGGAATATTCAGGGTACGGGCGGCCTGCTGACCTGGATTGCCGTTAGGCATTACCACGATCATCGGCTCCGCAAGACCTTTCTCAATCAGGTTGTCCAGGATCTGTGCGGTTCGTCCCATGGAAATCCAAGCCTCCTCGTCTCCACCTGCTCCGTGAAGGAGGTACAGTACAGGATACTTTTTCTTGGGGTTATTCTCGTAGCCATAAGGAGTATAGACTGTGAGCCTGCGGCTGTATCCTAGGATTTGGCTGTCATACCAAGGGTGGCTGACAGTGCCATGGGTCTTGGCCTCGCCATAGTTTTCGGTACGTGCTCCGGGTACGGTAAGCATTGGAAGATAGCGGGTTCCGTCTCTTTGTACAAGCACGTTCTGAGGATCATTGACCGCCACTCCGTCGACCACAAAATTGTAGGTGTAAATCTCTGGAGAGGGGAGAGGAATCTTCACGGACCAGATGTTTCCCTCGCCACGGGTCATATCTATGGTGCCACCGTAAGGATTGGCCATCCATGATCCGCTGAGTTTGACTACAGTGGCATAATCGGCCTTAAGTCTGAAAGTGACACTGTCACCTTGGATCTCAGGAGAAATGACAGGCCGGTTGCCTCTGGAAAAATTAGCCAATTCTTGGGCTCGCGCCGCCCCGGCTATCGCCAAGGCAAGCATGATGGTTGAGAGAATACGTTTCATTATAAACATGGTTGGTAGTTGATTATTCAAAATCATCATCGTCATCCATCCCGTATTGAGCGGCGACGTCGAACTTATCCCAGGCCTCTTCCATCTCTCGCCTCTCTTTCTTGGTAGGACGACCAGTACCCCTGTCCCTGCGTAAAAAGAATGTCTCAACGGGAGCCCTGAGTTTGTCGAGTTCCTCCTGGGGAGTCAGGTTCTCCGCATAATCCGGAACCAGCTTGGCGCCAAGACGATGGGGAGGAATTTGTGTCAGTTTGTAGGAATACTGGATTATCCCTTTGTGGACGCTGATAGTCTCACCGGATTTCACCAGGCGGGATGGCTTTACATTAGAGCCGTCAATCTTGACCTTGCCGCCTTTGCAGGCTTCTGTAGCTTCTGTGCGGGTCTTGTATATTCTTAAGGCCCATAGGACTTTGTCGATTCTGTCAGATTCTGCCATGGTGTTCAATTCCAGATTCTTAAATGTGGATCAGGGGAATCGGCTGAGTCCGGCTGACTGTCACCGATGTAGGAATCAGGGTCGGTTCGCCTTTCCACCGTTGTCTCAAGTAGTACAGTTCCTTCCCTCGCCGGAAGGAGCAGAATGTCATTGACCTCAGAGGGCACGAGTACGGTTTGGCCGGCCTTGAAGTTGACTTGAGTGAAACTTTCAGCACCGGGACCAGGCTGGACAATGGCTTCTCCGCTAATGCAGGAATATGTCGAGAATGGTCCGGGCTGGTCACTGAATATATGAAGCGGGTCCTTCAGGTTCATCCTAGTCACCTTGAATTCCTCCCTCTCCGCCGAGGGGGAGTACTTGAGGAATGTGATAAGGTCAAAGGCTTCTTCCAGAAGGATGGGATCATCCTCAGTAAGATTGGAGCCGAGGTCATGGATATTGAAAGTCAGCTCGGAACTCTCTGATATTTCAAGAATTGTCAGTCCTGGCCCAGCGGCGAAGACAATACCGGGCTCAATTATGAAAGAGTCTCCTTTTACGGGATGGAACTCATTGAGAATCTCCTCGATACGGCCCTCCAAACACCTGCGGTAAAAGTCCTCAGGCTCGACATCCCGCTTGAGACCGAGATAAAGTTTGGCTTCCGGCTCTGCCTCAAGCACATGCCACATGGCTGCTTTGCCGAGTGAATCGTATCTCTGCTCGGCCTCACCATCAGGGACATTCACCTGAAGAGGCTGCCATCCGGAAGTCTGAATCTCCTTGATAAGTATCGGAAACTGGAGGCCGTAGTATTCAAAAGCGTTGTCTCCGACAACCCTTTCCATATATGTGCCCATAAGATCCTCCAGAGTGTTACCTCCGAACCACCCCTCGGCGACCATGGAGTTGACGAACCCGAGGTCGGCGATTTTGTAGCTGACATGCCCCCAGGGGGTCTGGGAGCTATTGTCAAGGAATTTCATGGGGTATAATCTTCTCTCTTTCTCTTCCATGTAAAGTTGTCGTTTTCACCAAATATACAAAAAAGTCAATCAATCTCATCGGAATTGACATACCATATCGCGGTGGACACATTCTCATATCCAAGGCGACGGTAAATCCTGGCATATCTTCCAACTTGGGCCCTATAGCGATGATCTTTCTCACCGAACTTGTAATCTATGATCGTGACAGCCCCATCCTTTATCACGACCCTGTCCGGCCTCCATTCCCGTCCGTCGGAATCGATCAGTGACATTTCGTTGAAAACCTCCGCCCCTTCCATGGGGAACCATTCCGGGTGCGCCGCGATCCTTTTTGACAGAAGGTCGGCTACTTCCTTCCCTCTGTCACGCTCAAGATCCCCTTGTCTGACAGCCAGATTGATGGAGCTCTCCAGGTCGGACGGGATCTTGACTCGTGAGAGAATGTCGTGCAGAACCGTGCCGTTTTGCCTGGCCTTCGCTATGGCCGCTCCTTCTTCCGTGAAGAAATCAGTCGCTTCAGAGGAGAGCCGAAGCCTTCCCCGATCCCCGGAACCGTCCCCGTCATCTCCTTGATTCAAGGGGAAAGAAGGATACCCGGGCTCCAGCTTTGTCAGGCATGAGTCTTTTCTCTCCATTTTGTTGAAGTCGTACATCTGTCCGAGACTGAAAACGCTTGTCAAATCATCGCCGCCTTCCTCTTGGACGAAGCCGGTGAGAAGATTTCCGTCTCCAAGATATTCCCTCAAAATGCCCGCAAGGCTCGATGAGGGAGAGCATCCGCTGTCAGCGATGATGGTCATTCCCTTCCCGGCTCTCGTCAGAGCGACATAGAATACGTTTATATTGTCGATATATTGGAGGAAGAGCTCATTCCGATAGTCCTTTTCGAAAAGGGTGTCAGCACTTTTCCCTGATAAATTGATGTCGAATGCCGTTCTCTCGATTCCGTCCAGAGGGGTTCCCTCCACATTGGGGACGGACCAAGACTTGCCGTCACGGAACAACTTGACTTTCTCCGCGTAAGGGAGGATAACATACGGGAATTCAAGACCCTTGGACTTATGGATAGTCATAACTCGGATGGCCTGTACATCTGAAGGGGAACTGACCATTGGGTTCGCGTTGTCCCATGCCTTCAAGAATGTGTCAAGAGAATTCCCATTGACCGCGACATGGTCCATCACATAATCCATAAATGACTGGATATAAAGAGTTTCGCTTTTGAATATCTCTTTGTCGGGGCCATCGGCGAGTAGCCTGGCCAGGCTCTCGCACAAGTCGACAAGGGAGTGGAAAGAAAGACCGCTCACATCGAGTCCGGCTTCTTTGGCAAGGAAAGAACCGATAGTGTCTTCCGGGTTCTTGACCGAGGAAATCAGCGAGACAAGTTTCCTGACGATAAATGAAGACTTCAGGCATAAAGAGTCGTCCGAGATCACATCCAATCCGTTATCCATAAGAAATGCGGCCACATTAGACCCTTCGGTGTTGTTCCTGACAAGGACTGTGATGTCGCCTGGAAGCGCACCAGCATCCAATACTTTCCGGATGGTCTTGAGAATATGGTCATTCTCTTCCTCAGAAGGGCAGAACACAACTTCCACCAATCCATTTTCCGTATCCTTGGACATAACGAGCTGTTCCTCAAACTCACCTTCGTCCTTTTTGCCGTAGATTTTGGATACGGATATTCCTTCAGCGTCATCGCCATAAGCCTTGTCCAACTTTTCGGCGGCATAAGCGAAAAACTTATTGTTGAATTCCACCAGGTTGCGGAGACTTCTCCAGTTGCCTTTGAGATTGTCTTCGACGGCGGTAGGGAACTGTGTCCCCACATTGGCCGCCATCAGCTTCCAGTCGGACCCCCTGAATCGATAGATACTTTGCTTGATATCTCCAACCAAAAGATTCTCAAATCCTTCCGAGTCGCTGTTCGCGATCAGGGGCTTGAAATTCTCCCATTGCACCCTGGAAGTGTCTTGGAACTCGTCCAACAGGAAGTGCTCGAACCTGACCCCCAACTTCTCGTAAATGAAAGGAGCGTCTGACCCGTCGATTATATCCTTGAGAAGGACGTTGGAGTCGTCTAGACTCAACACATTCTTTTCCTTCAAGAGGGTCTGGAACTCTCTTCGTACTTCTGAAGCGATTCCGAGGGAGCCGATCTGGCCGAGAAGAAGACGAGCGGTCTCATAGGACTTGATCCCATGGTCGTATAACGCCACGAACTTGGCGAACGGAGGCAGGAGATCACCCTCAAGGCTATTGTGTATATTCTGGTCTTTCCGGGTGAACCATTCCGAGTAGTCAGACGCTTTCCTACGAACTGAATCCGAGATCTTGGGAATAGATGATTTAGGCTCGATGGCATTAATCTTATCCAAATACTTCCCAAGCCATCCACGGCTAGTGTCGAAAGTGGATAACCCATGGTCTGAGAAAGCCTTATTGACTTCCTCGGCAGACTTTTTAAGACTCTCGGTAAAGTCAGTCAGGAACTGTCTGAGGCGGTTTCTCAATGCTGTGAGGCTCTCTTTTGAATAAGCCTTCTCCTCATCTATCCCATATTCTTCGACCACGGTACGGTGCTGCTCGGACTTCAGGCGGTTGGCCATGTCCGTCAGGTCGTTCTCAAGGTTGAGCTTCTTGCCCTGCTCGATTTGTTCCATCAAATTGTCGCTGAGCCATCCCAGCAAGGCCTTGTCGTCCTCGGTCAGGGAGTCCAGTATCCTATCTACAGTCTCGGCCACGAGGGAGCCCTTGTCGAGCTCAACCTGATAGGACGCGAATTGGCCGATTTCCCTGGAGAAGGCCTTTAGAGTCTGTTGGAAGAAACGGTCAATGGTGCTGACAGCGAACGCGCCATAGTCATGGAGAATACGTATGAGGATATCTCCCGCCTTTTTTTTCAGGGCTTCAGCCGATGTGAAGAGCGACGGAATGAAATCATCTTTGTAAGGAGACTTTGAAGGGTCGATGGAAAGGGTGTGGAGTTCCTTCAGAATCCTCCTTTTCATCTCGTCGGTGGCCTTGTTGGTGAAGGTCACCGCGAGAATGTGCCGATATGCGGAAGGATCACTCTCCGAAAGAAGTATCCTGATATATGTCTCGGCCAGATTGTGTGTCTTCCCGGAGCCGGCTGATGCTCGTAATATCTTGATCATGACTATCTTCCGCAAATCATTTTGAAATCACAATAAGAACATGTCGTCTCGTCGGAGGTCCGGCTCCATGGTAGGGATATATCCTTCATCTCAGCCAGTAAGCCGTGTAACCTGTCCATCATGTCGTTCTTGAACTCCACGCACATAGGAACATTCTTGACATCCTCTCTGAATAGCAGAGCCGGCTGGTAGACAGAGTTGATGATCACCTTGTCTTTCAGTTCCGGATCCTCAAGAACCATGATGTCATAAATGAACATCTGGAGGGCGATTTTAGGGCGGCCCTTGTTCTCTTCCCCAAAAATGGCGGCCGCTACTCCAGGGGCGGTGGAAGGGTTAATGTCCACATCGTTATCACTCACTTTCCCGGTCTTGTAGTCGATGATCCTCACCTCGCCGGGCAGGAAGCTGTCAAGCCTGTCGATATAGCCCTCGAACTTGAATCCGTCTATCTTCGTGGAGACCTTCTTCTCAAGACCTAAGACCTGGAACGAGCCGACTCCCAGTTTCTCCATCAATTCCTTATCCCTGCGCAGGGTTTTCATGACATATTGGACGATTACACTCTCGAACACAAGGTTTCTCCCTGAAACCTCAAGGGTGTGGAGCTGGGACATTATAAGACTTCTGACCCTCCGTTTGATGTCGGCATTGCGGCTGAGCCATGAGGAGATATATTCCTTCGAGACCTCTTTAAGGGCTCCCGGGAAAGTGCCGTTCATCCTTTTGTCACTAATGTCATAGGTTGGATCCATTGCTCCCTCGCCCATGAATAGGGCTTGCATCGTGGCGTGGTAGACCTCGCCGATTGTTCCGGCGTCCAAGTCTTCGGCGACCTCACTCTCCTCTTTGAGCCTTTCCACCTTCGAGAAATAGAACTTTGCCGGGCAATCGAGATAACTCTTTAGGGAAGATGCCGAGAGGGAAACGTCTTGCAATTTCTGTATATGTTCCTCAGTCTTAGGTATTTCCTCGGAAAATGTCTCGATCTTCGCCTCCGCTTTGACGAAGCTTCTTTTAATAGGAAGGTTGTAGTGGTACTCGATCTGTTTGATGAACCGGCTCTCTTCTCCGCTCTTAAGGCCTTCCGTACGGGAGTCGTACACGAGCGTGACCGTCTCGGCCCTTTGGATCATCCTGTAGAAATAGTATGCCCAGATGGCGTCCTGGTACTCGTAGGTCGGAAGCCCGAATCCTTTCCTCAGCTCGGGAGGGATAAAGGACGAGCTGACGCTGCGTCGAGGGAAGACCCCCTCGTTGCAAGACAGTATCACCAGATGCTTGAAGTCCAAAGCCCTGGTCTCCAGAGGCCCCATAATCTGGAGCCCTTTGAGAGGTTCCCCGTTGAAGGGCACTGCCATAGGGCCGACTAGCTGGTCCAACAACCTGAAGTAAGTGGATGGAAGTACCTCAAGATCATTCTCTTCCAATTGGTTGATCGCGGAATATGCCCTCTTGGAGAACTCCAGCTCGATGGCCATGTCGGGGGCTTTAGCCATGGCCGCGGCCAAACCAAGTATTAAAGATTTCTGGTATTCCACGATGGCTTTGATCTGATCTTTGTCCGGAGATATTAAATTCTTTACGACCGGGCGGAAAACCAAGTCGAGCAGGGGAGTGCCTCTAAGCTCAGACTCGGGAATATAGTATTTCGCCTGTTTTTTCACCTCGGCGACCTTCTTGAGTGTCTCATCGTCGCCACAAGTTATCTCTTTGAACAGGCCGGACGCGAATACTGACCAGACTTGGTTATGATAGAAGTACCACTGGCCATCTTTCATCCTGAGGTGCGTCTGCATGGCAGCGATAAGCCCCAGAAAGTCGTACAGTGAGCTACCTTTCATGGGATAGCCCATCGTCACGTTTATGTCCTTGATGTGGGGCGGGATAGAGTTCAGCACGGGAAGCAACAGGCTCTCATCCGGCAGGATCACCGCATGATCCTCATCTTTCAATAACGACGTGAGCAATTTGGCCTGTCCCACGGCAGAGGGAACACTTATAACTTCAATGTCAGGGACTTGCAAGTCATCATCGTCCAGGGGGAAAGCCTGTCCGAACTCTTCCAGATTCCGGCTCATGAACAAGGACGCGTTGTTGCGGGGGTCCCTGAGCATATCTGATGAAAAGTCCCAGCAGAAGGAGGCCAGACCTGCGGAACGCATTTTCCTCATGACAGTCCTCTCGCACTCGTTGAGGGCGTTCAGCCCCACGAAAACATATTCCCTGCCTTCTCCTTCAACCGCAGCCAGCACATCGGCTACCGACTCTGTTCCGAGTCTCTCCGCCAGATTCCTGTAAGCCATGCCCTCATAGGCCATCCCTTTAGATGAAAGGCGCTCCCTGAAACTCTTGTAGAGTGGAAGAAGAATATTCCATATTTGAAGGAACCTGTCTTTTACGGAACCGGAGTCTTTCCGGCCCGGCTCCTTGAAGTGCCTTGTGAAACTCTCTAGGGCTTTGCGCTGATTCTCAGTGAGATAGGAGAAGGTATCCTGGATCTCCTTGAACTCTTTGACATTGGTGAAAAGCCTGTCGGGACTGACAAGGTACTTGTCCACATCGTCAAAGTCCCCGAGGATCACATCTCCCCAAAAGATGAACTCATCCAAAGGCTCGGCCGCATTGTATACCGCCTTGTAGCACTCATATAACTCGAGTAGGAGAGTTACCCTGTCGCTGGACAGAGTGCCCGAGACTTTGTAGAAGAAATCGTTGATAGTCAAAATCTCCGGGGCGACAATCGGCCTCCCGGTGGAAGCCACGGCCTCGCTTAGGTACTTTTTGAAAAAGACCTGGCTTCGGCGGTTAGGGAACACGAATACCTTGGAGGAGATGTTCTCTCCGGCCAGATATCGCCGAGCTATTTGTTTGAGGAATGGGGTCATATATATTATTCTCCTACTAATATACGCGATTTTAACCTATCGGCAAAGATAATTTCAAGATGTGCCATATCAGGGTACAATGAAAACCGGAAATGTTTTTTATATTTGTAAAAACACTTTTATCATTATGAAAAAGAAATTCAGATGTTTAGTTTGCGGGTACGTCTATGAGGGCGAGAACCCGCCGGAGCGTTGCCCTCAGTGTAAGGCTCCCGCTAGCAAATTTGTCGAGATAAAGGACGAGTCCGGCAAGCCCCAGTGGGCTTGCGAGCACCACATTGGAGACGGTAAAGTCGAAGACGAGGAGGTCCTCCAGGGGCTCAGGGATCATTTCAACGGTGAATGCACAGAGGTGGGAATGTACCTCGCCATGAGCCGTCAGGCAGAGAGGGAAGGATTCCCTGAGATCGCTGACGCTTTCAAGCGCTATGCTTTTGAGGAGGCCGAGCATGCCTCGAAGTTCGCCGAGCTTCTCGGTGAGGTCGTTTGGGACACCAAGACCAATCTTGAAAAGCGTTATCAAGCTGAGGCCGGCGCATGCGAAGGCAAGCTCGCTATCGCCACAAGGGCAAAGCAACTCGGCTATGACGCCATCCATGACACAGTCCATGAGATGGCCAAGGATGAGGCCCGCCACGGAGCCGGTTTTTATGGTCTTCTTCAACGCTATTTCGGGAAGTAGCTGGGCATGAATAAGATACAAGGTCTTGTCTGCGCACCGTTCACAGCGTTCGATGCGCAGGGTAGTGTAGATTTGGCCAGAGTTTCCCTCCAGGCGAAGTTCTATAAAGACAACGGGGTGTCAGGCGTGTTCGCCTGCGGCACCACGGGTGAAGGGTCATCCCTCACC
Organism: Bacteroidales bacterium; assembly: GCA_024693285.1. Classification (GTDB taxonomy): domain Bacteria; phylum Bacteroidota; class Bacteroidia; order Bacteroidales; family UBA932; genus Cryptobacteroides. Next base: position 40,212 of record JAILLE010000022.1, read on the forward strand.
ATGACTGAGAAGAAAGCTCTGTTTAAAGAGTGGGCAGGCCAAAGGAGTGAAGGGTTCGCCGTGATTGGTTTTCTTGGCGGGACAAGTCTTGAGGATTGCAAGGATCTAGCTAGATACGCCAGGGAAGTCGGTCTGGACGCCGTAGCTATGACTGCTCCTTATTACCAGAGGCCAGCCTCTGTCAAGGATTTGGCGCTGTCTGTGGCTGAGGTGGCTTCAGCGGTTCCTGACATGCCTTTCTATTTTTACCATATTCCGGTCATAACAAAGGTCGCTTTCCCTATGATCCGGTTCCTGGAGATAGTGGATGGGTTGATTCCCAATTTCGCCGGTATCAAGTACACGGACGAGAACATGATGGACTACCAACTGTGCCTGGAGTTCGGTAACCGCAAGTACAACATCATGTGGGGTAGGGATGAGATGCTGCTAGAGGCTCTATCCATTGGTGCCAGGACCTTTGTCGGAAGCACTTATGGCTATATGGCTCCCATATATCACGCTATCACTGAGGCGTTTGACTCTGGGAATATAGTCAAGGCCGCGTCACTCCAGTTCGAGGCGGTCAAGCTGATAACCCTGCTGGACAAGTATGGCAGTGGGTGTGGCAAAGCGTACATGAAGGCTGCGGGAATGGATCTCGGCCCTTGCCGCAGGCCTCTCAACACAATGGATGATAATAATTATAAGGCATTCCTTGAAGAATTGTCTGGAACAGCGTTCGGCGAATTCAAGAATATCTTAAAATAAATGAACCGTCGCCTGGCATTCTTTATCGCCTTGCTGGCTATCCTGGTCTCCTGCTCGTCTTCAAGACAGGCGGGAGACCATGGGAATAGCGGCCTTGCTCTCACCAGTGTCGAGGACCTCGTGTGGGATTCGACCGTGCTCCCGCCATCTCCTTCGGATACCGCTGGTAATCTTGGCCTTGCCGGGGTCTACTCCGGAATGATAGGTGACCGCCTTGTGGTCGCCGGGGGAGCGAATTTCCCGGATGGTCTTCCTTCAGTTGGTGGGCCTAAGGTCTGGTACTCAGATGTTTACGTCCAGGATCCAGAAGCCGGTTGGCGTTGTTGGCCGGGGATATTAGGGAAGGAATCCGCTTACGGAGTCACTGTTCCTTACAATGGGGGATTGCTCCTGATTGGTGGATGCCGAGCCGAGGAGTGCCTGTCCGAGATTCGTTTTTTGAAGTTGGATCCGGACGGCAAGCCGGTTGTTGAGGATTGGGGTACCCTTCCGCTCCCGCTTTCCAATATGGCGGGTGGGCAGATTGGCTCCCAAGTCTATCTCGCGGGCGGAGTATCCTCAATGGGACCTGATCAGGAGGCGTTGGACGTGTTCCTCTGCCTCGACTTGCGGACTCGACAGACTAAGAATCTCCCTTGGCCGGATGCTCCGGCGAGGGCTTTCGCGGTCGGGGTGGTCCAGAGCGACGGGCTGGACAATTGCTTTTATCTTTTCAGCGGAAGGAATTACCGAGGGGATTCTCCCTGGCAAGTCCTTGACGACGGATGGGCCTGGAATCCCCGTCTGGGAGAGTGGAAGACTGTGAAGGGTGAATTCCCGGTCATGGCCGGTTGCGCTGTCCCGTTCGGCACGAACCATATCCTTTTCGCTGGGGGTAGAAGTGAGAATCAGGCCATTTCCGATAATGTTCTAAGACTTTATCATACAGTTACTTCCACTATGTTGACCGTGCCAGTGGAAGATCATGTGCTGCCTGTCACTACCAATATCCTGCGGGATGGTGACTCATTCATCATCTGCAGTGGCGAGGTGGCGCCGGGAGTGCGTACTCCAGTCATCTTACGGGGAGAGATCAGAAGCCATATCAGAAGGATGGGGTGGCTGGATATCGTGGTGATATTCCTATATTTCGCCGTCCTCGCCTGGATGGGTTGGTTCTTCTCAAAACGGCAGAAAAGCACTGATGACTATTTCAAAGGCGGCGGGAGGATTCCTTGGCCGATAGTCGGCTTGAGCATATTCGGAACGACTTTGTCCGCCATCACTTTCATGTCCATTCCGGCGAAGACTTATGCCACTGATTGGAGCTATCTCCTTTTCAATTTCGGGATCGTGCTGGTGGTGCCGTTCATAACTCTTCTTTTCATCCCTAAGTTCAGGAGTCTCGGTGTCACCACTGCCTACGAATATCTTGAAAAGCGTTTCAGCCCCTTCGTCAGAGTCCTTTGCAGCCTGTCGTTCATCCTATACCAAGTCGGTAGGATGGGTGTCGTGTTGCTGCTTCCCTCCATCGCCCTGAATATCGTGACGGGGTTCGATATCTTCGCTTGTATAGCGTTGATGGGTGTGCTTGCGCTCGTGTACACATATATGGGAGGAATCGAGGCCGTTGCCTGGACAGATGCTCTTCAGGTTGTGGTACTGATCGGAGCCGCACTCGCGGTCGTATTCAGCATCGTGGGAGCCACACCTGGTTCATTCCCGGCCCTTGTCTCGACAGCGGCCACCGACGGGAAGTTCTATCTCGGATCGCTTCATTTCGACCTTAGGCAAACTACAGTCTGGACAGTGTTGATAGCCACTGTGTTCACGAATATCACCACCTATGGGACTGACCAGACTGTCGTTCAGCGGTACTTGACCACCAGCACCGAGAAACAGGCACGTAAGAGTGTCTATACCAACGCCTTCCTGAGCGTGCCGGCTACATTGCTCTTCTTCTTTGTGGGCACGGCTATATATGTTTTCTTCAAGATGCACCCTTCGGAATTGAGCATGGGTGTAAACGATCCTGACGCCATTCTTCCATGGTATGTCAGCCTCCATATCCCTACTGGTGCGCTTGGCCTGGTTATCGCTGGCATCTTCGCCGCCGCGATGTCGACTTTGAGCGCGTCTATGAACTCCGCCGCGACCGCCTACGTGACCGATATCCATTCCAAACTAAAGAAAGGAGCTGCCTCACTTAAAACCGCCAAGACCGCCACTCTCTTGATTGGAGCGATCGGCATCTGTTTCGCCTTGATGATGGCGACCTGGGATGTGAAATCTCTCTGGGATGAGTTCTCAAAGATCCTCGGCATTTTGCTCGGAGGACTCGGAGGGCTTTTCCTACTCGGTTTCCTCTGCCCGAAGGCCAATTCGACAGGGGCTGTCGCCGGACTTCTGGCCGGCGTGGCCGTACAATTGGTTGTCACACGGTTCCAGATGGTTCATCTGCTCCTTTACTCTTCCGTAGGGTTTGTGACATGCTTTGTCATAGGCTTGGTGGTCAGCCTCATATTCCCTCGGAAGGGCAATGGCTAAGCGGCTTTTTTTTCTTATATTCGCGGAATAGACTATATGTGTATGGAAGCTAACGAAAACTCTATAAAGCTTTATTACAATACCGAGAGGGAGAAACTCCAGATGCCCGAGTATGGCCGTAATGTGCTGATCATGGTCGAGCAGCTGAGGGCTATCCCTGACAAGGCCAAGCGCAGTGAGCAGGCAAGGGCCGTGGTGAAGGTCATGGAGACCTTGAACCCGCAGGTCCATCAGCAGGAAAATTATGAGCAAAAGCTCTGGGATCATCTTTACATGATCGCCGGTTACGACCTTGACATCGATTCCCCTTATCCTGCCCCTCTACCTGAGGCGAAGGCCGCCCGTCCTATGGTCATCCCTCTGGATAAGGCTCCCGTGAAAGCCAACCACTATGGCCGCAATATAGAGAGCATAATCGACCTTATCGCCGGAGAACCGGAAGGAGAGGTCAAGACCGCTATGATCCGCTCCCTGGCCATTTACATGCGCCAGCAGTATCTGATTTGGAACAAGGACAGCGTCGCTGACGAGACGATATTCTCGGACATAGAGAAACTATCTGATTATAGGATAAAGGTTCCTGAGGGGATTGAGTTGGGCAAGGTGTCTGGTGACTCCAATTTCAACCGTCCCGGCCTCAATCTCGGCATGAACGGGCAGAACCGCAAGGGTGGTAAGAAAAACAACAGGAAAAACAGGAAATAGCTATGCGCAGGTTGTGGAGAGACATGGATGATGACGACAAGGCGAGACTGGTAAAGACAACCGGCTTCATCGTGGCGGCATTCACGCTGTTCACTCTTCTCGCCACTCTGTCCTATTTCTTCACATGGAAGGTGGATCAGAGCGCCCTGGCCGCTCCTGTCGCTGACAAATCTGTGAAAATCAGCAATTTCGCAGGTAAGTTAGGCTATAAATGGGCCAATCTTCTGGTTCGTGAGTGGTTCGGTCTCGGCAGCCTAGCGTTGGTGCTGATCCTTTTTGCCGTTTCGGCTCGTCTGCTCCTACAAAGGTGGCATTACTCGATGACCAGGACAATTCTTCTGACCGTCTCTGGAGCCCTTGTGACGTCGTTCCTGCTGGCGTTCATCTCTGATTTGGCTGGTTGGGGCAATGTGTTTGGCGGGGGACTCGGGGGTGAGTGCGGAGAGACTGTGGTCAGCTGGTCCCGAAACCTTTTCGGATCCATTATCACCGCCATATTGCTTCTGCTTCTTCTCGCCCTGTGGCTTTTCTTCGCCAGCGACAAGTTCAGGGATTGGCTTGATTCTTTGGGGCAGGTCAAAGAGCCGGAGAATCCGGTAATTGTTGGGCCGGTCTCGCCAATGCCCATCGAGAGTATTCAGACTCGGCGTGATGATGTTATTGAGCCGGTCTCGCCACTGCCCATCGGCCGTACTCGGCCGCAGCGAAGCGAGGACGGACTCGGCCGAGGGCAGGTGGCGGACCGGCCCGAAGATAAAACACCCGAAGATAAAAAGTCCGAAGTGATTATTCCGGATGAAAATACGACGGAGATTAAGCATGATGATAAGCCTTTGGAGATAATCAAGGGGGAGGAACTGTCTACCGAGATTACGCAGGAACTGGAACCGATCAATGTCCGGGACGAGCTTCCCAGATATGAGTTCCCTTCGCTGGAGTTGCTTGAGGAATATTCAACAGGCCGCCACGAGGTATCAGAGGAAGAGTTGGCCAGAAACAACAACAAGATCCGGGCGACCCTCGAGAATTACCGTATCCAGATCAACGACGTCAAGGCAATCGTCGGACCGACTGTGACCTTGTATAAAGTCTATCCCGCTCCGGGAGTCAAGATCGCCGAGATAAAGAAACTGCAGGAGGATATCGGTATGTACCTCCACGCCAGGGGAGTCCGTGTCGTGACACTGACTGACTCGGTGGGTATTGAGGTGGCGAATGACAAGCCTTCCATAGTGCCGATGCGCGCTGTCCTCAATGACAACGCTTTCAGGGAGAGCAAGGCGGAACTGCCTATCGCTATAGGTTACACAATCCATCAGAAAGTCAAGGTCTTTGACTTGGCTGACGCTCCCCATCTGCTTGTCGCGGGTGCCACAAAACAGGGTAAGTCTGTAGGCCTGAATGCGATGGTTGCATCGCTGTTATATTCAAAGCATCCTTCGGAGCTTAAGTTTGTCTTCATTGATCCGAAGATGGTCGAGTTCTCGCACTATGGCCGTCTGCTGCATCATTATCTGGCGGTCATGCCTTGCAATGATGAGCGGGACGAGCAGGAGAACGCCATCGTCAAGAAATCCGATAAGGCTGAGAAGGTCCTGAAGGCTCTCGTGGCCGAGATGGAGCAGCGCTATGAATTGCTTAGCAAGGCTTATGTGCCTAATATCAAGCAATATAACGAGAAATTCAAGGAGCGCCATCTTCTTCCTACGGATGGCCACAGGTTCCTTCCTTATATCGTGACGATTGTTGATGAGTACGCCGATCTTACAATGTCTGTCGGCGGTGGTGGAGACGCCAAGGCGATGGCCAGAAGCATCTCTACATCCATCATCCGACTCGCCCAGAAGGGTAGGGCAGCGGGTATTCATATTGTACTGGCGACCCAAAGGCCTTCTGTTGACGTCATCACCGGTCTGATCAAAGCCAACTTCCCGACCAGAATCGCCTTCAGGGTAATCTCCAGGATAGATTCCTCCACGATTCTCGATTCTCCTGGCGCCGAGAAACTGATCGGTAGGGGCGACATGCTCTATTATGCCGGGGTCGAGATGGAAAGGGTCCAGTGCGCCCTGATTGATAGTGATGAGATCAGCAAGCTGACCGACTTCATAGGTGCCCAGCAAGGCTATAAGAAGAGCTACAACACTCCATATTACCTTCCTGATGTCGAAGAATCCACCGAGGAAGGATCAGGCGGTCTGGTTGATATGAAGAATCTTGACGAGCGCTTCGAAGAGGCTGCAAGGATGATCGTCATCAACCAGAGGGGCTCCACTTCCGATCTCCAGAGACGTTTGGGAATGGGTTATGCCAAGGCTGGGCGAGTTATGGACCAGCTCGAGGCGGCTGGCGTCGTTGGACCTCAGTCTGGATCCAAACCTCGTGAGGTCCTTATCGGTAGCCTGGATGAGCTGGAGAAGGTTCTAGAGTCCTTCAGGAACCAGCAGTAGGCTTCTGGCACAACTTGTGCAATCTTGTGTTTTATCATGAGAAAGACCATCATCATACTGGCCGCGTTACTGGCCGCATCTGTATGCGCGGATGCCAAGAGCAAGATCCTTGAGAGGTTTATCGACAAGGTCTCGTCCTCGCTTGTGTCGTTTGATTATTCCTTCTCTCTTCAATCCTCGAAATCCAAGGCCAAGATGACTGGGGAAGGGAATGTCAAGATACAGGGGAACTCTTTCATGCTGGAGGGCAACGGGCTCGAGGTCTGGTGCGATGGTTCCACCCGCTGGACTGTTGATCGTATGTCAGAAGAGGCTCTCGTTGAATATGTTGACGATTCCGCTGACAGCTACGCCACTAATCCGGCCTTGATGATATCCGCTGTGGACTCCGCTTTTACTGAGGTCTCCTCGGGAGCCTCCAAGTTCCAAGGCAAGGTGGCAGACGTGTCTGTCTTGTCACCGATAGTCAAGGGGAAGTATTCGATGGACATCTCCCAGCTCAAACTGTTCTTCAAGACTGGCACGGCCGAATTGATCGGCGCCGAGGTGAAGCTGAATGACGGTTCGGTCTCCGAGTTCGTCATCAAGAATCTCTCATATTCGGACAAGACCGAAAAGAAAGAGTCTTTCCGTTTTGACGAAAAGACCCTCGATAATTCTTATGTTATCACTGATTTGAGGTAACTCCTTTTTTATCAGTCTTTGACACATCTGACGGAGGCGAGGAAAGATCCCTTGTCTCCGTTTGAGCAGAATATGTCGTTCTTGGAGACGAAGATGTAGCGATACAATCCGTTCTCACCGTTTTCGTCAGAAGTCCAGAAAGCGGCATATTCATTGATTCCCACATATTTCCGTGTTCCTTCCTGGTCAATCGCATAGCCAATCGGCATCGCTGAGAACTTGGCCTTGTTAGTGATTTTAACATCCGGCCAGAAAGTCCACATTTTGAATCCGTTGAAGTGAGCATCAGTCATTAAGGGACCCGCCGCACCCGTGAAAGTCTCTCCTTTTCCGGCGTTCGCTTCGGCAAGGGCCGCGAAATCAGCGTCAGAGGGTAGATGCCATCCTTCAGGACAGGCTGTCATCGCCTCGTTCCAGGTATACAGCCTTCCGAACACCTGGTCCATTGCCGGACTATTCTCATACGAGGCACCGGAACCTGAATAATAAAGGTTGTTCTGCATCCAGACATTCCCTCCTGAGGTGGCGAGGTAATAAATTCCACCATCTCTGGAATCAACTAATTTAACAGAGTCGGACTGGTATCCGGCACCCGTGATAGAGCCATTAAGGGAAGCATCGACTACAGTGAAGCTCTTTTCACAAGTTGAACCGTAGTAATCCTCAGCGAAAGCACCGGCTGTGACTGAGTAGGTTCCGATAGCCACGGGGGCTGAAATAGTCCAGGAACCGTCCCCGGGACCGGTCTCTGTCTTCACCGTGTCTTTGGCGGTTTTCCACGAAGAGAACCAGTAGTATCCCAGATCCCCGGTGGGGTTTTTAACTCCTTGCGGGGTCAGTTTGAGCTCTTGGCCCAAGCTGACGAATTTTGGAATGTCGAAGGTGACCGATCCATCGAGATAAGGAAGGCCACTGCTTTCGCCATTGTCTTTATGACAAGAGGTGAGAACCGTCAGTGTGACAGCTGAGAGTATGATTAATACGTTCTTAAATTTCATCTTATTGTCTTGAACATGCAAATATCGCATAAAAAACGCAAAAACGGTATTCTTTCAACAAAAACCAGTCCATTGATGGCGATATTTCTCTCGTAAATGATTATTATTGCAAGGATGAAACGACTTTTTTCAGGATTATTATTTCTCGCGGTTTGCGTTGCCGCCTGTCTATCACTGGGTTCCTGCTCGAAACAGGAACAGTATATCCAATTGACCGGATACGCTCAAGGTGGCACATATTCAGTGAAATTCAACAAGAAGGGAGTCAAGGTCAGCCAGGAGAAGATCCAACTGGCGGTTGACTCTATCCTAACTTTGATCGATACCACCTTGTCGGGATATAACAAAGGATCCCAGCTTAGCCGTTTTAACGCGGGTCTCCTGACGAGCCCGAACGAAATGTTCAAGGATATCTACTCCTTGTCAAGGAAGTTTTATGAGGAGACCGGAGGTGCCTTGGACGTGGCTTCAGCCCCTCTTTTTGACATTTGGGGCTTCGGATTCACTTCAGACCAGATGCCTTCGAAGGCGACCGTGGATAGCGTTCTGGCTGTCTGTGGGATGGATAATATGACCCCCGAGATGACCCCGACCGTTCCCGGGATGCGTCCGAAGCTCAATTTCAATGCCATAGCCCAAGGTTACACTTCCGATAAGATCGCTGATTACCTCCACTCGCTCGGAGTTAAGGACATGTTGGTGGATATAGGCGAGATTTATTGCGAGGGATTTAATCCAAGGGGAGTGCCCTGGTCAATCGGAATTGATCGCCCTTTTGACGGGAATATGTCTCCTGGCGCCGATTTGGATGGTATTTGGCAAGGAGACGGCAGAGGGTGTGGTGTGGTGACATCGGGCAATTACCGGAAATATTATGAGAGGGACGGGAAGAAGTATTCCCACACCATAGACCCCCGTACCGGTTATCCGGTCCAACATAACCTTCTGAGCGCCACCATTGTGGCAAAGGATGCCGTCACGGCTGATGCCTATGCCACCTATTGTATGGTTATAGGCCTTGATGCCGCCAGGGAGTTTATCAACTCTAAAACAGATGTCGAGGGATATCTGATTTATGATGATTCCGGAAATATGACGGAATGGGCTTCTTCTGGCTTCAAACTTGCAGGGAAATAGCCGGATATCATTGAAGATGAAGATCAGATTTTTCATTTCTTTTGTTTCAGGCTTGTCCGCTGCCATCCTTGTCTTGACAGGATGCAGCACTATGAGCCGTACAGAGAAGCAACTCGCCAAGGTGGACTCTTATGATGCTCCTGATATTCCCGCTCCTGGGATGGCACCGCCTCTGCGTCCGGTAGATTCAGGATTGGAATATTCCAGTGATGTTGTTGTAGTCAGCTACGATATAGAGATAGGGAAGGATCCCCTTCTGAAGGCGATTCGTAAATATGGAGCTTCAATCATTTACGACTATAGGATAGTCAATGCGATAGCGATCAGGATCCCGGATCCTTCTAAGATGCAGGAGGCGATTGTCTATTTCGAAAAGGTGAAAGGGGTTCTGCAGGTTTCCAGGGACCGAGTTAATTACCTGGACCGTAGGGTCACACTCGAGTATTGACAGGAAGCAGGCTCAGGGCTTGCTGGACAGATAGGGCGGTTTCGACATCGAAGCCGCCTGATTTTGTTCTACGCAGTGACGCGAGGTGGGCTCCAGAGTCGAGGGCCTCGCCGAAATCCCTGGCTAGCGCCCGGATGTAAGTTCCTTTGCTGCAAGCGATTCTGACAGTAGCCACCGCCAAGTTCAGACCAGAAGTGTCTGCCACATTGATTCTCCCGTCCGGACCCTGGCCGTTGTTGTCACTGTCAGGCAGAGGGCACCGTGGGCCCTGGCCGTACTCAGCCGCAGCGAAGCGAGAATGGACGCAGACAGGGCCCAGCGGTGCCTCTGCCGTAGAAGCCTCAAAAGATAGCAATTCCAGCTCATAGATGTTGATTCTCTGGACATTGAGAAGATCAGCGACACTATGGTCGAAATCCTCGAGCACCTCAGTTTTCGCCTTGCCCTTCTCCTTGAACTGCCTCCTCGCCAACTCATATGCCCGCACCCCATCAACCGACTTGGCCGAAAACAGGGGAGCAACCTGGTCCTGCTCCCCGAGAAACCTCGGAAGCAGTTCAGTAACAGACACTTCCGTAACTTTATCTATCGGATAAGTCTTATCGGCTGCCTTCTCAAGATCGAATGACGGAGTGGTGGCTCCGAATGCTATTCCGGCCACATATTCCTTTCTCTCTTTCTGGAGCGTCTCCGCAAGTCTGGTAGCTTTGCCGACGCAAATAAGAAGGACTCCGGTGGCGAGGGGATCAAGGGTGCCGGCATGGCCGACCTTCAGGTTTTTCTTGCCGAAATGCTTGCATGCCGCCCATTTTAGCTTACGGACCACATCCGCAGAGGTCCACCTGTAAGGCTTGTCAATGGGTATAATTATCCCGTCCGGATAATCGTCGATATTACCGGACAAAACGTTTCCCAGCAGGCTGGAATCAGCTATGAGAGCCTTGACATCCAATTACTTGACGTCGATTTTCTCTCTACGGCGCTCATGCCTGCCGCCTTCGGTAGGAGTGGAAAGCCAAGTGTTGACGATCCTTGTCGCCATTTGGTAGGAGATGAAACGGGCGGGAAGGACCAGCACGTTGGCATCGTTGTGGGCCTTCACCAGCCTTCCGACCTCGCTGTTCCAGGCGAGTCCGGCCCTGACGCCCTGATGCTTGTTGAGGGTGATAGCCATCCCGTTACCTGTACCGCAAAGGGCGATTCCGAGGTCAACCTCTTTCTTCTGGACAGCCTCCGCAAGCGCATGGGCGTAGTCCGGATAGTCGCAACTGGTGTCGGAATATGTCCCGTAGTCAGCCACATCATGGCCTTTCTTGGTCAGCAATTCAGCGATCCTGTTTTTGTACTCATAGCCGGCATGGTCACCGGCGACTCCGATTTTCATGATATATCTAAAAAAGTTTCTTTTTGCTTACTGTAGTCACGAACTCTTTCAGGTAGAAAGGCTCGAAATACGCTACATCCTCAAAGCGTCCTTCTTTTAGAGCGGCAATGGCGGGTGTCTTCATTCCGGAAGCTTTCGGGCAGCATTGGACGAAGACGGAATTGGGGTGGCTTAGGGTCTCCTCACATTTGCCCGCTCCGTCACCGATAAATAGCACCTTCCCTTCCTCAAGTCGCTCCTTGAATGAATCCGAAGTCACAACGCTAGCGGTGGTGGGAGTCAATTGCTTCCCGTCTGGGGTGAAAACAGCGGTGTAGACTTCCATCCTGCGGGCGTCTATCATGGGGATAATATATGCGCAACCCTCAGGGACAAGGCCTTCGTCTTTGGCTTGCCAGACAAGAGTATCCAAAGTGCCGACAGAGACAAGAGGGACTCCAGCTCCGAAGCAAAGACCTTTAGCGGTAGACACTCCCACGCGGAGCCCGGTATATGAGCCGGGGCCTTTACTGACCGCGACGGCACCGCAATCGCTCACCTTGAGACCTCTCTCCTTAAGCATGTCGCTGATGTAAGGAGCTGTCATCGAGGCGTGCGCCCTGGGTTCATCGCTCAATCTCTCGCAAACGATCTCCCCGTTCTCCACTATGGCCACGGAACAAAGCGACGTGGAAGTCTCTATGAGGATTAATCTTTCCATCACTTCTTGAATATCAACTCTTTAAGGTAAGGGAAAATCAAGTTCGCCAAGTCCTTGACAGGACCGTAAAAAATGGATTCTTCCATTGTCTTCGAAGGAACGATGGGGAAGGTGTTGTTGATCGCTTCAAAAAGGATAATGACTAACCCGATAATCAGCACTGCCTTCAAGAGGGCGAAAACGATTCCCAGGAGTTTGTTGAGCCATCCGAGCATCACCACTTTCAACACACCCTCTACGGCTTTCCCCGCAATGTGGGTGATAAGCATCACAACAAGCATGATCAAGGCGAACGCTATGACGTGGATTACAGCGCTTGGCAGATCGATATAGGTGACCAGCCACTCTCCCACAGCATTTGAGAACTTGAAAGACAGCCATACGCCCAGGATCAACGCGACGAGGGAAAAAGCCTGGCTGACAAACCCTTTCGAAAGGCCATGGATAACGGCTGGGACGCAGCAGCATACGATGATGATGTCTATTATGTTCACCTCAAATCTTACTTGTTAAATATGTTGGAAATACCTAACTTCGCGCATTCGGAAACGCCCGGGCTCAGCGGTGTATCCAGATGCAAAATTAGGAAGAAAATTATGACATTCAAAGAGTACAAAGGACTAGATCTGGTTTCTGTCGGGAATGAGGTGCTGGACAGGTGGAAGAAAAACAAAGCCTTCGAGAAATCCCTCGAGGTGAGGGAAGGCGCCCCTGAGTTCGTCTTCTTCGAAGGCCCGCCGTCCGCTAACGGAAAGCCGGGAATCCATCATGTGATGGCTCGCTCGATCAAGGACGCTATCTGCCGTTACAAGACCCAGACTGGTTTCAAGGTTAGCCGTAGGGCCGGATGGGACACCCATGGCCTTCCTGTCGAGATCGGAGTGGAGAAGAAGCTCGGAATCCATAAGGAGGACATCGGGACCAAGATCTCTGTCGGTGACTATAACCGCACTTGCCGCGAAGAGGTCATGAAGTACACCGCCGAATGGGAGGAGATGACCCAGCGGGTCGGTTATTGGGTGGACATGGACGATCCGTACATCACCTATGACAATCGTTACATCGAGACCCTTTGGTATTTGCTCAAGGATATTTATGGCAAGGGCCTTCTGTATAAAGGATATTCAATCCAGCCATATTCCCCATCCGACGGCACCGGCTTGAGCTCACATGAGCTGAATCAGCCCGGATGCTACAAGGATGTGACCGATACCACCGCGACCGTCCTGTTCGAGGCGGTCAGGAACGAGAAGTCAGAGCCTTTGTTCGCTGGCGTGGACGCTCCCGTGTATTTCCTGGCCTGGACAACCACACCGTGGACTCTTCCTTCCAATGTCGCTCTTTGCGTCGGTCCGAGGTTCGATTATGTCAGGGTCCTTTCCTTTAACCCGTACACCGGCAAGAAGGCTGTGTATGTCCTTGCCAAAGAGTTGGTTAGCGCATGGTTCAATCCAAAGGCGGCGGAGATCCCGCTCGAGGATTACAAACCGGGAGACAAGCTTGTCCCTTATAAAGTGCTTGAAGGAAGCTTCAAAGGATCCGACCTCGTCGGGATTCGCTATAAACAGTTGATTCCTTGGTTCAGCCCTGTCGACGAAGGTGAGGCTTTCAGGGTTATCTCCGGAGACTATGTCACCACTGAGGATGGTACCGGCATTGTCCATATCGCCCCCACTTTCGGTGCTGATGATAAGAAGGTTTCGGCCAATTTCGGTGTTCCTGGCATCATCATGATTGACAAGGATGGGAAAAGGCAGGCTCAAGTCGACCACGAGGGCAGGTTCTATCGTATAGAAGATCTTGATCCTGAATATGTCAAGGCGCATGTGGATCCCTCTTACAAGGAGTTCTCCGGCAGGTATGTCAAGAACGCCTTTGACGATTCCATCCCCGCTGATGCGCCGACTCTCGATGTCGACCTTTGTATGATGATGAAGCAGGACGGCAGGTGCTTCAGGATCCAGAAACACACCCACAGCTATCCCCATTCATGGCGTACCGACAAGCCCGTGCTTTATTACCCGTTGGACGCCTGGTTCATCAAGACCACCGCAGTCAAGGACCAGATGGTCGCTCTTAACAAGACCATCAACTGGAAGCCTGAGTCGACCGGTACCGGACGTTTCGGCCAGTGGCTTGAGAATATCCAGGACTGGAACCTTAGCAGGAGCCGTTTCTGGGGCACTCCGTTGCCTATTTGGCGTACTGAAGATGGAAAAGAAGAGATATGCATAGGCTCCGCCGCCGAGCTATGCTCTGAGCTTGACAAGGCTGTAGAGGCCGGAATTATGCCTTCGAATCCCTTGAGGGACAAAGGTTTCGATCCGGCCGACATGAGCAAGGAGAATTACGACAAGATAGATCTCCACAGGCCGTATGTGGATGATATGTTCCTTGTCAGTCCTTCAGGAAAGAAGATGACCAGGGAGACGGACCTTATCGACGTTTGGTTCGATTCAGGCGCGATGCCATATGCCCAGGAAGGTCTGCGTAACCTGGGATCCTACAAGTTCGGTTGCACATCTGATTTCATCGCTGAAGGAGTCGACCAGACACGCGGCTGGTTCTACACCCTCCACGCTATCCACACGATGGTCAGCGGTACTCCCGCTTACAAGACGGTCATCTCGAATGGTCTTGTACTTGACAAGAACGGCAACAAGATGAGCAAGCGTCTGGGCAACGCTGTCGATCCTTTCGAGGAGCTCGACAAATATGGCGCCGACGCCCTCCGCTGGTATATGCTGACTAATGCGCAGCCTTGGGATAACCTTAAGTTTGACGAGGCCGGAGTGGATGAGGTACGCAGGAAGTTCTTTGGGACTCTCTATAACACATATTCATTCTTCGCCTTGTACGCCAATGTGGATGGCTTCGATCCATCTGCTCCTAAGGTTGAGTACTCAAAACGTCCGGAGATAGACAGATGGATCATTTCTCTCCTGAATACTTTGGAGAAGAAGGTTGAGGACGCTTATGAGGATTATGACCTCACGTTGGCTGGCCGGTTGATCCAGGATTTTGTCTGCGACGATCTCAGCAACTGGTATGTGCGCCTGAACCGCAAGCGTTTCTGGGGAGGAAAGATGGACCAGGACAAGCTTTCCGCTTACCAGACCCTTTACGAGGTCTTGGTGGAGGTCGCTGTCCTTGCCGCTCCTATCGCCCCGTTCTATATGGATCGCCTGTATTTGGATCTTGTCCCGGAAGGGGAGGAGTCAGTCCATTTTGTCTTGATGCCGAAATGCGATGAGTCTGTGATCGACAAGGATCTTGAAGAGAGGATGTCTATGGCCCAGAAAGCCACGTCTATGGTTCTAGCTCTCAGACGCAAAGTCTCCATCAAGGTCCGCCAGCCTCTTTCGAAGCTTGTGATTCCAGTCATATCAGACAAGGTGCGTTCCCAACTTGAGCAGGTCAAGGGTATTATCCTTGGCGAGGTCAATGTCAAGGAGGCCGAATTTATCTCCGACACCACGGGGATAATCACAAAAAAGATCAAGCCCAACTTCAAGACTCTCGGAAAGGTCTACGGCAAGCAGATGAAAGAGATTGCCGGAGCGTTCGCCTCATTTGACCAGGCTGTCATTTCCGACATCCAGACCGCTCAGGCGGCTGGATCGGACTATGTCCTTCCTCTGCCTTTTGGAGATGTTGTGCTCGGTCCAGCTGACTATGAGATATCGTCTGAGGACATGCCCGGATGGCTTGTCGCCTCGGATGGTCCTCTGACCTTAGCCCTTGATATTCAGATATCTGAAGACTTAAAGAAGGAAGGAGTCGCCAGGGAATTGATTAACAGGATTCAGAATCTCAGGAAAGACAGTGGATTTGAAGTCACTGATAAGATAGAAGTTATTATATTTGCAGACGGAAATGTTCGCGAGGAGATCGCGACTGCTCTGGATGTGTATATGGAATATGTTTCAGCTCAGACACTTGCGCTTTCTATAGCTGTTGAAGATGTGGCCAATGCTCCTGAGAATTCGGCCGATGTGGAGTGGGATGAGGGCGTTTTGAAGATGGAACTGAATAGGAAATAGGACCTAATTTTTAATTTTTCGTGTAATGTCAGAAGACATCAAAGAGAATGTGCCGTCTCCCGAAGTGGAGAAGACCCGTTACAGCGATGAGGAACTTGCTGAGTTCAAGGTCATCATCAAGGATAAGCTCGATAAGGCCAGAAAGGAATATGACACCCTTCGCCAGGTGATCATGCATAATGGCAGCAACGACATCGAGGACACCACGCCGTCATTCAAGACGGTTGAGGACGATGGCGCTTATCAGCTTTCCAAGGAGGAGGCCAGCCAGCTCGCCCAGCGGCAGTACAAATTCATCCAAAACCTCGAGGCCGCGCTTGTCCGTATCGAGAACAAGACCTACGGCGTGTGCAGGGTCACAGGCAAGCTGATTCCCAAGGAGAGGCTGCGCCTTGTACCTCATGCCACTTTGACTGTCGAGGCTAAGGAGATGCTTGCCAAAAAAGGCCGTAACTAGTGAAGCTTTCCAAAGGTAATAAGTTACTGATCCTGGGGATCCTCCTCGTAGTCATTGACCAAGTCATCAAGATCGTGGTCAAGACAAATATGCAGATAGGTCAGCATATCTATGTGATAGGCAACTGGTTCCAGATCTTGTTTATCGAGAATGAGGGGATGGCGTTCGGGATGAAATTCGGAGGTGCTGTGGGCAAGTTCCTGCTCTCGTTCTTCCGGATCGGTCTTTTCGCCGCTCTTTGTTGGTGGATCTCAACCCTGGTCAAGAAGTCTACTGTCCCCACAGGGGTTATTGTCGGCTTGACTCTTATTACCGCCGGAGCTTTCGGGAATATAATCGACAGCCTTTTCTATGGCCTGATTTTCGGGTATGCCCCATTCATGTTCGGAAGGGTCGTGGACATGTTCTTTTTCCCGATCATAGATACCACTTGGCCGGCTTGGATGCCATTCGTGGGCGGGAATCATTTCCTTTTCTTCGCTCCGGTGTTCAATTTCGCTGACAGTTGCGTGACGGTCGGGGCGTTGTACCTTATATTTTTCCAGTACAAGTTCTTCGCCCGAGGCGATGAGCCTGAGCAGGAAAGCAAATAATTTTTGGCGGGACGGATTTTATCTTTATCTTTGCAATCCTTTTAGGAATAGGAATATTGGAGGTGTGGCCGAGTGGTCGATGGCGGCAGTCTTGAAAACTGTTGAACGGCAACGTTCCGGGGGTTCGAATCCCTCCGCCTCCGCACAATGCAAAGCATACAAGGACGCCGCACGAGAGTGCGGCGTTTGTGTTAAGAGGCCCTCGTACTTTTTATTCATTTTTTTGTAGTTTTCTGGAAGTTTATGCGTCTAAAGGACAGAAACAACAAAACAAGACAATGACAGAACGAGAATTTGAAAAGATGGTAAGAGAACACCGCAGCGAGATTTACACCGTCTGCTACATGTTCTCAACCGACAAAGAGGAGGTGGCGGACCTCTTCCAAGAGATCCTCATAAACCTGTGGAAGGGATCCGGAACCTTCCGAGGCGAGTCCGGACTGGGGACTTGGATTTGGAAAGTCAGCCTCAACACCTGTATCTCCATCGACCGATCCCGCCGTCGCAGGCCCCACACTGAGCCATTGTCCATGGACATCGACTTGTTCGAGGACAAGGACGAAAGCGCCAAGCAGATTGGGGCGCTGCGGAACAGGATCTCCAAACTGGGAACTTTTGACAGGGCGATTGTATTGCTCTGGTTAGAGAATCTCAGTTATGAGGAAATTGGTCAGATTGTGGGAATCTCCACCAAAAACGTCTCTGTCCGTCTTGTCAGAATCAAGGAACAACTCAAAAAAATGAAGTAAAATGGAAAACTTAGATAACACCTTGCTGGAAATGCGCGAGCAAATGCGCCAGCTCAAAGAAAAGCTTGATAATCAGAAGATTGTTAATGAGAGGATAATGCGTAAGTCTTGCACACAGACCTTCAATCGTCTCAAGCTCAAGTCCAATTTGCCAATATTCTTTGGTGTGTTCGCCATCCTTTTGAGCCCTTCTTTCCTTCAGATGGGGATGTCAATGCGATTCGTCATCTTCACTGGTGTGATGATGTTGGTCTGCATTGTCGCCACATTCTTGACCAATATGCATATTCCCAGGATGGACAGCGATTTGGTCACAGCGACGGAAGAACTCCGCAAGTATAAGAAAATCCACGCTGAATGGATCAAAATCGCTCTGCCGATGCTAGCCATTTGGGTTGGACTCGCGATTTGGGATGCTGTCAAGAACATCGGACTCTCGGGTCAGGAACTCTATGGAATGATAGCCGGGCTCTCCGTGGGTATCATTGTAGGATTGCTTTTAGGGCTTAAACTTCGCCGCGACCAGATGAACGCCGCCGATGATCTACTCGCCCAGCTAAAAGAACTGAAAGAAACCGATTAGCTCAAATAATTCCTGACAGGCCGGTCATAAAACCGCATGCAGAGAACAGCTAGGAGCAGGCTCGCGGCCACGACTATCAAGGCGGCGGGCCACGCTTCTATAAAGGTCATTGACACTCCGTTCCCGTCGAATCCGATATACGAATAATACAGATAAAACAGCGGGTAATGCACCATGTAAAGAGGGTAAGAAAGGTCGCCGAGAAATGAGCAGGCGGCCTTTGTCTTTTCACTGTAAGACGAGTCGGAGGCGCCGATCCAGACCAGGCAAGGGAATATGATTATCACGCAGAAAGCCTCAAATAGGCCGTTGCGCCAAGCCTCTCCTCCGATGGCCGGGAGGATGGCTACAATCAAAAGAATCAAACCGCAGAGAAGGAACGCCTTCTTGACTTTGGCAGGCCTGAAAACCCTTGCCATCAACATTCCCATCGTGTAGGGGAACAGCATCCTTACCAGACCTTCCCAAAAACCGTTGTCAAGCATTGACCAGCCGACTCCGAGGAATCCGTCTCTTGCTGAAATACAGGCAAGAAGGACTCCAGAAACGGCGCACAGCACAGCCAGGGCCCATTTTGGAAGTCTCCTTAAGAGGATGGCATAAAGGATATTCCCGATATATTCGAAGAAAAGCGACCACGAAGGGCCGTTGAGAGGAAACATCTCCCCATTGCCCCTGACCTCGTAGGAAGAACCTGGTGCGGCGGGAATCATGAACATGGCGCATAACATCGCCAGCATGACGAGTCCCGTGCCGACATGTGATCCATCCCATTTCACGCTTCCTTGGATGAGGAAGGTGACGGCACCGATAACGGCTCCCATAACAACCATCGGGTGAAGCCTTATAAGCCTTCGCTTGAAGAATCCTCCGGTGGTCATCTTGCCCCAGCGGCTATCGTAGGCATATCCTATAACAAAGCCTGAAAGAATGAAAAAGAAATCGACAGCGAGGTACCCGTGGTGAACAGGAGTCCCAGGCAGAAGCTCGAACACATGGTACACGATGACGATCAGGGCGGCAACTCCTCGGAGGCCGTCCAGAATATCATAATGGGGTTTGGAGTCTTTTAGTATCATTTATGGCAAATATAATATTTCCATCCTTATTTTACTATATTTGTCATATTATGGTCATTAAGCGTATCCTATTCTTGTTGGTGGCCCTTTCAGTGGGTTTATCCGCTTCGGCGAAAGTTGTCATGTCGCCGCTGTTCACAGACAATATGGTTTTCCAGCAGCGTACGCAAGCACCTGTCTGGGGAAAGGCCTCGCCTGGCGCCACAGTCACAGTCCAGCCATCTTGGGGGAAGAAGGAATATTCATGCGTCGCAGGACCTGACGGCCGATGGTCGCTCAAGATTGACACGCCTGCCGGCAGCTACAAGAGATACACCCTGACCATCTCCGACGGAGAAAAGGTGGTTCTGAATAATGTCGTTGTCGGGGAGGTCTGGCTCTGCTCCGGCCAGTCCAACATGGAGATGCCGGTGGAGAGCTGGAGAGCGGTCAGGGTCAACAAGGCCGATATTCAGAATGCTGCGGATTACCCTTATCTGAGGCTCCTTTATGTTACCAAGACCACCGGAATGTCACCCAGAGATAGTTTTACCGCGGAGAATGACGGATGGACAGAGTCCCTTCCCAAGACAGTGAGGGCCTTCTCAGCGGTGGCGTATTATTTCGGAAGAAGGCTCCAGGAGAGTCTTAAAGTCCCGGTCGGAGTCATAGAGACCTGCTGGGGAGGGACCTTTATCGAGGCTTGGATAAGTGAGGGGGCTGTCCGTGAATATCCGGAATTGCTTTCCAAGCTTGAGAATGTGAAACAGTTGGCCTTGACCGAGACCGACGTTGAGAATAATTTCCGTAAAGAGATGGAGCGTTTCGTCGCCAAGGCTAAAGCTGATGACGAAGGGTTAGATGGAGAGAAAGCCCTTTGGGCTGTTCCGGATTACGATGACTCTTCTTGGGGAACGATCCGGCTTCCTGAGAAAATCCAGACTCTTTGGCCATCCACGAACGGTGTTTTCTGGTTCCGTAAGGAGGTCGAGATTCCTAAGGATTGGGCTGGGAAAGATCTGACTCTCAGTCTCGGACCTGTTGATGATTTTGACGAGACATATTTCGATGGAGAATTAGTCGGCAGCGGTGAGGTCTGGAATATGGCCAGGGAATATAAGGTCCCGGGCTCGATTGTCAAAGAAGGCAAGGTGGTGATTTGCATCCGTGTCACCGATGACCATGGGGACGGCGGCCTCTATGGAGCGGCGGATCAACTTTTCCTGGAAGATCCTGAAGGTCACCAGATTCCGCTCAACGGAGAATGGAAAGTCAAGATGTCCCTTTCTTTCGGGAACCGGCCGATGAGTACTGCCAGGGAGCCTAACCTTGTGACAGTCCTTTATAACGCCATGATAAAGCCCCTGGTCCCTTTTGCCATGAAAGGGGCGATTTGGTACCAGGGCGAGTCCAATGCCGAAAGGGCATATCGTTACAGGGACTTGATGCCGGCCTTGATCCAGGATTGGAGGTCGGCATGGGGACAGGAATTCCCGTTCTATATAACCCAAATCGCCAACTATCATCAGGTTAGCCCTGTTCCTGGAGAATTCACATGGGCTGAGCTTCGGGAGGCGCAAGACCTATCCGCCAAGGTTTTGGATAAGGTCGGAGTGGCTTGTACTATCGATCTCGGAGAAGCGGATGATGTCCACCCTATCCGTAAGCAGGAAGTTGGAGACAGGCTGGCTTTGCTTGCTCTGGATAATGATTACGGTCGTGACCTGGTCTCAACCGGTCCGGTATACGAGTCATATAAGATTTGTGATGGGAATATAAGGATTCGTTTCTCATCAATTGGAAAAGGTCTGGTCGCCATGCCGTCAGGGGATTTCGCATCAGCGCGATATGGCGAGGTGGCAATGGGGTTTGATCAAGTCAAACTGGCCGAGAATGGGGAAGTGGTTGGTTTCCAGATAGCTGGGGCTGACAAGGTCTGGCATTGGGCAAAGGCTAGGATTGAAGGGGATGAGGTGGTCGTTTGGTGCCCTGATGTGAAGAGACCTGTGGCCGTCCGGTATGGCTGGGCCGATAACCCTGTATGTAATCTTTTCAACTCGGAAGGCCTTCCAGCCTATCCTTTCAGGACAGATGACTGGCCTGGAGTCACTTTTGGGAAATTGTTATGAGACCAGGAAGAATCATACGGGAAGCCATTGAAGCCGACATAATTAGGATTATGCCTGTGATGGAGGCGGCCAAGGGGATTATGCGCTCCGACGGTAACCTGAACCAGTGGGTGGGAGGTTATCCTTCCCCCGAGGCCATTCGGGCTGATATTGCCAGGGAAGGTGGTTTCGTTATAGAGGACTTAGAGACACCGGCTCAGAGTAAAAGGGTAGTTGGCTATTTCGCTTTTCTGCCCTCCCCGGAACCTACTTATGATTATATCGAAGGAGGGGAGTGGCTGGATGACGAGTTGCCGTACCATGTTATCCATAGGATCGCCAGTTATCCGGATGTCCATGGGGTTTTCTCGGATATCATGGAATTCTGTTTCTTGCGGGATCCCAACATCAGGATCGACACCCATAAGGATAACTCGATCATGCGTCACAACATTTCCAAACATGGGTTCACATATTGCGGGATCATATACCTTGAGTCAGGAGACCAGAGGCTCGCATATCAGAAAATAATCAGCCGGAAAGAATTATAAACTATTATTTATGAATAAGATGAAATCTTTAATCATGGCACTTTCACTGCTGGGCCTCTTTTCATGCAAGGCCGGTTACACTAATTTGGACCTGGATCAATTCGCCTCGAAGGTTGAAGCGTTCCCACCGGTCTGTCTGGTCGATGTCCGCACTCCTGAGGAGTTTTCCGAGGGCCATATCATGGGTGCCGTCAACTATGATTGGTACGATTCTTTGTTCGTGGATAATATCTCCGCGGTATATGACAAGTCAGCCCCATTGTATGTCTATTGCAGAAGTGGGAAACGGGCTTCTGAAGCCTCGGCCGCACTTGCGAAAGCTGGATTTGAGGTCTATAATCTCAAAGGTGGCTATATCTCCTGGACAGAAGCTGGAAAGCCTGTGACAAAATACGAGGTGGAGCGCTTCGGTACCGCTTCAGGCACCCCGGTTGACATCGTCCTTATCAAACATGGTTCTTTAGCTATCAGTTATGATGGGCTATCAATTCAAGTGGATCCCGTCGCGGAGCACGGTAAATCAACTGATTACGCGAAGGAATTCCCCAAGGCAGATGTCATTCTTGTGACTCATGAGCATGGTGACCATCTGGAAGACGCGACTATAGCCACCTTGACAGGGGAGAATACGGTTATTCTTCTTAACCAGACCAGCCGTGACAGGATCGGCAGGGGAGAGGCTATAGGCAATGGTGAGGCAAGAACCCTTTGCGATGGCAAGATCCAGCTTGAGGCGGTTCCGGCTTACAACACCACACCCGGGCGTGAGAACTTCCATCCCAAGGGCAATGGTAACGGCTATGTGCTGACTATTGACGGCCTTAGGATTTATATTGCCGGAGACACTGAGGATGTCCCTGAAATGGCTGACCTAAAGGATATTGGCGTGGCTTTCCTGCCAGTCAACCAGCCTTACACGATGACTGTTGAGCAGTGTGTTGCGGCTGCCAAGGCTTTCAAGCCTAAAGTGCTGATTCCCTATCATTTCAGCAATACGGATATAAGCACTATCCCCGGCCTTCTGCCAGGGATAGATGTTCGTCTGCGTGATTTGCGTTAGATCTAGAAAATATAGTTCAGACCGACGTTGACGCCGATGTTGCCGTCGTTGGGATCCAGGCACTTCGCCACCTCGAAGTTGATGTTGAAGTTCTGGTTCATGATGATGTGTAATCCGGCGCCAGCGCCCATGTGGAGCTTCTCAGCATTCTTTGTGTAGAAGTCAGCGGCGGTGTATTCCTTTCCGTCAACTTTTGAGACGACGGTCTTGTCGGCCAGCAATTTTTCCATCTGCTCGGCACGATAAGGGCTGACTACCATACCTGCGTCGAAGAACGGGTTCGTGGCCAGGGTCCAGTTCTGGTTGATCCAGCGGAACTTGGCGAAACTCCAGCGGAGCTCGAAGTTGGACCAGGCGTAACTGTTACCCATCAGTCGGTTGGATGTCGTGCCTCGAACTGTGCAAGTGGAACCGAGTCCCTCGGTGTTGATTTGCTTCATATTCAGTGACTGGATGCTTTGGAGCAGATAGAACGGGGCGTTACCAGCGACAAGACCTTGGTAAGCCAGATGGTATCCGAAAGTAAGCCTGTCCTGAACCACCGGGAAGAACTGCTTCCAGTGGGCAGCCAGTTTGAGGTAATTATTGTCGTGCTTGGAAATAATGTCAGGTGAGCCGAAGGCGTAAACTTCCAGGTTGGCTCCCCGAGTCGGGTTGTTTTCGTGATCACGGCTGTCGTAGACCACGCCGGCCTTGAATTCCAGATGCTGACCGCCATTCTTCTCGGCCTCGGGGATGATACCGTTCTTGACATACAGGTCAAACAGGGATGTCGTACCGTCTGTAAGCCCTTTGTTTTTGGCGTGACCGGTATTCATATTCCAATAGGTTATGCCACCGGCCCATCCCCACTTGCTGTCGCCGATCGAACCTTGGAGGCAGGTCATAATACGGAAGATATCCCTTCTCATGAGGAAGAATCCCAATCCGTCGTCTGTGATCCTGTCCAGCTCGGGGACATAGAGAGATGAAGCTCCATTGAAACCATAGAATGAATATGTCTTATTGCCGAAATAAGAGATGGCGGCTGAGACACGTAGGCCGGGAATGAGATACTTGCTGTCGAAGAAGCTGTGAAGCACCGTGTTGCCCTTGGAATATCTTGAGACTTCGACATTTGCCTTCCACATGTATTCCGGATAAGTGGAACCATCACCATACCAGTAAATGTCGGTGAGGGCACCATAATGCCATCCCAAATCGGATGAGTAGCCGACAGCGGGAAGAGGGCCAAAGTTCAAGCCTGTTTTGGTTACTTCCTGGGCGTTAGAGTAGAGTACGCAGCCGGCCAGGAGAGCGGCTGCCAAAAGCATTTTTTTCATATTTCTTGTATTTGACATTTCGAGTATGATTCTTTCAGTTCCTTATGTCCGAGCGATAGCCGGATGTCGGAGATCAGGATACGTCCCTGCTCCAACGCCTCGTAGAAGATGCTATGTGACCAGAAGGATAAAAGGAAGACAATAACAGCCAGGACGGGTGGCAGACATAGGAAGTAAACTAGCCCCCAAATAATTACCAATAAGGGCATTAGGGCGAACTTGACACCGAAGCGGGCTGTCCGTACGAAGGCCTTGTCCTTAATTCTTCCAGCCAGGTACTCTGACAGGATCCACATGGGAGACGCCGCGACAGTGGCGAAAATAATCAACGGCAGAAGCATGATGAAGGCGAGAGTCTTGCCTATAATCCGTAGTCCAGTCCCATCCTTCTTAAAGGACCACGAGGACAACCCCTCATTTCTACGCTTTAAGTCGAAGATTCCGGCGTTCTTGATTCTGTCCGAACTGGCTGCCATCGCTGTTTTAACTCCGGAAATCTTAGTCAACGACCAACGGCCTTCATAAGTGTCGTCATCAGGAAGGCAGGTGATGAGAGAGGCAATTCGCTCTCTCAGTGTATCTAAAAGATGCTTATATATATGGCTCTCAACCATTTCCGGAGTGGAGGAAACGAATTCCGTCACATTGATGGCCTTGCCGTAACGGATCGTGATAGGAGTCTTTATCCGGTAATAGTCCTGATATTCAAGCCCTACCGGGACGATGTAAACCGGCTTGCGATCTCCGAAACGCTCATTCGCCGCAAGGGCTGTCCGGACAATCCCTTTTTTCAATGGAAGAAGGGAATGCATCGGGCGATGAGTGCCCTCGCAGAACATGCAATACCTCATCCCATGATCCAGACAATCAACGACTTCTGCAATTGTGGACCTGTTGTCCAGAACGGCTTTTACTCCGTCACGGGCTCTTGGAAGAGGGAGGATCTTCAGGAAATGAAGTATCTTTCTGACCAATGGCTTTTGGAATACATCCGCCCTTGCCCCGAATAGGGTCGCGTCTTTCCAGTCCTGTAGGATGACCAGGGCATCCATGACTGTGTTGCAATGATTAGGCGCCAGAAGAACGGATCCATCAGTCGGAACATTCTCTTTACCCTCAGAGGAGATGTGGTTGAACATGCTGCGAATCGCGTCATCGCACCATATCCTTGCCCATGAATACCTCCAATCTCTCTCGTAGGGTTTCCTCATATCACTTGGCGGCGCGCTTGTCTTTCAGGTTGAATATCGTCGAGACTGTCAGTCCGGAGATTATATGCCATATTCCCCACCAGGCTGTGATGACCAGCATTCCTCCATGGGGAGGAAATCCGGCGAATATTGATGTGCCAAGCAAAAGCACCAGACCTAGTCCGGAATTCTGTATTCCTGTCTCGATGGTAAGGGTACGTCTGTCGCGGCGAGGCACCTTGAAGGTGGTTCCTATACCGAATCCTATACCCAGAGCCAACAGATTGTGGATGAAAACTATAAGGAATATGTATTTGACGCATTTGAGGAAGGCGTCCAGATTCCCGGCGAAGGATAGAATCACCATCGCTATGAAAAACAGGATCGAGAGCCACTGGAACGGCTTTTTCAGTTTATCCGCCACCTTTGGCAGGAAATGGGCGAATAGGATTCCGAGGGTGAGCGGGATGCCGAGCAGGATGAATATTGTCTTGAACACGTCCCACAAAGGAATGACCAAGGTAGGCACGTCAGCCGCCACATTGGCCGTGTGAAGGTATAAGTTGCCCCAAATGAAGAAGTTGGCGGGAGTCAAGAAGATAGCCAGCGCTGTGCTGATAGCCGTCAGCGACACGGAAAGTTCTATGTTGGCCTTTGACAGGGATGACATGAAATTGGAAATATTGCCTCCGGGACATGAGGCGACCAGGATCATGCCCAGACCCATCATAGGAGATATCCATTTCCCCATCGAGATTGCCAGCAGGAAGGTGAAGGCCGGCAACAGGATAAGTTGGCAGAGCATGCCGAGAAGGACTGATTTGGGCTTCTTGAACACTTCAGCGAAGATGTGGGGTTTGATGCCTAGGGCGACACCGAACATCACGAAGGCGAGCACGATGTTGATTGTGTTCATACCTCCGGCGTTGAGGGTCACATTGATCTGGTCGATCTGGGCGGCGGTTTCTGGACTCATCTGAATTACAAATATTTGCGAATATAAGAAAAATAACTGATATCAGATGGCCAAATCACCTGCTTTGACCAGATCATCCAACAGCTCGTCAGGAATGATCGCCTGCACCGCATGTAAAACAGCATTCAGCATTCCCTCGTGGATATAGTCCCGTCGTATCGCGATGACTATCGTCCTTTTTAATTCAGAATCAACTATTTCTAGGATATTATCCATATCTCCCGGTCGAATCAGGTTTATATGGGTTTGAGGTATGATCGTCATTCCTCCGTTCTCATTGACCATCTGGACAAGGATGCCCACTCGGCTGCCCTCATAAAACCGATCATACGAAAAAGTGGAATCGCCTTCCGACATCGATTCATCGAACAATTGCAAACCGTCTTTCATTACCCAGACTTTGCCCCTGCGGAGGGCCTCTCTTGTTATTGTTCCGCCATTATTCTTCTGCCCCTTGTCCGCATAGGCGAAAAACTTCTCATGGAATAGAGGAATGGTCAAAAGGTCAGGGTCACTCACGGGCTCCGCCAGAATCCCCATGTCCACTTCAGCTTTGGAGAGTTTCTCCATGATTGAGTTCGAGGGCATTTCCTCGGTGATCAGGGATATTCCGGGATGATTCTTCGAGAGATATTTGAATAGTCCCGGCACCAGCACCGGGGCGACAGTCGATATCATGGCGATTTTCAAGGGACCGGTCGTGGACTGTTTCTCGGACCTGGTTATCTCGAGGAGTTGGTTGACATTATATAATACGACTTTGGCCTGGTCGATCACCTTCCTGCCGATTTCTGTCGGGGATATGGGATAGGAATCACGGTCGAATATCAGCAGATCCAGTTCATCTTCGAGTTTCTTGACCATGAGACTTAACGTGGATTGATTGATATCCATGGCCTCGGCAGCTTTCCCGAAATGCCTGAACTGGTCTATCGCCACGATGTATTTTAATTGCTGGAGAGTCATGTTAATTGATTTTATCAATGCAAAGATAAAAAATATTGTATTGATAAATAAACTTGCCGGGAATATTTTTGCAAGCGGAAGTTGATGAAAACGAGCGATGAACATCAAGGTAATTTCATGGTATGTGGGCTTGTCCCTGCTCCTGGTGGCGGCACTGATGTCGGTGTCCGCCCTTGTCGCTTGTTTCTCGGAAGGAGATGATAGCGCGGCCTTGTTGTTTTACTCGGCTCTTGTCACTGGCATCACTGGTGGTTATCCATTATTGTTCGTGCGCAGGAGGGAGCATCACCTTTCCGCCAGGGAAGGGAACTGCGTTGTGGTATTCTCATGGTTGGCCGCTTGTGTTTTCGGAAGTATCCCATTTTTGCTTCACGGCGAGATCATTTCTTTGGTTGACGCCTTGTTTGAGAGCGTATCGGGTTTCACCACTACAGGCGCCTCTATTCTAGTGGACATAGAAAGTTTGCCTGCCGGACTTCAGTTTTGGAGAATCTCCACGGCTTGGGTTGGGGGAGTCGGTATAGTCACCCTATTCTCTATGATCGCAGTACGAGATGATGATAAAAGTGTCCTTTATGGGTCGGAGATATCCAGTGTCGCCAGACGCGACTTCAAAGGCGCCAGAAATAAGTTCGCCAGCAGGATGTTCGTGATATATATCGCGATGACCGCGGTATCGATGATCGCTTTGAAACTCACTGGAATGACGTGGCTGGAAGCCGCGACTTGCGCCATGTCGGCTTGCAGCACATGCGGGTTTTGCGTCAAGAACGAAAGTGTAGCCTTCTGGGATAACCCCGCCGCGGAGATTATTCTGATTATCACGATGTTGGCCGCTGGAATCAACTTCGTACTCATATATATGTCTTGCATCCGAAGAAGCTATAAACACATATTCAAGTCCGAGGTGTCCAGGACTTTTATCGTGTTGATTCTTATAGCGATAGCTACGATCAGTCTGGATCTTGTCTTTCACGGTGCTCCTCTGGCCTGGAAAACTTTGCGTCAGGCGGCCTTCCAGGTGGTCTCGATATCCACTACAACCGGTTTCGCCACAGTTGACACTACGACGTGGCCGAGTCTAAGCATGGTTATCCTGATTATCTGCTCCCTGATATGCGGATGCTCCGGATCCACTTCAGGAGGCATGAAGATGGATCGTTTGCTCTTGGCCATAAAGGGCTTTAAAGCGAGGATTGATTCAGCCAGTCATCCGGGCAGGATAATACCGGTAAAGATTGATGGCAAGATCCGTCCGGATAACCTTATCAACGATGCTTTCGTGTTCATGTTCAGCTACTTCCTTCTGATATTCATCTTCGGATTAGTGAATATAGCGGGTGGTCTTGATGTTACGACCGGGCTGACCGCCTCAGTCGCGTGCATCGGAAATGTCGGACCTGGATTCGGGGAAATAGGATCGATGTCAAGCTATGCCAATCTCCCGATCATGGTGAAAATCACTAGCATGATCGAGATGATACTTGGACGTTTGGAGATATTCCCGGTGTTCTACCTTCTTTCCTCCCTAAGGGACAAATAAGAGGTTTCCGCTATTGCCTTTTTTCTGACATAAGTTTCTCCAATTCGGAATCAGGTTTTCCTTGGATTTCTTCTTCCTGGAAAAATCTGGTAAGCATTGTGGCGAAAACCTTGTTATTATAGATGAATACAAAGTCGTAGTAGCCAGGCTCGACCTCTTCAGGATGAAGGTAAAATGATCCCCAATGGAAGGTTTCGTCGTCTGGATCTTTATTAAGGTCACATGCCAGGACATAGCCAGGGGTCTCGTCATTCAAAGAGTTTTTCAAATAAAACCCTTGGTCCGCCTGATGCTTGAAAACCATAACCTTGATGCCTGACGCGGCGGTGGCCTGTGGATTGAACTCTATCCATTCGTTAAGCTCGAAAACGGAGCGGATGCCTTCAGTGGCATAGGGCTTATGGTTGAAATCACCAGTTCCGCAACGATCCCCGTTCAAACTCAAGGCGGTCATCACAGGCTGCTCACCCTCTTTGAGGCACACGAAATAGAGTTTGCCAAGAACCATTGTGTCTTTAACTTCCTGGGGATTAGCGGAGGTGCTATTAGCGACACCATTACCGTCAATGCTTTTCTCACTGTTAATAGTGGTGTCGTCAGATAAGTTTGCCGTCTTCGTCTTCGCGCCATTGTTGAAGCAGGCTGTTGATAGAGTGGTAAGTCCCGCGACTAAGATAATTGCGATATTCTTCATATACTTTAACCTTTAGTTTTCTATAAAAAACAGATTAGCAAGGCTAAGATAACAAAAATAAATGACAAAAAAAGCACCGGCATTTCTGCCGATGCTTTTGTCGCTCCCCAAGACAGTGAAATGTTGAACCTGTGGCGGGATTTCCTCATAGTTGTCAAGTTTGTTGACGAGAATCGGGAGTGGCTTAAGCCATTATTTAAAGAGGTCCGAATGTGAACCCAATCTGACCAGTTTAATCTGGTGCAGGGATTCATCAATCCAGATTAAAAGGAAATCGTTCTGGACGTGGCATTCCATACAATCATTGTATTCACCGCTGAGTCTGTGTGGCTTATAGGATGCGTCAACTTTGCCATTATCCCGAAGTTGCTGAAGCACGGCCTTGAGAGCTTTTATTCTATCAGATTGCCCCTTATATCGCTTCAAGTCCTTCTTAAACCTTGTAGAATAGACAATTTCCCACATATTACAATTCCGCCACAAATCCCTCCAAACTATCCACGTCAAGTTTATTCATCGGCTCCCCGGAACGAGCCTCTTCAATGGCCGCTATTGTTTCATCGTTAGGTTCATTATAAGCGATGTCCATCAGGACAGTCTCAACATAGTTGTTGAGGCTCCTGTTTTCCTTCTTCGCCTTCATTTTCAGACGATGAATTAAATCCTTGTTTAATCGGAAGGCGGTTTGTACCTTTGTTACAGATGATCCAATCATTTTGTTATATTTTATATTACAAATGTATAACAATATTATAACAAAAACAAATATTTTAAAAGGATGTTGAAGAAACTCGTCGCGATCCCGGTTTTGTTGTTTTTTTGTTTTGCCTGTTATCACCCAAGAACTGGGGTTGATGCAGAGGTTTCAGATACCATTTCAGTCTATGAACCAGATGCCGTGCCGTTTGATCAAGTAGATATTAAACCTCAATTCAACGATGGGAATGTCAACGATTTCTCAGAATGGGTGATTAGCCGGTTCAAGATACCTGATTCTGTCGCTGAATCGGATATTATCGGGCGTGTTGTGATACAATTCACAATAGGAACCGATGGCTCGGTAAGAGATGTAAAAGTTTTGAAAAGCCTTGATAGAGATATAGATGCAGAGGTTGTACGAGTTGTTGGAGCCTCTCCCAAATGGAGCCCTGGTAAAAATGCTGATGGTGTCGCTGTGCCAGTTTTATATGATTACTCGTTTGTCTATATGATAAGATAATAAAAAGCACCGGCATTTCTGCTGGTGCTTTTGCTGCTCCCCTAAACAGTGAAATGTTGAACCTGTGGCGGGATTTCCTCCAAGTCGTCAAGTTCATTGACGAGAATCAGGAGTGGATTAATCCTTTATTAAGACACTTGAAGAGATAAAGGCGAGTCATTTGCAAATCGTACTAATATAGCTTAACTTTGTTTAGATATATTGGTGGACCCAAGGCCGCATATAATGAATACGATCAACTTGATAGCCAAGAAACTACTTTCTTCAGAAGGATTTCTCTTCAAAAGAGGCGCATGGTATGCCTTGTCTCCAGATTTTATCCACGTATTGTATTTTCAGAGGTCTCTTTACTCTGACTTGTATTATTTGGAATTAGCAGTCGGTTTCAACCCTGACCACCTGGATACTTTCCCAAAGGATTATGAGTTCCCAAAATATTACACACTTGGTGCACGTGCCAGAATAAAGGACAAAGACGAACTGCTCAGAGCAAGCAATCTCACCCCCGAAAATGAGTTTCAGATTCAGTCTTTATTGCTTGAAGCTATTTCTCTTTTTTCATCATTCACAACTATATCTGGCTTCAAGCAGGACTATCTGGCTAATAGGAAAACCGATAATATCTATTCATTCAAGGCGTTTTCGCTGTACCACCCGTTTTTAACCCAATTGGAGTTGGTATCATATTGAACCTCTTTCCAAGAACGAGTTCCTCTTTACATACGGCTTGAAATCAGATAGTTGCGGAGAAAAAGAAAACGGACAAACTGCCGATTTTAGCAATTTGTCCGCTTTGGCTCCTCAAGTAGGACTTGAACCTACGACCCCCTGATTAACAGTCAGGTGCTCTAACCAACTGAGCTATTGAGGAAGGTTAGTTCTCTTTCGGGATTGCAAAGGTACAACAAAAAGATATTTCTCCAAATTTTTTTGAGTGTTTTTTTGATTATATTTGTGAGAATAATCGCGACATTGAGATGGATATCGACCTTTTCTCTGGAATAGTGAAGGATTTGCTTCTTGACAATGATGAAGTTACGTTGCCAGGACTAGGGACATTTGTATCCGAACTTATGCCTTCAACTTTTTCCGACAAGGGTTACACGATCAACCCTCCTTACCGCCGTCTCTCATTCCGTCAGCGTTGGGATGAATCGGACAGTATTCTTTCGGATTTCTATTCCGAGACTAACGGAATCGACCGGGATAAGGCGGAGAAGATTGTGGGTGAGTTCGTCTCCGGACTGAAAGAGACTCTCCAGGCGAAAAAAGTCGTGGTCCTTCCAGGGTTGGGACGTCTCCGGGCTACCAAGGAAAACGCCTTCTTTTTTATCGCTGACGAGGATCTGGACATTTATCCTTATGGTTACGGTCTTGAGCCTGTCTCTTTGAAGGCGCACGAGGAGACCCCTGAGGAGATAGAGGCCGCCGTGAAGGAACTCCAGGAGGTGGTCGAGCCTCTGCGTACTCCAGTTGTGACTGAAGTGACTTCAGATGTGGCTGGAAAGGGCCCGGTTCCGAAAAGCAAAAGACGCCCTTGGCTGGTGGCCGCGTTGAGTGTGGCCGGTGCCGCGGTTGTGTTCATCGGAGTGTTTATGCTGCTGGCCAGAATAGCCCCTGACTTCATCGACCAGCTGCTTTACACAGAAGAAGAATTGAGGATCATCAATTATTGATAATCAGATGTTTGAGCTTATTTATCCAGTTGACCCCGCCCCGTTGCTTCCTCTCCCTACTGTGGACAAGCCTGGGATAAGGTCGATGTCTGGCTCCGAGATGTTACCTATTGTCGAGGAAAATGGCCTGGTTATCGGGCAGGCCTCCAGGAAGGATGTCCATTCAGGACTCAAATTGTTGCATCCTGTGGTCCATTTGCATATCCTTAACCGTTCCTCGGAGTTATTCCTTCAGAAAAGGTCCATGACTAAAGACTTGCTTCCGGGAATGTGGGACACGGCTGTCGGAGGCCATGTGGATTACGGCGAGTTGATTGAGGGGGCCTTGTATAGGGAAGCTTTTGAGGAGTTGGGCTTCAGCGCGTTCAATCCGACTTGGCTAAAGACTTATA
The DNA here is from genome assembly GCA_024693285.1 of Bacteroidales bacterium. Lineage (GTDB taxonomy): Bacteria > Bacteroidota > Bacteroidia > Bacteroidales > UBA932 > Cryptobacteroides. The sequence continues at coordinate 73,174 of JAILLE010000022.1, forward strand.
TATGGGAAAGTTCCACTGAGAAAGAACTTGTCAATGTGTTCGCCGCTGTCGGCAATTTCAAGATAGAGTCTTTCAACCTTGAGGAGGTGGCTGATTGCCGTTACTGGACTATGGAGGAGATATTCTCGTCGTTGGGCAAAGGAATATTCACTCCCAATTTCGAGCATGAGTTCTCCGAGATGAAGGAATCCCTTTTGGCTCTTCTGTGATGGGAACCGAGATAGAAAAATTCATACGGGACCAACTCTCTGTCTGGCCTTTGGCGGCCGGGAATTATCGTGATCTCCGTAAAGCAAAGACTAAGACTCTCAATGTGGGAGGCCTTGATGTGACCGTTCAGTTCAATCCCGCTCGGAAAGTCTCCTCGGAAGCGGCCCTGGATCCGGAGTCCATCGCGGCGAGACCTTGTTTTCTTTGCCCCGAAAACAGGCCTGCGGAGCAGTACAACATTGATTTCGAGGGGCGGAAAGGAAAGATGTACCGCATAACGTTGAATCCTTTTCCGATATTCCCGAGACATCTTGTGATATCCAGTTTCCAGCATATTCCCCAGTCAATATGGAGACGTTATCAGGACATGCTGGACTTCGTCAAGGAGAATGAGCCTTACATTTGTTTTTACAATGGTCCCAAGAGTGGGGCGTCCGCACCGGACCATTTCCATTTTCAGGCTTGTCCTAAAGGCCGTATGCCTCTTGTCGCCAGAGTCGAGTCCCTTCTGGATTCGGGTGGGCCGAAGCTGCGATATCTGACAAACGTCCGGGAAGCCCGCATCTTCCATCTGGATGAATATGCTAGAGGAATATATGTTCTCCAAGCCTCTACCCCAAAATCTCAGGCAAAGCTTTTCTACAGGCTTCTGGATTGCGCCCCGATTTATGAAGGCGATACCGAGCCGAGGATCAATGTCATCACCTGGCGGTCGGGAGGAGAGTTCCGGACAGTCGTCATATTCCGGGAAAAGCATCGTTCCAGCCATTATTCCTCATCCGGTCCTGACCATCTCGCGATGAGCCCGGGATGCGCTGACATGGGAGGAGTGTTCATTACGACACGTGAGGAGGATTTCAAGAAGCTTGATTCGGCCCTCCTGGGCGAAGTTGTTAGTGAAGTAACTGTGCCTCAGGAAGTTGACAAAGATATAATCTGGCGTCTTATCCGTACTCAGCAGACGTTGGAGGTCGGGATAATGTCCGCCCCCGAAATTGAGTTTGAGATCATTTCCGATGGTGCAGGGCCTCAAAGAGTTGCTTATCAAGAAGGGAAGATTTCATACAACGGGGCTCTATACGATGAGTTGGTGTTCGAGGCTCAGACCGAGGCCACTCTGTTCGCCGAACCGTCGTTCATCTTGAAGGATGTGACTATCGGGGTGGATTTCCACTGGGAGCGCAAAGTCACCCACAAATATGCCGGAACGCTCAAATTCATTGTGGACGGCGGCAAGGTGACCGCTGTCAATGTGATTGGTATTGAAGACTATCTGTTGAGTGTCATTTCTTCCGAGATGAAGTCCTCGGCGGGATTGGAATTCCTTAAAGCTCATGCTGTTATATCCAGGTCATGGGTCATGGCGCAGATCGCCCACCGTAAGGCCAAGGAAACTGCCGGCGTCCCGAAAGAAGAGCTTGCCAAGATAAACTGCGTGCCCGCCCTCGTTACCAAACTCGATTCTTCTATTATCAGTGAAGGTCACGTCTCCTCTGGGATAAGTGGAGATAATAAGGAATATATCAAATGGTTTGACCATGAGGACCATACTCGCTTCGATGTATGTGCGGATGACCATTGCCAACGCTACCAAGGCCTGTCTATGGTGATTGGGGACACTGTCATGAAGGCGATTGACCAGACTTGGGGGATGGTGTTGATGTCAGAAGGGGAGATATGTGACGCTCGTTTCTCAAAATGCTGCGGCGGGAGGATGGAACTTTTCAGCACTTGCTGGGAGGATAAGGATTATCCTTATCTCCAATCACTTCCTGACACTCCGGATGAAAAAGATGACGCTGATCCTTTTTGCGACACCACCGACGAGACCATCCTTTCCCAAGTGCTTAATGACTATGACCTCGAGACCAAGGACTTCTACCGTTGGCGGACAGAATATACCAGAGCGGAAGTTTCCGATCTTGTGCGTCAGCGCTCAGGGATCGACTTTGGTGTGATCAGGGATCTGTTGCCTATTGAGAGAGGCCCTTCAGGCCGTATTAAAAGACTGCGGATCGAGGGGGACAAAAGATCAATGGTCATTGGGAAGGAGTTGATAATCAGGAAGTGGCTTTCCGATTCCCACCTAAAGAGCTCAGCTTTCCAAGTTAAATGGGAAGGTGACAGGCTGATTCTCGATGGCTCTGGGTGGGGCCACGGAGTGGGCCTTTGCCAGATCGGTGCTGCCGTGATGGGTGCGAAGGGATATCACTTCGATGAGATATTAAGGCATTATTATCCAAGTTCCACAATAGAAAGAATATGAAAGCTGATGCGTCTCCATGGCGGTGGGTCCCCACATTGTATCTGATTGAAGGCCTGCCCTACGCGATAGTCAACACGATAGCACTCGCCATCTTCAAGGATATGGGAGTGGACAACGGCACTCTCGGTCCTCTTACCACCCTGATCAGCCTTCCTTGGCTCATCAAACCTCTGTGGAGTCCTTTCATGGACATATTCCGCAGCAAACGATGGTGGATCCTGTTGACCCAATTCACGATGATGGTGACTTTGGCGGTGATCGCTTTCTGCTTGCCTTTTTGCTCGATGTCAGTGCTTCTGGCGTTATTTGTCGTAGTCGCGTTCGCCTCGGCCACGCATGACATCTCAGCCGACGGCTATTATATGCTGGCCCTTGACAGGCAGCGCCAATCCTCCTTCGTTGGAATCCGTAACACCTTCTACAGGGGTGGACTCGTTCTTGGCCAGGGCCTGCTAGTGATGCTTGGAGGCGTTCTTCAAAAACGTTCCGGTGATGTTCCCCGCTCATGGGCGATGGTCATATTGATCTGCGCTGTGCTGCTGGCTTTAGTGGCGGTTTATCACCTGTTCCTTCTTCCCAAAGCCGCTGAGGACCAGGACAAACGGGAGACCAGGTCATCTTCCGCTATCTGGGCTGAGTTTGGAGAGTCGTTCCGTTCTTTCTTCCTGAAGAAAGGAGTGTGGTGGGCAATCGCATTCCTCCTCCTGTTCAGACTTCCTGAGGCCCTGTCGCTCAATCTGTTGTATCCGTTTTTCAAGGATGGTGCGGAGGTAGGAGGCCTTGGGGCAGGTACCGAGATGTACGGCCTTGTTTATGGCACCTTTGGAGTAGTCGCGCTCCTTCTCGGTGGTATTCTTGGAGGAATATATGCCTCCAAACGTGGCCTGCGCGCATCAATGTGGCCTATGGCCCTCTCGCTGGCCCTCCCTTGCGCCGTTTATCTCTTCATGGCTCTCGCGCATCCGACAAGTGTGTGGTCAATCGGTTCATTGATCGTCCTTGACCAATTCGGCTACGGATTCGGATTCACCGCCTACACTCTTTTCATGATGCGCTTTGTGGACGGTCCGTTGAAAACATCCCATTACGCTCTCTGCACAGCTTTCATGTGGCTGTCCATGAAGCTTCCGGCCCTTGTCGCGGGTTACCTCCAGCAATGGCTCGGATATGTGGGCTTCTTCACTTTGGTGATGATTTCATGCTTGGGTACTTTCGCGGCCGCCATTATCGCCCGCTCGAAGATCCTGAGCGCCGATGATGATCTTGTAAATAATTAATATTGAATAATATGCGGACAAGACAATGGTTTATCCTCTCAGCCGCCTTGCTGCTGACATGTTGTGCCCGAGCCTCCGGGAACGCCCCTGTCCCGGTTAACGTCCCAGACTCTCCGGTGGTCAAAGTAGGGATTGAGGTTCTGGAATCCAGGGGATTCGAAGGCCTGGTCGGGAAAAAGGTCGGCTTGGTCACTAACCCAAGTGGAGTTGACCGCAACCTGCGTTCCACAATCGACATTCTTTACGACGCCCCTGAGGTGAATCTGAAGAAGCTCTTCGCCCCGGAGCATGGTGTACGCGGAGACATTTATGCTGGTGGCCGTGTCGAGGACGGCAAGGATCCTGTGACTGGTCTTCCCGTCTTTTCTCTTTACGGTGCTACTCGTAAGCCTACCGCGGAGATGGTCTCCGGTCTGGATATAGTTGTGTATGATATACAGGATGTCGGTAGCCGCTCGTATACTTTCATCAGTACCCTCGGCCTGGTGATGAGGACTTGCGCCGAGCAAGGGATTGAAGTTATGGTCCTGGATCGCCCTAATCCGTTGGGTGGCAATAAGGTAGAGGGCTGCGTCGTGGAGGATGGCTTCCACTCTTTCGTCAGCGAGTTCAAGATCCCTTACATCTACGGTCTGACTGTTGGAGAGTTGGCCACCCTGATCAACGAGGAGGGCCTCAATTGTGGTGAGAAAGGTGACCAGAAACCTCTCAAATGCGAGCTATCCGTCGTTCCAATGGAGGGTTGGAGCAGGAATATGCTCTTTGAGGATACGAAACTCCCGTGGGTTCTCCCGTCCCCGAATATTCCTTACCCCCAATCCGCCATCAATTATCCCTCAGCCGGAATAGTAGGTGAGTTCCAGAATTATCTGAATATCGGAATAGGCTATACCCTGCCGTTCGGGGTCTTCGCCGCGGAGTGGATAGACGCGGACAAACTAAAAGCCCATCTGGATAGCTACAACCTTCCTGGGATCGCTTTCAGGACTATTCACTTCAAGCCGTTTTCCGGCAGCGCCCAAGGGAAACTGATCCATGGAGTGCAGTATCATTACACCGATTTTGAGGCGGCCTGTTGCACCCTCACTCAGTTCTATGTGATGCAGGCTGTCAACGAATTATATCCCTCGAAGAATCCATTTAAGCTGTCTCCAGGCAGAAATGGAATGATCGATAAAGTTTGTGGTACGGATTATGTAAGGACGACTTTTGAGAAGCGGTTGAAAGTCGCTGATATCTCGGACTACTGGTCCAAGGATGTCAAAGGTTTCAAGGAGCTCTCCAGAAAGTACCTGATGTACGATTAACTACTAAAACTACTGTAATATGAAAAACATCCTTAAAATCGCGATCGCATCGATAGTGGCTCTTGCCATGGTCGCGTTCCCTGTGGATTCATATTCCCAGAATAGATCTTCCTCGAGCAGAGGCTCGTCGTCTTCAACATCAAGTGCCAGGAGCTCATCCTCCGCTTCCAGCGTGAGAAGCAGCTCTTCCGGTTCTTCTTCCAGAAGTTCGGCTAGCATGTCGAGAAGTTCTTCTTCCGCACCTTCCAGCTCTCGTTCAGCGCAGGTCAACTCCGGGTCTTCCCAAAGAAGCTCCGGTTCCTACTCCTCGAGAAGCTCGGCTTCTACTTCGAGCTCCCGTAGCTCCCAGGTAGGCAGTGGCACCTCCCAGAGAAGCTCCGGCTCCTCTCAGAGAAGTTCCGCCACCACCTCCAGCTCCCGTAGCTCCCAGGTAGGCAGCGGCACCTCCCAGAGAAGCTCCGGCTCCTCTCAGAGAAGTTCCGCCACCACTTCCAGCTCCCGTAGCTCCCAGGTTGGCAGCGGCACCTCCCAGAGAAGCTCAGCTACTTCTCAGAGAAGTTCCACCGCTTCCGCTTCCAGGAGCTCCAGCTCCAGGGTAGCCCAGCCTATCGGCCGGTCCGGATCTTCCAGGAGCAGCGCATCCCGCAGCGCGGGTACCGGCTCCGCCAGAGAAAGGGCCCAGTCCGTGGGTAACGCCACCCGTGACGGTCTCGCCACCTACGACAAGAATATGTCGCGCGCCGGAAACGACGTGATGAGAGAGACCCGCAATGACTTCATGAGGATTGGAGAGGACAGGAACGTCCACAGGATCCCTCCGAGGGACCGTGACTTCCTCCCTTACAACCATCCGGGACACTTCTGGGGTCACGCCCCTCACTACTATGGCTACAGGGTCAGTTACCTGCCGCCTCGTTACAGGAGGGTGACCTATTGGGGAATCGAGTACTGCTTGTATGATGGGATCTACTACAGGCCCTACGGTGGGTACTGGGTAGTCTGCAGACCTCCTTTCGGAGTTTGCATCGACCTGGCGATCTCTGACCTGCTGTTCTCCAGAGTACGCTTCTCGTACTACTGCAACACCTACAGGTTGTTCAACGCCATTGATGCCAACAACAGGGTCATCGACGAGCAGAACAGGATCATCGCCCAGAACAACGCCACTATCGCGGCGCAGAATAACGCGATCGCCTTGAATACCACAAGGGCCAACGACGCGTACACCCTCGCCAACAGGCTTGGACTGGTGCAGAGCTACGCTTACGCGGATCAGCCTTACTACTATCAGGACGGTGTGTTCTACATCGTAAACTCCAAAGGCCAGTATGAGGTCATAGTCCCTCCGGCCGGAGCCCTCGTCGAGGAGCTTCCCGATGACTACGACACCATCACCCTTGATGGAGTATCTTACTACAAGGTGGACGACACCGTCTACAGGACCACCCTCGTGGAGGGCAAGCCCTATCTCGAGGTCCTGGGCCAGATGTACGGCAAGCTCGCGCAGCAGCATAATTATTACTCCAACGGAGTGAAATACAACGATCTCTATTGATCTGATGGAAAAGCTCAAGGATTTATTCGAAAGCTATACAGGTCAGAGAGCCACAGAAGTTGAGGAGTTAACCTCCTCAGGTAGCAATAGGAGATATTTCCGCTTGAAGGGCGGAAATATCTCCATTATTGGTGTGGTTGGGACCAACAAGGAAGAGAACAACGCTTTCATCAAGCTCAGTCGTCATTTCGTCGAGAAGGGAATAAGAGTCCCTAAGGTTTTGGCGGTTTCGGATGACCAGATGCGTTACGTCCAGGAGGATCTGGGTGACGACCAGCTTTATAAGCTTGTGTCCCATGGCCGTGAGAGTGGGGAGTATAGCTCCTACGAGAGCCATCTGCTGTGCCAGGCCATGGAGGCGCTTCCCAAGATCCAATTCAAGGGTGCCGAGGGGCTAGATTGGTCAGTATGCTATCCGGAGCCGGCTTTCAGCGAACGGATGATAATGTTCGACCTCAATTATTTCAAGTATTGTTTCCTGAAGGCGACTGGGCTCGAGTTCAATGAGGTGAAGCTGCAAGAGGATTTTGAGAGATTGAGGGATGACTTGATGAGCGACATGGGGGAGACTTTCATGTGCCGTGACTTCCAGTCCAGGAATGTCATGGTAAAAGATGGTGAACCTTATTTCATTGATTTCCAGGGAGGACGCAAGGGACCGATTTATTATGATGTGGCCTCTTTCGTCTGGCAGGCTAGGGCCCGTTATCCGGAAACTCTCCGCAAGGAGATGGTCCAGACCTATCTTAAGTCGCTTAAAGGATATATGCCCGTTGATGAGGATGTTTTTCATGAAAGGTTGCGGCTTTTCATCCTCTTCAGGAGTCTCCAGGTCTTGGGTGCGTACGGTTTCCGGGGCTATTTTGAGAAGAAGCCACATTTCCTCGCCAGTGTGCCATTCGCTCTCAGTAACTTGAGGAAGCTTCTTCAGAAGCCTTTCGAGTCGTATCCGTACCTCAATGCCATCCTCTCCAAGCTCACCACCATGTCCCAGTTCAATAATATCGCTGAGGACAAGAGGCTGGAGGTTAGGATATTCAGTTTCTCCTATAAGAAAGGTATACCGGCCGACACTACCGGCAACGGCGGAGGGTATGTCTTTGACTGCCGCGCGGTAAACAACCCCGGGAAATACGAGTATTATCGCCAATTCACCGGGTTGGACCAGGAAGTAATCAAGTTTCTTGAGGATGATGGAGAGGTGACAAAGTTCCTGGAGAGCGTGTTCCCTCTTGTCGACGCACATGTCAAACGATTCATGGAGAGGAAGTTCACCCATCTGCAGGTTTGTTTCGGTTGCACCGGGGGCCAGCATAGATCGGTCTATTGCGCTGAGCATCTGGCAAATCACCTGTCAGAGCGCTTTGACATAAAGATAACGGTTTCTCACCGGGAACTGGACATCGAGAAGATATTATAATCGCAGATGAAAGCCCTTGTTTTCGCCGCCGGCCTCGGCACCAGGTTAAAGCCGCTGACTGACTCCATCCCCAAAGCGCTTGTCCAAGTGGGTGGTGAGCCTTTGCTATCTCATGTGATGAGAAAGCTGGAAGCAGCTGGAATTGAGGATATTGTGGTCAATGTCCATCATTTCGCCGACTTGATAATCAATTATTTGAGGGAGCAGGATGGTTTCGGGACAAAGGTTTTTGTCTCTGATGAGAGAGACTTGTTGAGGGAAACAGGGGGCGGAATCCGTCATGCCAGGCAATTTCTGGAGGGTGATGGACCTTTCCTTGTCCATAATGTGGATATCCTTTCTGATCTGGATATCCGTTGGTTTATCTCTCAAGCCCGTCCTGGGGCGCTTTCCAACATTCTTGTTAGTGAAAGGGTAACCAAGCGGTACCTTCTTTTCGATGATGACATGAGGATGGTAGGGTGGACCAATGTCGAGACTGGAGAGGTCCGAAGCCCCTATCCCGGTTTGGATCCTTCCCGTTTCCGTAAATACGCTTTTTCGGGAGTGCATTTGATTTCTGACAGAATATTCACTATATTTGATGAGGATGACTGGGGTGAGAGATTCCCTATAATGGACTTTTATATTAAAGAATGTGCCTCGCATCCGGTGTATGGTGTGATGCCTGAAAAGTTGAGGATGATGGATGTCGGTAAGGTCGAGGCGCTTTCAGAGGCGGAGATATTCCTAACAACACTCAAATAAAAAGCATTATGGCAAAAGGTAAATTCTGGTCCGAATTCAAGGACTTCGCGATGAAGGGAAATGTCATTGACATGGCTGTCGGTGTGGTCATCGGCGGTGCCTTCGGAAAGATCGTCACCTCACTGGTGAGCGACATTATCATGCCCGCTGTGGGCGCTCTTTGCGGCGGCCTCAACTTCACTGATTGGAAGTGGGTTCTCAAGGAGGCTGTCATGAAAGGCGAGGAGGTTGTCAAGCCCGAGGTCGCTATCTCTTGGGGTAATTTCCTGCAGGTGATATTCGACTTCATCATCATCGCCCTCTGCATCTTCTTCGTTATCAAGGGCATTAACAAGGCTAAAGCTCTCTCTGAGAAGAAGAAAGAAGAGGCTCCCGCCGAGCCTGAGGCTCCGGCACCCAAGCCTGATGATGTGGTTCTTCTCGAGGAGATCCGCGACCTTCTTAAGAACAAGTAGTAGACTTGTTCCTGAATATCTTGTAGCCGGTCGCGGCTACGATCACGCTCATGAACGGGCTGATGATATTAAAGAAACAGAATGGGAGATAAGTTAGGGTCGGCACACTCAAAATAGTGGCTTGTGTCATCCCGCAACTGCTCCAAGGAAACAATGGCGAGGTTACTGTCGCAGAGTCTTCCACGGCTCGGCTCAGTAACCTCCCTTCGTATCCATCCTTCTCGTAAACGTCCTTGAATATGCTGGAAGTCAATATGATGGATAGATACTGGTCGGACACGATCCCGTTTAGGACGGTTCCGGTTGTGACTGTCGAGGCTACGAGGCTGGTGCGGCGCTTGGTGAGCGGAATAATCATACTGGCCAGGTTACGCAACATCCCGCTGGCTTTCATAGCCGCTCCGAAACACATTGCGCAAATGATCAGGTAAACCGTGTTGAGCATTCCGGCCATCCCTCTCGTGGACACAAGTTGGTTCACTTCCGGATTGCCTGTGTCGAGACTTACCGAATCGTAGATTGTCTGCACCACGCCGGTGAACATGACTTTCCATCTGGCGCCTTCTGCGGCCATGGAACCGATCTCGTGGATTATTGAAGGTTGGAATACAAGGGCGGCAACCACAGCAAGCAGAATAGACAAGGCTAAGACCATTATCGCCGGCATTTTCCGGGCGATCATCACGCCAGTCAATACTGGTATGATAAATAGCCATGGCGTAATCCTGAATCTGGCGGCAAGTGTGTCCGTGTAGGTTGAGATTGTGGCCGCATCGGAACTTGAATGGGTCAATCCGAGGATAAGGAATATGATCAGCGTTATGGTAATTGAAGGCACCGTAGTGAAGAACATATACCGAATATGCTGGAATAGAGGCACTTTATTTAAGGATGAGGCCATTACGGTCGTATCGGACAGTGGGGATATCTTGTCTCCGAAATAGGCTCCCGAGATGATCGCTCCTGCGATAACCCCATCGCTGAATCCTTCAGCCTTCCCAATGCCGAGCAGGGCTACTCCTATTGTGGCTATAGTGGTCCAGGAACTACCGATCATCAGTGACACCAACGCACAAATCACACAAGCAGTCACCAGGAATATCTTGGGGCTGATTATCTTGACTCCATAATAAATAAAAGTGGGCACGATGCCGCTCATGGTCCAAGTCCCCGAGATGCCTCCAATCAGGAAAAGGATAACAATGGCTGTGGTTACATCACCAATATTGCCTTTTATCGCTTCCTCGAAATCGCTCCACGGAACTTTGAAAAGCCACATCGCTAGCCATACGCAGATCCCAGCCGAGAAAAGCAAGGCAACCTGGCTGGCGCCAAGGATCGCATCGCTCCCGAAAATGCTGATATCGAGAGCCAGTAGTGCCACAAGTGTAGTTATAGGGATCAATGAGATTCCCAACCTGGAAAAGGATTTACGGGCCATTTCGTCAAATTCGTTGAATAACAGTACGCAATATAAAAATTTTTTTGTCATTTTTATGCAAGATTTCTCAAATCCGGGATTTATAGTATAGAAGCTATGAAGATGAATGTTGGAAAGCTGATGAAGCAGGATCTGCTCCTTTCATGTCATTTCATGGCGGTCTTGACGCTTTTGGCTGTCCTGGCGACAGCATGTGATCGTGAGGAGTTCGATTCTTCCTTGTCACAGACAGCCGAGCTCGCAAGCCTGCAGGATGACATCAGATGGGCAAACGCCATCGTGACTGTGAGGAAGTCCTATTCTGGCCGGGATTATTTCCAGTTGGACGAGAGGACCACTCTCGAGCCTGTTGGCTGGAATAATCCCTTCAGCGAGGAGGTGAGGGCATTGGTGGCTTTCTCGGACCTGGGACCTGGGACCGGTTTCTGTACAAGGACGGTCGCTGTTGAGCGAATAGACTCGATTGTCACCAGGGACGCGACCTACATCGATGTGGATGACGGCCTGACAGGAGGTTCCGATATCCCGGTCTCCGTTGTTAAGACCGGTTTCGGTTCCACAGCCGAGTTGCTTGAGTCAAGCAGTCCTCTCGATGTGGTCACGGATGAGGGTATTCCTGATTGGATGACCTTTTCTGAGGATGGCTACCTTATGATCCACTTCGCCACATTCTGGGGAGATGTCACATTACATTCTGTCAACCTCTACGCTTCGCGGAAGCATCCGGACCACTTGTATTTGGTCCACAAAGACAACGGAGATTTTCAGAGTTCCTGGAAAGAGAGTCTGGTAGCCTTTAGGATCTGTCAGATGTACATGTCAAGGAAAGATGAGTACAGAGATCCTTCTTCTGTTGTTCTTCATTGGATGTCTTTCAGTGGAGAGAAAACATTGAGGCTGAGGTACGGTAACAGGGCATCAGAGAAATAGCGTGTTGACAGAGGAGAAAGAGAAACAGGTCTTTGAAAGGGCCAGGGATGGTGACAGGAAGGCGGTCAGGCAACTTTACGACCGTTATTCCTCCTTCCTTGCGGCGACATGCTCACGTTTCCTTCCTGACAAGGGGGACCAGAAGGATGTCCTTCAAGACGGTTTCGTCAAGATATTCTCGTCTCTGGACAAGTTCGATTACAGGGGGGAAGGGTCTCTGAAAGCATGGATGAGGCAGATTGTCGTAAATGAGTGCCTCAAGGTTTTGCGGAAGAGGAAGAGGAGCGTGCCGATCTTGTTCGAGGAAGAATTGAGGGATGTGGAGGTAGAGGAGGACACGGGGCCTCCTGAAGTGGAGAGAGTCCCAGCGGCGGTGATCCACGAGATGATAAAGGAACTACCTGATGGTTACAGAGCTGTGTTTAACCTTTTTGTCCTCGAGGAGAAAAACCACAAGGAGATATCCGATCTGCTTGGGATAACAGAGAGCACGTCAGCCTCGCAGCTGTACAGGGCCAGGATGATTCTGGCGAAGAAGATTAAGGAATATTTAGGAAAAGTCAAGATAAAGCGATGAGCGAAGATTGGTTGAAAATAGTCAAGGAAAAGATGGAGTCTGTCGAGACTCCTGCCCCCGAAGGGGTGTGGGAGCACTTGGAGACTGAACTTTTCCCTGCCAAGACACACAAGGTGAGGTATATGCCTTGGGTGTGGGGCTTCGCCGTCGCTGCTGCCTTGGCTTTAGGTGTATTCGCCGGAGTGCGCATGATAGATCGCGTCAACGGCAATGACACCATCAAAGACGATAACAGGATAGCGGAAGGCCAGGTCTCGCCCAACATTAACAATTCTTCTTCAGTCGACAATGGGGGAGACCAGGCGCCTTCTGTAGTTGAGCCGATCCACATAATCCCGGCTCCAAAGGGTTCTTCCCTGGCTGTCGTCTCGCCATCGGAGCTGATTCCGGATGAAGCTGTCGAGCTCCCCGTGGAGGTCGTCGAACCTCCTGTGGAAGTCCAGGACAAACCGACGGAGGTTATCCAGGACCAGAAGAAAGAGACCGTATTCAAGACGAATCATGACGGAGAGGATTGGTCAAAGTATATGCCGGCTGACGGAGAGAGTCGTGGCCGTGGGGAGAACAAGCCTTCTGCCGGATTCTCCTTCTCCAGCGCCGCCAGGAATGCCCAAGATGCGAGCATCATGGACACTAGGCCTTTCTTCCAGGGCTATGCGGCTAATTTTGAGGTCGGTACAAGGGATGACGCCTCGATTTATACAAGGACGGTATCTGTCCCCGTATCTAAGGATGAGGATCATCATAGGCCTGTTAGATTGTCTCTGTCGCTAGATTTCCCGTTAAATGATGTTCTCTCTCTCGGGACCGGGTTGACGTATTCCATCCTGCACAGCACCTTTACGACTTCGTCCGGAAACAGGGTGTCAGAGGATTCCCAGACTCTGGGATATCTTGGCTTGCCTCTTAATCTCAAGGCGAATCTTTGGGACAAGGATGTGTTTACGGTTTATGCCCTGGGCGGTGGCATGGTTGAGAAATGTGTCAGCGGGGTGTCTAAGACATCGGTGACTGTCGGAGGGGAATCTACCGGTAGTGTCACAAGGAACACATTCGCTGTCAAGCCATTGGCTTGGTCGTTGAATGCGGGTGCTGGCCTGCAGTTGAATCTCCCGGGAGGCTTCGGCCTATATGCTGAGCCTGGTGTAAGTTACCATTTATCGGGCGACTCCAAAGTCAGGTCCATCTACACGGAGCATCCGTTCGATTTCGTCCTGGCCTTCGGTGCGAGATTCTCGTTCAGATGATTACTTTCTCTATGAAAGCTGACTGGTAACAGTAGGGAATAAATCCCAAAGAAGAGAGCGGCTTGGTGATGATCAGGTTCGCTCTCTTTCCTTTTGTGATGGAGCCGGTGATGTCTGATACTCCCATAGCATAGGCGGCGTTTAGGGTACAGGCGTTGAATGCTTGCTCCGGTGAAAGCCTCATCTTGATGCAAGCGAGGGCCATGACGAAACGCATGTCTCCGGAAGGGGAGGATCCAGGGTTATAGTCGGAAGCCAATGCGATACCGAGGCCGGAGGAGATGAATCCCTTCGCGTTTCCGTAAGGCAATCCAAGAAAGAAAGATGAGCCTGGGAGCATTGTGGGCATGGTTGATTTGCCCTTTAACGCCTCAATCTCAATCTGTGTAGTCCTCTCAAGATGATCTACTGAAAGGGCGTTGTGCGCCACTCCGACTTGCACTCCTCCAGAACAGGCAAGTTCATTGGCGTGGATCTTAGGGATAAGCCCGTGTCGTATTCCCACTTCAAGAATCCTTGATGTCTCCATAGGTGTGAAGAAGCCCTCGTCGCAGAACACATCCACGAAATCGGCTAATCCTTCTTCCGCGACAGCGGGGATCATTTCCTCGCAGACCAAGTCGACATATTCCCCTTGTCTGCCTGTAAATGCCCTTCCAACCGCATGGGCGCCAAGAAAAGTCGCCCTGATTATCGCCGGACTGGTCTCTTTCACCCTTTTTATGACCTTTAACATCTTGATCTCATCCTCTGTGTTGAGACCATAACCGCTTTTGATCTCTATGGCTCCCGTGCCTTTGGCTATCATCTCGTTGACCCTGCCCATAGTCTGCTCATAGAGTTCCTCCTCACTGGTCTCGTGAAGCAAGTCGGAGGAGTTGAGTATGCCTCCTCCCCGGGCGGCAATCTCCGCATAGCTCAGGCCGTTGATCTTGTCGATGAACTCCTGTTCGCGCGAGCCCGCATAACAGATGTGGGTGTGGGGATCGCAGAACATCGGAAAGACCATGCCTCCTTTGGCATCTATGATCTCATCTCCAGAGGATGTGTCAGGACACTGCCCGGCTGGCCCGAAATCCTGGATCAGCCCATTGTCAAAAGAGAGGAACGCGTCCTTGATGGATACGACCTCGCTCATGGCATCCCCTTCTTTTCTCCGGACACCTTCAGGGACGATTCCGATCAGCTCTCCGATATTCTTGATTATCTTCATCTTATGAACTCGATTGACTTGTTGATCAAAGGATGCATATAGACATCGTTGTCAATAAAAGGCACCACCTTACGAAAGTCGCTGTAGATCTTCTCGATAGCGGGCGAAGATTTCCCTCCAGCCTCCATTCGCCTGAAATCGAGCGCTTGAGCGGCATTAAAAAGCTCAATCGCCAAAACTGTCTCGCAGTTCTCCACTACCCTGACGAGTTTAGTGGCGGAATTGGAGCCCATACTGACGTGGTCTTCCTGTCCCTGTGAAGAGGGTATGGAGTCGACGGAGGCGGGCCAGCACAAGCCTTTGTTCTGGCTCACTATTGAAGCCGCAGTGTACTGCGGGATCATGAATCCGCTATTGAGACCAGGATTGGCCACAAGGAATTTCGGCAGTCCCCGCTGGCCTGAAATAAGCCTGAATATCCTTCTTTCAGAGATATTCGCCAGCTCGGACATCGCGATCGCGAGCGTGTCCATCGGGATGGCTATCGGTTCCCCATGGAAGTTCCCAGCCGAGATTATCATGTCCTCATCCGGGAATATGTTGGGATTGTCCGTGGCTGAGTTGATCTCATTCTCGATTACGGACTCAACGTACCTACAGTTGTCTTTTACAGCGCCATGCACCTGTGGGATGCAACGGAAGGAATAGGGATCCTGAACATGCTCTTTCTGCCTGTTTATCAGCTCACTACCTTCAAGGAGTCTCATGAATCTGGCAGCTGTGTCAATTTGTCCTCTATGAGGCCTAAGCAGGTGTGTAAGCGGGAGGAATGGTTCTATCCTGCCGTCATAAGCTTCCAGGGACATGGCCCCTATCTTGTCAGCCCATTCGGAAAGCCTGTGGCATTGGATAAGACACCAGATGGCATGAGCGCTCATGAACTGAGTTCCGTTGAGCAAGGCCAGACCTTCTTTTGACTGCAGAGTGATCGGCTCCCATCCCATCTCGTTCCAGACCTCCTGACTCGGACGGATCTTGCCTTTGTAAAGCACCTCGCCGAGACCGATCAAAGGTAGGCTAAGGTGGGCCAGGGGAGCGAGATCTCCTGAGGCTCCAAGCGAGCCTTGCTGATAGACAACGGGCAGGATATCATTATTAAACATATCCAGAAGCCGCTGGACAGTAATGAGTTGCGCTCCTGAATGACCATAGGATAAAGACTGGGCCTTCAGTAACAGCATGAGCCTGACAATATCTGGCCTGACGGTCTCGCCCGAGCCGCAGGCATGGCTCACAACTAGGTTATACTGAAGTTGCGATAGCTGGTCGATAGGAATGGTCACGTTGTATAGGGAGCCGAAACCGGTGGTGATCCCATATACCGGATGACTGATGTCCTCCATCTTGCTGTCAAGGTAGGAGCGGCATTTTTCTATAGCGGCCTTGGCCTCGGAGCTAAGCTCGAGTTTCTCGTGGTTGTAAAGGATTTCCTTAAGCCTCTCAAGGCTCAGATGTTCTTTCGAGATGATGTGTGTCATAATCTTCGATTGCTTTTCTCACTAACATATCATCTGCTAAGTTCGCTAGCGTGACTTGAAGGCCGGGGGTTCGGCCCATTTCTCTGATGATGGCGCTCCTTGCGCCATCATTCCTCGCCCATGAACGGCGGGCGATGCCGTTATTCACATCCCAGAACAGCATCTGGCGGATGTGCCTGGCGGAGTCCTCGGAGCCATCGATGACCATTCCGAATCCTCCGTTGATAACCTCACCCCAACCGACGCCTCCTCCATTGTGGATGGAGACCCAGGTGGCTCCCCTGAAGGAGTCCCCGATGACGTTCTGGACCGCCATGTCAGCTGTGAAACTAGATCCGTCATAGATGTTTGATGTTTCCCTGAAGGGGGAGTCGGTACCGGAGACATCATGATGATCACGTCCAAGGACAATAGGAGCTTTGATTTCTCCCTTGGCGATTGCCTCGTTGAAGGCCAGGGCTATCTTGGTCCTGCCCTCGCAGTCAGCGTACAGGATCCTGGCCTGCGATCCTACCACGAGGTTGTTTCTTCCGGCTTCCTCTATCCAACGAATATTATCCCTAAGTTGGCCGCGAATCTCCTCGGGAGCCGTCAATACCTCTTCTGAGAGAACTTTCACCGCCAGCTCGTCAGATTTGGCGAGGTCTGCTGGATCCTCGCTCATGCATACCCATCTGAATGGTCCGAAACCGAAGTCGAAATAAAGGGGACCCATTATGTCCTGGACATATGAGGGGTATCGGAATGAGCCGTCTGGCTTGAGTATGTCTGCTCCAGCTCGGGAGGACTCCAGCAGGAAGGCGTTGCCATAGTCGAAGAAATACATTCCTTTGGCAGTCAGCTTGTTAATCGCTGCGACCTGTCTGCGTAACGACTCTTTCACAGCGTCCTTGAAGCTTTCCGGATCCTCTGCCATCATCTTCTTGGATTCCTCGAGAGACAAACCGACCGGATAGTAACCTCCAGCCCAAGGGTTGTGCAAAGAAGTCTGGTCAGAGCCTAAATCAACTCTCAAATCCTCTTCAGCCAACCGTTCCCAAAGATCCACCACATTGCCTACGTATGCGAGAGAGATTGTTTCCTTATTGTCTACCGCTTTTCTGATCCTGATGACAAGCTCGTCCAGATTGTCATGCAGTTCGTCAACCCAGCCTTGGTCGAAACGTTTCCTGGCTGCCAGGGGATTAATCTCGGCGGTCACACTGACCACCCCGGCTATATTCCCGGCTTTCGGTTGGGCTCCGGACATACCGCCAAGTCCAGCGGTTATGAATAGGAGACCTCTCATATTCCCTGAGGTGCCTGGTATTCCTTTGGCTTCCAGTTGTTTCCGTGCGGCATTCATCACGGTGATCGTAGTGCCGTGGACAATTCCCTGGGGACCTATGTACATATAAGATCCGGCGGTCATCTGACCATATTGCGATACTCCCATGGCGTTGAACCTCTCCCAGTCATCCTGGCTGGAATAGTTCGGGATGACCATGCCGTTTGTGACAACTACCCTCGGAGCATCCTTATGGCTCGGGAACAGCCCCATCGGATGGCCGGAGTACATCGCTAGAGTCTGCTCGTCGGTCATGGTGGCGAGATACTTCATCGTCAGCCTGTACTGTGCCCAGTTCTGGAATATGGCTCCGTTGCCTCCATAAATTATCAATTCATGAGGGTGCTGGGCGACCTTAGGGTCAAGGTTGTTCTGAATCATCGCCATGATCGCGGCAGCCTGTCTGGACTTGGCCGGATACTCATCAATCGGGCGGGCATAGATGTCGTATGAGGGCCGGAAACGGTACATGTAGATCCTTCCGTAGTCATTCAGTTCCTTTGCGAACTCCGGAGCCAATTCCGCATGGAATCTCTCAGGGAAGTACCTCAGGGCGTTCTTAAGTGCCAGGATCTTCTGCTTTTCAGTCAGTATGTCCTTCCTCTTTGGGGCGTGGTTTATCGTACCGTCGTAAGGTTTCGGATCAGGAAGCCTGTCTTGCGGAATCCCTGCCAGAATCTCTTCTTGAAACTTATCCATCTATCTTCCCGTTAACTATCTCCAATATCTCCTTCTCTTCCGAAATCGCTTTCGAGGCGATACTCTCAGCCTCCGCGATCAGCCCGGCCGCCTTCTCTTTGTCATTAAGGCCAATAGCATTGATCTTCACATTGAGACAAGCTCCAAGAACCGCGCTTCTGGCAGCCAAAGCTCCCACACCGGCATCAGAAACCGAATTGGGATTGCCCTCGATAGCCATCGCCCTCGCAAGCTCAAAGACCTTAAATGAAGCCTTCATTGTGCGGAGAGGCACCTGTGAGGCGTAAAGAGTGGCATCCTCAATGGCTTGTGCTCTGGTGGCTTTCTCTTCCTCGGTCCCTTTCGGGAGACCGAAAGCGGCCATGATCTTGTCAAAGGCGGCTGTGTCTTCGTCAACAAGATCGACCAGCTCCTTCATAATTGCCTGGCCTTTCTCTGCCCAGTCTGAAAACTCCTTCCATCGGTCGTCCCAGCCTCTTTTATGTGCGGAAAGATTGGCGACCATTGTGCCAAGAGCGGCTCCCAAGGCTCCCATATATGCTGAAATGGAACCTCCTCCAGGAGCGGGTGACTCCGAGGCGGTCTCGGTGGCGAAATCCTGCAGACTCATTCTCACAAGTCTTTGCTTTACAGCAATTTCCGCCGGATCTTCCATTAGGTATTCAATGACTTTCTCTTTGGGATTGAATGGCCGTAGGTCGTCAAGACTCATGGACTTGACGGCAATCTTCATTATTTCGTCATCAGATATTCCGAGCGAACGGTTCTGCTTTTCAAGATAGAACTTGCCGGCGTCCATAAGTACCCTTTTAGGGACGAGCCCCACTATCTCAGTGCCAGTGACTTTCAGGCCTCTGGCGGCAGCTGCCCTGCAGACTTCCTCATAGGCTATATGCAGTGGAGTAGCCTCGATGTCGGTGATATTCATAGAGACCTGGGCTATTCCATATTCATCAATATACCATCCTATAGCCTTGCAACCCTTCAGGGTGCCTGGAATCCAAATCTGGTTGCCTTCGGCGTCTTTGAGGAGTTTTCCGGTCAATGAGCCACCTTCACGGGCCTTCCGGCCTTTCTCCCGCACGTCGAACGCGATTGCCATAGCCCTACGTGTAGATGTGGTGTTGAGGTTGAAGTTCACGGCGACAAGGAAGTTCCTGGCTCCCACATTGATAGCCCCGTTTTTGGCGACTGTCTCGTTGTATTCGGACGGCCCGAAATCAGGTCTTCTGGCAGGGTCGGCTATCTTCTCGGGGAGAGCCTCATATTCCCCGGCCCTGCACACCGCCAGATTCTTCCGTTCTGGTTTGAAGGCGGCGGCCTCATAGCAATAGCAAGGAACTCCTAGTTCCTTGAATATTCTCTCGGCAAGACCTCTGGCCAAGGTGGCGCATTCTTCGAGAGTTATCCCTGAGACCGGCACCAACGGCAGCACGTCGCAGGCCCCGGACCTCGGATGCGCGCCATGGTGTTTTCTCATGTCAATCACCTCGCCGGCCTTCTTGACCCCCTGGAAAGCGCCTTCCACAACCGCCGCTGGCTCTCCGACAAAGGTCACAACGGTCCTGTTGGTGGCTTCTCCGGGATCCACATTCAGGACTTTCACACCCTCGACAGAAGCTATCGCCTTCACAATCTGGTCTATCACGCTTCTGTCACGCCCCTCGCTGAAATTGGGCACACATTCTATGATCTGTCTCATTATCAATATGTTATATTATAATATTAAACCTAATAGGACGATTATCAAGTGGGCTACTATGGCGGCCACCAGACCTCCAATTGTGTGGGAAAGAATAGCCTTGCCGGTAAGCTCGCGGTAACCGAGGGAGTCAAGCATCGCAGTGTGGGTGCTGAGGAAGCCGCTCCAGCACATTCCGATCGCGGTGAAAACGGCTATCGCGTTGCCGTCAATCCAGCCCTGGGCGATAAAATTTGGAACAAGGCTTAAAGCGGCGCCCACGGCTCCGAGAGCGGTTATCGGGAACGCTATCTGATGGGGATCGTTGAAACCGAACAGTCCCTTGAACAACCAGTCCACCTTGTTGGCCAGCCAGGGAAGCAGTTCTGTTCCCTGATAGGCGGCTCCGGTGAATGCTCCGGAAGGATCGGCCCCGAAAGACAGCATCATCACAAGTGTCGAGATAATCAGAACACCAGGAATAATCGCCAGACCGACCTCCACTCCGTTCTTTCCTCCATCCAAAAGGGCGTTTAGAGTGCGCAAGAAGGCGCTTTTCTCTTCTATATGCTCAGGCTCGGCGTTCAAGGATTCCAGTTCCTCATCACTTACCACGTCCTCTTCCTTATAGGCAGGATAGGCCTTCACGACAAAATGCTGCATCAGTCTCGTGGTCACGATACATCCCACGAATGCCCCGAAAAGCCCCACTAGAGGCTCCATGAAATACCCGTTGCTAATCATGAATATGATGACTATCAAACCCATACCAAATGCGGTACCGAAGTTGGTAAGGGATATGTACTGGTATTTTTTGAAATAGCTGGCGAAACGTTTGTCCTTCGATAGAGTGATAATCGCGGGATTATCAGACAAGAAAGTCATCACGGCTCCAAGGGAGGCGACTCCAGGGAGGTTGAAAAGAGGCCTCATCAGCGGCCGGAGGATCATCTCGATCAGGTCAACCACCCCGAATTCCACGAATAGTTTACCCAAGGCGCCGGTGATTACGCATATTCCCATAAGGTAGAAGACCGTGTTAAGCAACAGGTCGTGCGCCGTGTGCATAATAGTGTTGAGCATATTGGCCGCACCCATAACCACACCCATGTAGGTGAACAGGGCGACCACTATCGCCAGGCAAATAAGAGCCGAGGCTAAACTCTTCTTTTTCATATTGTTATAAGTATTCTATCGTGAATTCGTAATCCCATTGGTTATAAAAAAGGTTGCCACCTTCCCACTCGACCTCGCCTTTCTGGAAATCGACTGTGTCGCTTCTTGGGTACTTTTTGGCGGGGGAGAACTCTCTGCCGTAATCATTGTTCACGATCAGCCTGTAAGGCTCTATGCCTCCAAGGAAGAAATCGCCCCCGTAAGGTGTAATCCCGAAACTCTGGTCCACCGGCACCCATCCTAAACCCTCGAAATAAAGTTTTCCCCAGTCGTGGAGATTTTTCGCTCCTGGGTGCATCATCAGGCCGCTCTCCCATCGCGCGGGAATACCCTTGTAACGGCACATGGTAAGAAGGAGCAGTGTCTTCATGCCGCAGTCTCCGTGGCCTTCGGTAAGGACATATTCAGGAATATTCTCAATCGTCGAATACTCCCTGGCGGACGCCCAGGGGATGCTTTCGTCTATCCAAGTGAAGAAAGCCTTTGCCTGCAAGTAAGGATTGTCGATACCGGCAGAGAGGGAGTCGGCCAATGCTTTGATCCTGTCGGTGAATATGATATGCTTCTCCCGCTCGGAGGTGTATTCCTTGTATTCATCGGTCGTGGTGTCATAAGGCATCACCAGTGTGGGTGCTATCGGATGCCATTCCCCATAGGAGGTGTACTCGAAGACCTCGTAGAAGGTCACGTCTTTGTACCGGTTGGTCTTGGCCTCCATATAGAGGCTGCTGTGGGCGCATGAAGGATCGGAGAAAGTGATTTTGTCCATCGGATATGCCAAGCTGTCCACACCTGCTTCGATGAATCTGATATCGGTCTGTCTGGGAACGTCTGTCCTTGGGTATGGAAGCCAGCACCGAAGGGTCTTTCCGGGTCTGAGGGTATTCACCGGCACCGTCAGGGAAAAGCGCACCCTCATCCTCTTCGGCAGAGCGAGGTACGGGTTCTCCGGCACGCCGATGTCTCCGGTCCGCGTCCATTCTCGCTTCGCTGCGGCTGAGTACGTCCCGGGGACATCGGCGCTGCCGGGAAAACGACTAAGTACTTCCTCTTTGATGGCCGGAATCGTCACGGCGTCGATCTCCTCATGACCTCCGGATGGCTGTCCGTCAATCAGTTCCTTCTTGGCCTTCATCTCCGGCACCAACCTGAACAGGTTGGGAGCGGCGTTGCGGAAATACATAGTCCGTTTTCCGATGACCATTGACTCCAACTTGCCAGACTTCGTCCATGCGTCAATTTGCTCGTCAGTCACGTAGGGGGCATATTTCCGGATATAATCCTTCACTTCCTCCCTAGTCCTGCAGAAATCGACAGCAAGCCTTTGGCTGAGGTCCCTGTCCCATGAGTATTTCTGTCGCATGCGCCTCGGAACCCAGATATTGGCCGCGAGGGCAATCGCCACCATAACCCATAGTATGATCTCGCTTTTTTTCATCTTAGCCATATAAGGATGGTTTAAATGCCGAATTGTCCTAGAGGTTTTATCCCAATCCCCGGCCTGTCCGGAAGGGTGATCTTGCCTTTCTCGACTATCATTCCTTCAAATAAGTCATTACTGATCAACAGGTTCCCGTCAAGATCGGCGAAATCCACGATGGGGGAGAGCTGGGCCGCCGCGGACACCGCGCATGAGGTCTCGGTCATGCAGCCGATCATGACTCTCATTCCCTCAGCCCTGGCGTAGTTGGCCATCTTCCAGGCCTCCCGCATGCCGGTACATTTCATCAGTTTGATGTTGATTCCGGAATATGCTCCCTTAATCGACGGGATGTCCGCTAGCCTCTGGATGGCCTCGTCGGCGAAAACCGGAAGGGGACTGTTCTCGGTGATCCAGGCGTTGTCGTCCAGCGCCTCCTTTGGCATCGGCTGCTCCACCATCACCACCCCGTGCTCGGCGAGCCAGTGGATCATCTCCAGGGCCTGTTTCTTGTCCTTCCAGCCTTGGTTGGCATCCACGGCGATGGGCAGGTCAGTAATCTCCCTGATAGTCTCGATCATCTCCTTGTCATTGTCCAGCCCGACTTTGACTTTCAGGATGTTGAACTTGTCCGCGCATTCCTTGGTCTTTTCCCTGACCACATCAGGAGTGTCAATACCGATCGTGAAGGT
Organism: Bacteroidales bacterium; assembly: GCA_024693285.1. GTDB lineage: Bacteria > Bacteroidota > Bacteroidia > Bacteroidales > UBA932 > Cryptobacteroides. Next base: position 96,292 of record JAILLE010000022.1, read on the forward strand.
GGTATTGGGAGCCTTCGCCGGATCAAGTCCCCAGATCCTGTACCATGGCTGGCCTAGCAGTTTACCGACAAGGTCGTGCAAGGCTATGTCAACAGCCGCCTTGGCGGCGGTGTCGCCTTCGCTGAGTCCGTCCACATAGGAGAGTATGTCATCAATCTGGAAGGGGTCTCTGAACCGCTCCAGGTCGACTTTTCTCAAAAACGAGGATACGCTCTCGACTGTCTGGCCCAGATAGGGCGGCATGGATGCCTCCCCGTATCCAGTGAATCCGTCATATTCAATCCTGACCTGAACATCCGGAGTCGTGTTCCTGGAATAGGAGGCGACTGTGAATGTGTGGCGGAGTTGCAGCTCATAAGGCTCGAAACTGAGTTTCATCCTCGCGGGACCGGATGTGTTGACATGGTAGCCTTCGAAGGTACTGCCCACCGTCCTCTTTTTCGCCTCTTCTATGCCGATGGATATGGCGGAACCGACAGCGGCGCCGGCTATTGCCGACCCTGCTGTCTTAATGAATTCTCTACGGTTGACTGGCATATTCCTAGAGTGTGTCAAGCCAGGCCTTCATCTCGGGGACCTTGGCCATGGCGGAGCGGAACAAAGCCATCTGGTTGCGGGTGCGGACCAGGTTGTGCTCAGGATACTTGATTTTGTAATAGGTGTCTCCGTTGATATAGTCAGCGAAGAAACGGACGGCCTGCATGAATGGGAAGAGACATGCGGCGTAAGGCAGGTTCTCTTTCTCGATCGGGGTCAGGAAGGACTTGGTTCCTCTGATGTAACCTCTTGAGAAAGCCTTGAATATATCCATGTTGAAATCGACCTTCTCCACTTCGGGCGAGTCCTCCGCGACGGGATTGGCTGCGGTGCGAAGGAAGTCACCGAAATCGGAGAACACGAAACTGGGCATCAAGGTATCCAGGTCGATGACGCAGAGGACCTCTCCGTTCTCATCGAACATCATGTTATTGACCTTGGTGTCGCAGTGACAGATCCTCTTGGGAAGTTTGCCCTCTCTATGTAACTGCTCAGCCTTGCACATCTCAACCCCGTGAGCATCAAGTTCTTCCAGGATCTTGTGGAGTTCTCCGTCCGCAGGGTCAGCGGCCAGTCTTCCGGACTTGTCGTCGTGGACGGCCTCGACCAGCTGGCGGAGTCTAAGCTCCATATTATGGAAGTCCGGAATGGTTTCCCCAAGGGTGTCCGGGATGTCGGCGAGCATGGCCTCGAAATGACCGAAGGCCTCACCAGCATATTCCGAGTACTCCGGATTGACTGTCTCATAGGTTTTGGCCCCATGGATGAATACTGAAATCCTCCAGAATTTACCATCCATCTCTATGTAAGTCTTCGGACTGTCTTTCAGAGGGATGAATCTTAGGACTTTGCGGTCGATATCTGTCTCTCCAGCCGCTTCCAGTTTGCGGCGGATATGCCTAGTGGCGGCCTCGATGTTGTTCTGGAGAAGCTCCACATCGGTGAATATAGCATTGTTTATCCTTTGCAGTACGTAATCAGGACAATCACCTTCGGTCGTAACTTTGTAAGTATCATTGATTAGCCCGTTCCCTAATGGGGTTATCTCCTTGATAGTGCCTTCAATGGAGAAGCACGATGCAATTCTTTTAAGGTCTTCCATTATCGCTTGTTTTAGTGTTTGACTATTAATCTTTCAAAAATAACAAATATTCACGAAATTCGCAGCCGTTATGCAAAAGAAAAGATACGTTGTCCTCGACGCTCTCCGGGGTTTCGCCATACTGGGAATCTGCCTGGCCAATTTCCCGGAGTTTTCCTTGTGGACTTTCTCGGATCCGGCAGGTTGGACTGTGACCGATAAGGTTACCAGGGCGATCCAGACATTCCTCGTGGACGGTAAATTCTATACTCTTTTCTCTTTGCTATTTGGAATGGGATTCAGCATCCAGCTTGAGAACGCTGGTCAGAAGACGAGGACTTTCTATCGTCGTATGATTGTTCTTTTTCTGATTGGACTATGCCATTTGCTGTTCCTTTGGAGTGGGGATATCTTAATGCTTTACGCTGCCATGGGAATGCTGTTGCCTTTATTCATGAAGCTTCCGACTAAGAAGATCCTATTCGCCGCCGGTGTGTTCCTGGTCCTTCCGGTGATCTGCGAGGCTATTTTTGGCACAAAGCTTTCCGACCCGCTTGTCACAGAACAATGGAGGATATGCGCCCTCTATGGAATAACGGAGGCAAATTTCGGCACTTGGTTGGCTGATATCGCCAATTATAAAGGAATGCTCCAATTCCTGCATCAGGGAGCCGTGGAGAGAATGTGGGAATTCGTGTCAAGCTATCGTTTCTTCAAGGTACTTGGACTCTTCCTGATAGGGTACGCTGCCGGTAGGGAAAAAATGTTCGCGAATCTTGAGAAATATCGGAAACTATTGAAAAACATCCTGTTGTATGGTTTCGCATTAGGCATTCCGGTAGGCTTCTTATACACCTGGAGTTCAATGACAGGGGAACCTCTCGGGCCGCTTGCTCATAGCGTGTTCTATCTTTTGAGCGTTTATCCTATGGGTTTCGCTTACGCCGCCGGATTCAGTCTTTTGTTCATGTGCTGTCCTGATGGAAAAGGATGGCAACTCCTTGCCAGGCCTGGTAAGGTCGCCTGTACCAACTACCTGATGCAGTCTGTGCTTGGAATAATAATCTTTTATGGTATCGGTTTCGGCCTTGGAGGGAAGGTAGGCCTTCTTTGCACCGAGGCCATAGCGCTTGGCGTTTATGCCCTTGAGATTGCGGTCAGCACATTGTGGACCAATTACTTCCGTTATGGTCCCGTGGAATGGGTCTGGAGAATGCTGGCCTACGGTAAGAGACTACCGTTGAGAAATGAGCCTACCGTGCGGCTCTCGTAGACAGTTTCTTCCCGTCCTTGCTCCATGTATATACCCACGCCCCATTTCTGGAGGTGAATGTCTCGCCGGCGACACCGGTGACATCTCCCACACTTGAGTAACTCATTGTCTTGTAGCGCCGCCCCTCTGAGTCGTAAAGATACACCCAACTTCCGTTCTTTGAGACGAAGAAAGTGGAGCTGAAGCCTTTGACTTCCCCCACAGAGCTGGCACTGAGAGTCTTATAGCGTGTGCCTTTCTCGTCATACATGTAAACCCAGCTTCCGCTGGTCTCGACGCTGGATATCCTGTGGGTAGTGGCCATAAGCGCCAAAGCAAGTGCCGCGACTTGAATTATCTTGATCATGATTTGTGTCTCCTTTTATTATGGTCTACTGCAATATCTGTGAAAATAGCTACATTTGTCATATTCTTTTTCAAAGGTTTGCCAATGAAAGCTGTGATTCAAAGAGTATCCTCGGCCTCCGTTACTATAGACGGTGCGGTCAAATCCTCCATAGGAGAGGGACTTCTCATCCTTCTCGGTGTCGGCCATGAGGACGGTCCGGAAGACATCGACTGGCTTGTCAAGAAGATAGCCGCTTTAAGGATATTCCCTGATGATGAGGGCGTGATGAACCGGAGCGTTGTGGATGTGTGCGGTGACGCTATGGTAGTCAGCCAGTTCACATTGATGGCATCCACGAAGAAGGGCAACAGGCCTTCGTATATCAAGGCTGCAGGCCACGAGTTGGCGGTGCCGCTTTATGAGGCTTTCTGCGCCTCGTTGTCAGGGGCTATCGGCCGTCCGGTCGGGACAGGGGAGTTCGGCGCTGACATGAAGGTCGCCCTCGTCAATGACGGCCCGGTCACCATCTGTATTGACACCAAGAATAAGGAATAAACTCAGCTACAACAGTTTAATCGCTATCGCCGCGCAGGCTTCCGCATCAGCGAGGGCATGGTGGTGATGAGTCAGGTTATAGCCGCATGCGGCTGCCACTGTCTGAAGCTGGTGGTTGGGAAGCAGATCCCCGAAATGTCTCCTGGAAGCCCACAGGGTGTCGTAGAACTCGTAATCCGGGTAGTCCATCTGGTACACCCTAAAAACCGCCTTTAAGCAGCCTTCGTCAAATTTGGAGTTGTGAGCGACAAGCGGGAGCCCCTCGATCAGCGGTTCTATCTTCTCCCACACGAATGGGAATACGGGTGCGTCTTCCGTGTCCTCGGGGCGGATCCCATGGACCCTTATGCAGAACCATTGGTAATATTCAGGTTCCGGGTGGATCAGGCTGTAAAAACGGTCAGTGATCTCACCGTCCCGCACCACCACGATCCCGACACTGCACACGCTGGACGGGCACTCATTAGCCGTCTCGAAATCTATCGCAACGAAACTATTCATAACCCGTATTATTCATGCGAATATACAAAGATAAGTTAATTCATATTTTGTCTGATCGAATTATGAAGTCTTTATCTCAGATAGGTTTTCCGGTCTCAGGCGGCGGATGCCGAATTCTTCAAACTTGACTGTGACTGTCCCACTTTCAGGATCTTGCTGTTTGACTTCGCCATCGCCGAAAATTGTGTGGTGAACCTTGGAACCTACTGAAATGTTTGTTTCCTGATTCCTGTGTGGCCTTTCAAGAGAATTGATTATTCGATCAGTCCCTTCCCAAAGCTCGGGAGTGAACTGGCCGAAAATGTCGTAGTAAGTGTAGCCGTCATCGTCTCTCGCCTCACGGATAAAACGACTGGGATATTTCGATAGGGAGTTCTGGACGTTGAAGCCTTCAGAATCGGAAAAACAGAGCTGGTCCTTAGCCCTGGTGCAAGCCACATACATCAGCCGTCGCTCTTCTTCCAGCCCCGCCTCGCCCCGCTCCCGGATGGTCCTGTGGCTTGGGAATATTCCTTCATTCAGGCCATAAATCCATACGAGCGGAAACTCCAGCCCCTTGGCCTGGTGGACCGTCATCAGTTTGACCTTATTGTCGTCCTTCCGGTAGTCCGCATTGGTGTAAAGCGCGATATCCTGCAAATAGTTCTGGACTGTAAGATTCTCCTCGTTCTTGTTCTCCTCCTCATAGGTGTGGACGGACTTGATCAGTTCTTGGAGATTCTCCAGACGCTCCTCTTCGGTGTCGGCCCGATATTCGGCCAACAGACCGCTGCTCTCAAGCAGATTCTCCAGCAATGCGGCGATCCCGCTTCCGGACATTCCTTTCCGGGCCTCCCGGATTATGGTGACGAATTGAGACGCCTTGGCGTTTTTCAATTGTCCCAGATTCGCTTCCAGGGCCGAGAATAGGGAACACCTCCTTGTGGACGCGTAGCCGCCTAGGAAGGCCATGGTCTTTTTCCCGATTTTTCTGGAAGGCACGTTGGCTATACGCTTGAACGACATGTCATCATCTGTCGCCACAAGCCTGAGGTAGCTGAGGGCATCCTTTATTTCTTTGCGCTCAAAGAAACGGATCCCGCCCCAGATAACGTAGGGGATCTTCTCCCTTATAAATGTCTGCTCGATACTCCTGGAAAGATAGGACGCCCGGTACAGGACAGCCATATCCTTCCAATCCAATCCGGAATCCTTAAGTTCCTTGGCTAGCGTTTCCGCCTCATTTTTCTCATTTCTGCAATGATAAAACTTTGTGCGACAGCCGTTTCTACGCATTGTGATTGAGGTCCTGGGAAGACGGTTCTTATTATTTCCGATAATACAATCGGAGACGCAGACAATGTTTGGCGTTGATCGGTAGTTCTCCTTAAGATAAAACTCGTGTTCCGGGGAATATTGCACAAACAACTCGGGATGGGCGCCACGCCACTCGTAAATGGCCTGGTCAGCATCTCCGACGATGAATAAGTTCCCATAATAGCCGCTTAAGATGGAGAACAATTCCCATTCTGTCTTAGAGCAATCCTGCACCTCGTCCACCATGATGTACTGGAATTGCTCTTGCCATCTCTTCCTGACTTCGGGGAAGTTATTGAGAATGTGCAATGTAAAGAACATAAGGTCATCGAAATCCAGAGCGAAATAGCGCTTCTGCCGATGGATCATCTTTCCCAGCAGGGGAGTCTCGGCCTCGGATGCGGGGGCTATAGGCAGAATGAAACGGGCGATGTATGGAGTCGCCGATTTGTAAGCCGCCAACTCTTCGATATAATCCCCCACGATGCCGCTTTTCCGCTCTATCCCATTCTCTTCCAACACCTCTTTCACTAACGCTTTCATGTCTTCCTCATCAAAGATGATGAAGTTTTGGGGATAGCCGAGCCGGTAAATCTCCTCTCTCAAAAACTTGACGCAGAAGCCATGGATAGTAGTCACGAAATCCCCGGCCGCTCCTCCGGGGCACATGGCGGAAATACGGGTTTTCATCTCCTGCGCAGCTTTGTTGGTGAAGGTCACACAAAGAATATCCGACTGCGGAATCCCCATAGTCCCAAGAAGATAGGCATAGCGGTGCGTGAGCGTCCTGGTCTTCCCGGAACCAGCTCCCGCGACCACCCTAATGGTGCCTTCCGTGCACTCTACGGCGGCTTTTTGTTCTGTATTTAGAGTATCTTTCATATTCATGGATATATACCACACCCGCACAAATATATTTCACCCTTGTGCCAAACTAGTGCACAAGGGTGAAAAAAGAGACTCTATTCTTGTTTATTTGTTAGCCTCTATCTCTCAGGCAGTTTTCCTTCACAGATAGCCTTGATATAGCGTTTCACGACATTGTGGGCAGGAAAAGGCATCGCACCATGATCGTAACCGTCGAACTCGTAGAGGAATACATGATCGTTTCCGACAAGTTTCATCATACGCCAGAAATAGGCCTGCTCCTCGTAGCGACCGTAAAGTTCCATTTCCCGGTCGCCGGAAAGGACAACCATAGGCATCGGGAGTTTCCTGGCGTGGAAGATCGGAGCGTATTCATCAGCGATTACTTGGAGCGGACCGATGCCCATTCCTTTGCGCACATTGTAATGGGTCATTTTCTGTGCGCTATAAGGGAATGCACCCGCGATCTGGTCGGCATCGATTCCGTATTTCTCGAGCCAATGCTTGTCAAGTACAATCATATCAATGAGATAGCCTCCAGCAGAGTGACCGGCCACGAATATCTTCTTTGGGTCACCACCCCTTGCCGCTACCTCTTTGAATGACCAAGCCACCGCAGCCGCGGCGTCATCGATTATCTCTTTGACATCCGCTTTAGGAAGCAGCCTGTAGTTTACACCGACGATTCCTATTCCGGAATCCTTCAGCCCTTGCGGGATCTCTTTGGAGCCTCCCTCCAGACCGCCTCCGTGGAACCAGACCACAGTGGGGAAGTCCTTCAGATCCGCAGGATAATAGAAATCCAGCACGCAACGTTCGGCGGCATATTCCCCCGCATTGGAATGATAGGGGATCCCGCTCTCGATTTTGTACTCTCCATTGTAACGTCCCTGGGCGGAAAGGACCAGTCCGCAGAGCAGGCATAATATGGCTAAAATGCTCTTTTTCATTTATTTCTCTTGTATTTGTTTACCTGTGCAATGCTCGATTGTAAGTTCAAGCAGAGCTGCCCTGTGAGCGCTATGGCGCATCTCTTCCTCCAGGAGATCGACCCCCGGGAAATATTTGCCGCCGAACTTGCGGAGTTTCTCGTCATGAGTCTCAGGGTCAGTCACTTCCCGCAATCTGCCGAAGCAGATTACGCTCTTGACATGGTACCACCAGTCGCCTGGTTCTTTCTCCGGTTCGGCAAGAGCCGTGAAGCAAGCCTTGTCACAGGCCCTGAGAGAGTCGATCTTGTGCCCCTCCTTAGCGCTGTGGAAGTATAACTTCCCGTCCTCATGGTAGAAGTTGATGGGGATGGTGTAAGGGTAGCCTCCGTCTCCTATCACAGAGAGGAAGCCCCTGTAGGCATTGTTGAGTATGTCCACGCACTCTTGCTCTGTAAGCTGCTGCTTAAAGCGGCGCATCGGCCGGAACATGTTGTCTGGATTCATTGTACTTCGGTCAATTCTCCTGTTACTGAATCGATTATAAAGCCACGGACAGTCACGTCCGAAGGTATCAGAGGATGGTTCACAATTGTTCCCACAGTCCTGCGGACAGATTCCTCAGTGTCATGGAAGCCTTCCAGCCACTCGTCAAGGTCAACATCATGACGGGTTAATTCGCTTTCAGGAATACCTCTTTCCAGCATCAGATTCTTGAAATGGTGAAAACTCATGTGACATGCCCCGCAGGTGGTGTGAGCCACTACCATAATCTCCTCGACGCCAAGCTCGTACACAGCCACGATAAGGCTGCGCATCGCAGAATCCCATGGGGAAGGGATTACGGCTCCCGCGTTCTTGATTATCTTGGCGTCTCCGTTCCCCAGGCCAAGGGCTTCCTGAAGCAGGATGGAAAGCCTTGTGTCCATGCAACTTAGGACAGCCAGCTTCTTGTCGGGATATTTGTCTGTGATATGCTTCTCGTAACCTTTCGAGGCCACGAACTCGCGGTTGAAAGCTAGAACCTGGTCAATGCTGCTCATTTCAAATAAATGTGATAATTTGCCTGGATGCGGGAATATACTTTCCGAGTAAGTCCTCGGTCTTAATCTTCACAAAGCAGGTTGCGGTGCCGTCGGTGCAGGCGAACATCTCACTTTCGGCGATGTCTTTATCCATAATCAGATGGACGTTTGCGCACTGCGGCAAGATGGCGCTCAGGATAGTGGTCGCCCCGACCAGAACCCCGGTCAACTCAAGCAACTTGTCTGCAGGGGCGAAAGACACCCTGGGAATCCCGAGTGCCCCGCAGAAGTCCCTGGTTACAAAGGGCTTATCGTCAGAGGTGACATATAAATAAAACTCTGTTTGCTGACGGTTGCAAAGGAAGACCGTCTTGACGATCCTGACCCCTATCTTCTCGTCAATATGCTGGCAATCCTCCATTGTGATGCCAGGATCAGTATCTACCCTCTCAAAAGGAATTCCCAGCGCTTCGAAAGACTCGTAGACCTTGCGCTGCAGTTCCGATGAGAACTCCTCCGGCGGAGTGGTTATTATCTCGCTTACTTTGAACATATTCACAAATATAGGCATTTCCGCCAAATAGCCGCTATGGGATAGTGTCTTAAACCGGCGGATTTCAAATGGACCTTATTTGGACCTTATTCTGAAACCCGAAATGGTTTTATTTGTAAAAGTAAAGTTTTAATAGCATGAATTTCTGGTTGCATCGTATCACAGGTGGGGACAATGCCTGGCCTCTTTCCGTGGAATTATTCAAGAAAGGTTATATCTCTATTGGCTGGATAGACTTCTCCACTGAAGACTATCTCGCGATGATTCGTTCAGGAGTGGACGGATTTGACAAGATGATGGATGAACAGGGATACGGACGCCCGAGAAACAGATGGAACCTGTGGCGCTTTGTCAATGAGATGGAAGAAGGGGATCTTGTGGTTGTCCCTTTCCCTTATTCATTCTCTATATGCAGGATAGCAGACAACGAAGTTCTGACCAATGAGTCAATCAGCCCTGATCTGCTTGTCGATTGTGACGGGAACAAAGTGACCCTGCGGGAAGATGGCTATCTTTATGACTCTGCCGGGAATTATGTTGACTTGGGTTTTTATCGCAAGGTGGAGATATTGGAGAAAGACATTCCCAGGGATGGCTATGCGGACCAGGCCTTTTATTCACGAATGAAGATCCGCCAGACAAATGCGAATATCGATGATCTGGCAGAATCAATCTGTAATGCCGTTGAGGCATTCAGGAAGGGCAAGCCGGTCAATCTTCGTGAGTCCGTGATGGAATCGGCAGCTCAAGTTGTTTTGGACAAAATCCGCAAAATCCAGAATGACAGGAAGTTCGAGGATCTTGTCGAGTGGTACATGAGATCCCTTGGAGCGGATATCAATACTCCTTGGCGTGGCGAATCCCCTACGGAAGCAGGGGATGCTGACAGAGTGGCTTATTTTGACAAGCTGGGCTTCGCTATCATGATCCAGATAAAGAAGCATTCGGGCATCACGGATGATTGGGCGGTGACCCAGATAAAGGCTTACTCTACAAACCATAATTTCGGAGAATATGCGACAGCCCTGTGGGTCATTTCCAGCGGGGACGGGTTCTCAGAGGAGGCTTGTAGGCTTGCTCAGGAGAACGGAGTCCGTCTGATAGACGGTCCCCAGTTCGCCCGGATGATCCTTGACGCTGGCCTCGACGGGCTGGAGTTATAGCCCTGAACATTTATATTGAAATACTTGTACAGAATGACTTTTTTCAGGATACCAGACTTCAAAGAAATAATAGGTTGTCTCTCATCCTCTTCTGAGGAGGTGATTGTTGACAGTCTCTTTTTTGTTGGACCCGGCTTTGAGCAAGGTCCTTCTTTTATAGTCGAAGGACAATTTGATGGCATTGATCCAAGACAACTGCTGGTTGGGGTAGCTTCAAAAGCGAATCTTTACCGAGACAAACTCACAGCATTGAACGCATATGTGGCGGAGTCTCTAAGGAGGTTGCCAGAAGAAGCGAAAAGTTGGAAAAACGACCGTGGTAATTCAATATTCTCTTTTTATGCCCGTTTTTTCCCAAAAGAAGAAATGAGCGTTGAGCAGATGACCGCCTTGCCTTTTTATGCGGATGGAGTTCCGGGAAAACTGCCGCGGAATATTGATATTGTCAGTTGGGACCCATGGATGAATAGTCCTTGCTCGCAGTTAAGCTACGATATTGCTCTTGACGATGTGCCGGATTTATCCCGTGATGAACGCTTCCGTATTGAAGATGCGTTCTTGTACGTGAACAGTCAGGGCTCAATATCTTTTAACAGTAATTTGTCGGGTGACCTGCTGGTGAACGAAAAGGATAATATAATAGCCGAGTCCAAGGAAGCGGGGGCAAGGGATGGGTATTATGAGACCAGCAGGATTTTTAACTTATGGCTTGAAAAAGAATCTGATGGGAACGAATCGTTAAGAGAGGTATTAAGGAAGGAACTCCATCTGGTGTTTCCGACAGTGAGAATCTCATATTTCCTTGATTCTGAAGCGTCTGGAAAACCGTCCGCGATAATTCGGGTTTTCAAATTCGATGATGAACATCTGTTGGTCGTTTTCCAATTCTGTCCAAAACTGGTCAAACTCCAGACCAGCACAGATTCTCCCGTGAGTAAAGTCGAAAGAAAACCATTCTGGAAGAAATTGTTCAAAGTATAACTTAAAGTATCTCACAACGTTATTAAATAAAAGTGCTATGATTTACAACAACACAAGAACAGATGCGGGGCAAGTGATGCCTTTGCTGATGGGATGCACTAAACCTGTCCCTATTGAATATGAGGAGGTGGATCACAACATCATTTATGATCCGAAAACACAGAAGGTAGTTATGGATCTTCGTTCAGTTGGAACGAAGTGCCTGAAAACCTCTCACACGGAAACTGGCCGTGGAACAAATCTTAAAACTGACAAGAAGAATGAGATAGACGATACAAAATACGTTTGATGGTCTTGATTTTTACCAATAAGGAAGATGCACACCCTAATTTGGTGATAGATTATCTATATGAATGGGGTGTGCCTTTCTTTAGGCTTAATACAGAAGAGCTTCTGGCTGAATACTCATTTTGCTGGTCAGCGGATTACAACGGCTGTGATTTTGAGATCATAAACCGTGAAAATGGCTCTATGATCAAGGGTTCTGAGATCACTTCACTATGGGACAGGCGCCCGGAGCCTCCCTTAAGCCTTCCAATCATAAACACGGAAATCATTAATAATCATATCCGTGAAGAGGCCTTGGAATTCCTTAGGTATTTACGATACTATTTGGATAATATTCCGTCGATAGGCAGCATCGTTTATGATAGGGTCGCATCTTCAAAGATGCTCCAATATAAAGTGGCTCTGGATTGTGGCCTCAGCATTCCAGCCACTGTATTCTCCAATAGAAAAAACGCGTTTGAGTTGTTAGGAGGATTATACCAGGACTTGTGCGTTAAAGGGATAGGGGGGCATGGTGTTTGGGATGCCGGGAATATGGCTGATTACGTGTTTTATTCTTCGAAAATAGATTCTGGAGAAATGGCCGCTATTCCTGAGGAAGCTTTCACCCAGACCGTGTCTTTTCTCCAAGAATATGTTCCCAAAGCTTTTGAGTTGAGGGTTACAGTGGTGGGCGAGGATGTATTCGCGGCCCGGATAGATACTCAGGATCTTGACGAGGACAAAGGTAAGATTGATTGGAGGCAGGGCTATGATTCCGGGTTACGCCTCTCGGAATTCATATTACCAGAAACTATTAAAGATAAATGTTTGGCTCTTGTACATGCCCTTGGATTGAATTTCGGTTGCATAGACTTGATAGTACGACCTGATGGTGAATATGTTTTTCTGGAGTGTAACCCCAATGGTCAGTGGCTATGGGTCGAGCTCCAGACCGGAATGAAAATATCCGAGAGTATCGCGCGATTCCTGTCCACCAATAGACCGATTGTCTGATAATAGTGATTAAAACTTAATATGGGTGTGTTTAAATCTTGGCTTGTTGCCAATGTTGAGATTGTCTTGATCATTTTCACAGTCCTTTTCTTAACAGGGGTAGGATTATACTCATGGAGCCGTTACAGTGCCACCGGAGATGATGTTTTCATCATTATGGCATTCTATATAACGATTCCCACCGTTATTTTCAGCATTTTGATCGTATCTCTGATTAAAACTGGTATTGGAGGGCTCTTTGGGTTGCTGCTAATATGTTCTCCATTAGTGGTTTCTTTTTTCTTGGAGCCATCTTCGGAGTCTGCTGAGGTTCAGGAATCGACAAGTGAAAGAAACACTGCCACTCCTTCCCAAGAAACGGATTCTACTATGGCAATGCTTGATGAGATGCTGGAAAGAGTAAGCTGGTCGTGGCTGATATGGGCCGCCATTTTTTCTTTCGCTTTCGGACTGGCGGGAGCCATCTATGCCAATCGGAACTTTGATGATGTTGTCTCAAGGCGTTTCCTGTACAGGAACAGTGATGTCTCCGTGTTTGAAGAACAATGGAAATACACGTTCAACAGGTTTTTTGCCTGTTTCATGGCTACTACTTTAATTGCATTCGAGATAATGCTATTTCTGGCTTTAAGGCAGTGATATTTTCACCTATTCGGATAGTCTTTCATGGACGAGGCAGGATAACATAAATTGTGTTTACATTTTTTGTAATTACGGATTTTGTTCAATATCTTTGCCAAAGATAAATGACATCATCATATGGAAACTCCATTTGTTTTCGGCAAGATAGCCACTGACGAGAATTTCACAGACAGGGAGCAGGAGACCGAGCGCCTTGTAGGCAACTTTGAGTCATTGATAAACACCATAATCATATCACCACGCCGTTGGGGGAAGAGTTCCCTTGTTCACAGGGCGGCATCCATCGCCCAAGAGAAGGACAAGAGCCTGAGGGTCTGCATGATCGACCTGTTCAATGTGAAAACTGAGGAACAGTTCTATACCCAGTTCGTCCGCAGCATAATCCAGGGTACCTCAAGCCGATGGGAAGAGGCCGTGGAGAATGCCCGGAAGTTCTTCTCAAGGCTTGTCCCGAGGATCTCCATAGGGTCAGATCCGGCCAATACGGTCAACATCGATTTTGACTGGGAAGATATACGGAAAGATCCGGACGAAATCCTGGACTTGCCTGAGAGGATAGCCAAGGAGAAAGGGATAAGGATTATGACCTGCATCGATGAGTTCCAGAATATCGCCGAATTCGACGACCCTCTCTATTTCCAGAGAAGGTTGAGGTCTCATTGGCAAAAACATCAGAATGCGGGGTATTGCCTGTACGGCAGCAAAAGGCATATGATGATGGAAGTTTTCGCAGACAGTTCAATGCCGTTCTACAAGTTCGGTGATTTGTTCTTCCTGGAAAAGATAGACTTGCCTCATCTGTCCAGCTTCATCCGGGATCGTTTCTCCGCTACTGGGAAAACCATCTCTGATGAGGCTTGTTCCTTGATTGTCTCCTTGACTGACAATCATCCCTTTTACACCCAGCAGCTTGCCCAACTCTCTTGGTTGAGGACGACAACAAGTTGCTCTGTGAAAGAAGTTTCCCAAGCTCACGAGTCTCTTGTCGAGCAACTGAGCCTCCTCTTCGCCAACCTGATGGAGACCTTGACATTCCAGCAGGTTTGCTATCTCAAAGCCTTGGTCGCCAACGAGAGTTCAATCACTAGTGCGGAAATCATGTATAAGTACCACATTAGTTCGGCTACGGCGGCGTCCCGTTCTCTGAAGACCTTAATAAAGAGAGACATTCTCGACAACCGGTCCGGGGAGGTCTCCTTTCAGGATCCTATATTCGCTTACTGGTTGAGAAACAGATATTTCCGGATATAGCACCGAAATACATGTACCATCTTTATCATCTTGTTTCAGGCCTTGCCGCTGTCCTCTTCTTCCTGTCCTCCTGTGAAGGGGATATCCCTCGTGGGCTGGAGCGTCCGGAGGTGCTTTCCGCTGAGGCTGAGCCGGGAATAAGGATGGTCTCCCTCAAGGCGGTTCTGGACAGGGAGGATAATTATTCCACTTGCGGGTTTCTCCTATGGAATGCTCAAGGAGTAGAAGCCGGTAGGATCGTAGCTTCCCCGACGCTCGAACTCTCTGCTGAACTCGCTGACTTGGAACCTGATACGGAGTACTACTGGACAGTGTACATCTCCAATGGAAAGGATACGTTCGAGTCTCCTAGGATGAGTTTCAAGACACTCCCGGAGCCAGAGCCAAAACCTGAACCCGAGCCTGAACCGGAACCGGAACCCGTGCCTGGCCCCGATGATCCTGTTCCTGGCCCCGATGATGTTCCCGACGTCGATCCCGATCCAACCCTGTGGGAGTATATCACGAGAAACTTTGACACGGATGCGGATGGCGTCATGAGCGCAGAGGAACTGCTTGAAATACAAGAACTTCAAATATCCGATTTGCCGGTGGATTCCCTCGCCGGGCTTGAGGCTCTCGTGAACCTCCGGACTCTCGGGATGGGAGGTCATTATCTGAAGCGGATCGACCTCTCCGCCAATAAGAACCTTGAGTTGCTGTTTGCGGGGAGGGAAGTCCTGCTCAAGGAATTCTATCTTGACAATCCGAAACTCGGGCAACTCTATCTGATTGAGTGCAAGGTTCTGAAGGCCTTGGATTTCTCTAGATGTCCCGAAATCACGATGATGGAACTATATAATAACCAAGCTCTTGAGAGCATAGACCTGATCAAGAACCGGAAGCTGGAGGTTTTTCGTCTGACCGGATCGAAGGTAAAAGAGCTTGACCTCTCGAATTGCAGACGAATCCAGCAGCTCTCTTCTGAGGATAATCCTCTTCTTGAGAAGGTTATCCTCCACAAGGAAGCGGAGCCTGAGGTTCTTTCTGTAGAAAGTCATACCCAAATCATTTATAAATAGTTAGATAAGAATACAATGAAACAAGATAATCCTGAATATTCATTCCTGAGGCACGAGGTCGAGCGCAAGTGGGGCCGGAGGCTGTCCACTTCGGCTGATTTCACCGCTCTCTCCGAGTCGATGGACGAGAGCGTCTCACCCTCAACCCTTAAGCGTTTCTGGGGATATGTGGGCGACAACCCGGATCCCCGGGTTTCCACGCTCGACTCTCTTTCCCGCTATGCCGGATTCTTGAATTTCAAGGCTTTCCGGGATCATCTGGCAGCTTCCGGAAGACTGTCTTCCACCTATTTCCAGGCTGACCATGTCGAGGCTGCCACCCTTTCCCGGGATGACCGGGTGATCATCGGCTGGCGTCCTGACCGCAAGGTTGTCCTCGCTTATGAGGGTAACTCCATGTTCAGGGTCGTGGAGAGCGTGAATTCCTCGCTTCGGAAAGAGGATCGCTTTGAGGCTTCCACTATTATGAAGGGTTATCCTCTTGCCCTTTCGGGAATATTCAGGAACGGTTTGAAGACCGATCCCTATGTGGCCGGTCTGGACGGAGGCATCGCTTTCATCAACATGGAGTCAAAGTAGCGGATGGGCAGGTCTTCGGGATATTTCAAGGACATTGGTGACGCTTTCACAAAGGTTCCGGACAAGTCGTCTCTGGACCTGATCTACACCTCTCCCTCAGGACCTTATGTTCTATATAAAGGCTTCCTCGGTGAGCGGATTGTGGTATTCAAGTGCCTGAATGAGATCTGTAGTGGCGATGAAGTTTATGAATCGATGTTGCGTCATGAGTTCGAGATAGCCCATCCCTTGAAGCATCCCGGTGTTTGCGATTATCTCTCCTGGGTCAGGCACGGTGACTTAGGCAACGCCATTGTCATGGAATGGGTCGACGGGGAGACTCTCTCGAATATCCTCAGGTGTGATTCCCTAGATGATGTCTCCAGAGAGAGTATTGCTCTTCAAATTTGTGACGCTGTTTCGTACGTTCATCGTAAACAGGTGCTGCACAATGACTTGAAGCCTGATAACATCATGGTGACCAAGGGTGGTGGAGTGGTGAAACTGATCGATTTCAGCCTGGCTGACTCTCCTTCCATGGTCAGGGGACATGTTCCCGCGGGAACAGAGGGTTATGCCGCTCCGGAGGTTGTCTCAGGCGGGGATGCGAGCGTCTCTTCCGACATATTCTCTCTTGGGAAGATTCTTTCGATCCTGCTTCCATCGAGGACGGATGTTTACGGTCGGTGCCTTAAGGGGAATCCATCAGAACGTTTCGCATCTGTGGAGGAAGTGAGGGCTGCCATACTGTCCGGACGCTCTCGAAAGTGGTGGATTCCTGTGATTATGGCTTTGGCCGCTATTCTCGTGGGGGTGACGTTTATGATTCCCAGATTGAAAGAGTATAGGGCGAAAGAGAAGGGAAGAGAGATGTTCGAAGAAGCCGCGGCGCTTTTGCGTGGATTTGAGGAGGATTCGCTTGAGACTGATTCTTCCAGTTATACTTTTGTCGACACGCTGGATTGCCTTAACGGAAGGTTCGTGGTGACTGCTGATGACGGACGCGAAGGAATCATGGACTCGGCTGGAAGACTCATCGTTGAGCCTGTCTGGGAAAGGATAGAGTTTCTGTCTCCTAAGGTCGCGGAGCTAAGGAGGAATGGCCTTTCATATCTTTGCTCCGGTGAGGGGAGGATATTCGCGGAAGGTGCTGATAGGGAGGAGCTTGCCGCATCTTTTCAGGAACGTTACGAGCGTATGCTTTTCGAGGACATGAGACATTGGGACGAGGTCTTGGATAAGGCGGATTCCCTTTGCTCCGCTTGTCTGTCCGGTGAGGATGCGGGGGGCTTATCACAGAGGTTTGACTCTCTCAAAGCGAGCCTGGCTGGTGTGTCCGGGAATATGACCAATGTGCAGGCATCTAGGCTAGAGATTATTCTCGGGAGGTTTGAAAACCAGGGCGGCAGATGAGAAGAATGTGGTTCATATTCGCGCTCCTGGCTTTGTCTTCCACTCTTTCGGCACAAAGCGTGAGGAAGATAAAGGAAGATCCTTCTTTCATTTGGGGAGAGGGACGTGGAAATGATTATGAATCAACACAAAGTGCAGCATTGGACGCACTTGTGGCCAAGCTTGCCTCGACGGATCTTCTCGATGTGCCTGAGCGTTCGAAATTGGCCGTGTGGAAGACTTACAGGGGGGATGTTTTATCCGTCTCCGAAGTGGTCATGGAGTCAGGTACGGCTTTGAGATACATCCCTTGGAAAAATGTTGATAGGATCTTCGCCAGGAGGAGGGGACTTGTCTCCGAGCTTCACTCCAGAGGTGCCAAAGCTTTGTCCGGGGGCAGGGAAGGGGAGGCTGCCGCTTGCTCGGTATGGGCTCTGGCGCTCTTGGATGTACTTCCCGGAAATCCGGATCTGAAGGCGGAGCTTGAGATTATGGCAGGATCATCAGCAATAGAACCCAAAGCGGAAGTCCCCGGATTGTCTTATGTCGGACGGGAGGTTGAGTCCATCCGCTCGGCTCTCGGCAAAAAGGCTTCTATAGTCAGGAAGGAGGCTGTAAGCAGGCCAGTCACGTCTGTCAATAGCAATCTTTCAGCGGATCCGGAGCCAGTCGCCAGGCCAAATCTGGCTGCTCTTCCAGTGATTGACAGGGGGCTGCTTTTCAAAGGAGCTGATTTTAGAGGACTTTACGAAATTGGCAGATTATCAACTGTTTCCGCCTCTATGGCGGCGTCGGGGGAACCTTTGGTTAAGCAAGCCACGACTTATCTGCTGATGCTCCAGGCGGGCGCTTTGCCTTCAGTGGAGGCAGGTTTGTATATAGGGGTAAAGCGGAATGCCTTGGGGGGCTACCTGTCCGCCAGGAGAGGATTTGGCACGTCGAGACATGATTATTCCGCTTCCAGCGACGGAAGGACTGATTACGGTTTCTTATGGGCCTCCGGGAAGACCGGTTCTTCCAGATACAGTGTTTCCGGTGGTGTACTTATCGGATTCGGGGAAAAGCTAATAATTTATGCGGGAGCAGGTTACGGTAAAATAGACTGTCTTTGGGAGGATACTTCCGGCCAGTGGGCGAGAATAGAAGACCTATCCCATAGAGGGGCACTTGTGGAACTTGGTCTCATATATTCCATTGGCCCGTTCTCCATCCAGGCCGGCGCCTCCTCAATCTCCTTTTCAACCACCAGCCCGGTCCTCGGACTTGGTGTGAATTTCTGATTCTGTTGGCTATTATAGACGTGCCACAAGCATCGCCTCGCAACCTTCGAGAATATCCTGGAAGGTGGTCTCGAAGTCTCCGGTGTACCAAGGATCGGCGACATCCCGGCTTCTACCGGTGTAGGACATCATGAGGTGGATCTTGCCTTCCGGGTCGGTGGGAATTATGTGTCTGATCAGCCGAAGGTTAGATGCGTCCATGCAAATGATACGGTCGAATCTGGCGTAGTCGGAATATGTGATCTTCCTCGCCCTTTTGGAGTTGTCGAAAGGGACTCCGTGCTGGGTGAGGCATCGTCTTGCAGGTGGGTAAATCGGGTTGCCGGTCTCCTCGTCCGAAACTGCGGCTGACTCGATAAAGTATTCATTCTCAAGGCCTCTGGACTTAATCAAGGCCTTCATTATGAATTCCGCCATCGCTGACCGGCAGATATTTCCATGACATATGTACAAAATCTTTATCATAAGCTATAACTTACTGCTTGATAGATAGTTAACAAGCGCTTCGGTCACCCGTTTCACTCCTCCCGGAGTTGGGTATATTCCCGAGAAATACCAGTCACCGTGATGTTCGGGGCAGGCTTCACGCAGTCCTTCCAGCGATTGGAACACGAGTTCAACCGGAGTGCTCATTCCTTCCGGCCGCAACATCCGAGCCATTTGCTCGTTAATCATGTCGACTGAGAAGGGTTTGTATATATCCCTGATCATATTCTCCATATCCTCCTTTGGTTTCAAGAGTTCCTTGGAACAGGCTGTGTGCAAGTTTCGCAACTCACCTTCGCGCCCGCTTTTCCGCCATAGCTCCATAGCCGCCCTAAAAGCGCATAGCTCCTCAAGGTGCGGCATATCGATGCCGTAGTAGTCTGGATATCTGATCTGTGGAGCTGAACTCACCATCACAATCTTTTTGGGGTGGAGGCGGTCCAGGATTTTGAATATGCTGTCTTTGAGCGTGGTGCCGCGGACTATGCTGTCATCGATAATGACTAGGTTGTCCTGCTTTGGCCGCAGACTGCCATAGGTGATGTCATAGACATGGGAGGCAAGGTCATCCCTTGAGCCGGCTTCGGTTATGAAGGTTCTCAGTTTGATGTCTTTCCAAGCAACCTTCTCAGTCCTGACGTCCATCCCCAACTTTCTGAAACCCTCCACCATCCCGTAAAACGCTACTTCGGCAGTGTTGGGGATGAAAGAGAAAACTGTATTGTCCACATCCTGGTCAATCGCTTTCAAGACGTTTTGGACCAGCTGTTCTCCAAGCTTTTTACGCTCGCGGTAAATGTCCCGGTCAGATCCCCTGCTGAAGTATATCCTTTCGAATGAGCATTTAAAGTCTCCTTTTTGGGGAAATATCTCCTCTATAGAGATCTCTCCATTCTTTCTGACTATCAGCGCTTTCCCTGCGGGCAACTCGTTGACTTGACCACAGTCAACATTGAAGACCGTCTGCAGGACAGGCCGCTCGCTCGCTAGGGCGACAACCTCTTCATCCCTATAAAAGAAGGCGGGACGTATTCCCCAGGGATCCCTGACCGTGAACATCTCTCCGCTTCCTGTCAGACCGCACATCACATAGCCTCCGTCGAATTTGTCTAGCGTTGAGCGTAGGACATTCTCCATCTTGACATTGTCGTCAATAAATTTTGTGATATCCAGGCCGGTTTTCCCGGACTCCTTGGCCATCTGGTAATTCCGCTCAACCTCCCGGTCGAGGCGGTGCCCCATCAGCTCCAGAGTGATGTAAGTGTCGCTGTATATGCGAGGGGATTGCCCCTGGCTAACCATATCCTGGAAAATCTCGTCGATGTTGGTCATGTTGAAGTTGCCGCATAGACAGAGGTTCCTGGCTCTCCAGTTGTTCCTCCGAAGGAATGGGTGGACAAACGACAATCCGGATTTCCCGGTGGTTGAATATCGCAGGTGTCCCATGAGAATCTCACCTTGAAAAGAATCGTCAAGCCGACTGAATATCTCGGTAATGGCATCTTTACCTTCAGCTCTCTCCCTGAACATATATTCCTCTCCAGGCGGGTTGGAAAGATTGACGCAGGCAATACCGGCACCTTCCTGGCCTCGGTTGTGTTGCTTCTCCATCATCAGATAGAGTTTGTCGATGCCATATTTGCCCGTACCGTATTTATTCTTGTAATAATCCAGCGGCTTAAGAAGGCGGACCATCGCCACACCGCATTCGTGTTTAAGTTGATCAGTCATTTAGCGAGCAAGCTTTTATGAAATCCATGAATAGGGGGTGTGGGCTTAGTACCGTGGATGAATACTCCGGATGGAACTGAGTTCCGATGTACCATTTGTGAGTCGGAACCTCCACTATCTCAACGAGATCGTTGTCGGGATTAACCCCTACACACTTCATCCCGTACGCCTCAAGTGCCTCCTTGAAACCATTGTTGACCTCGTAGCGGTGACGATGTCTTTCGCTGACAACATCAATTCCTCCATATGCCGCTTTTGCTTTGCTGCCCTCTGTCAGGCGGCAATTGTAAGCACCAAGTCTCATCGTGCCTCCTAGGTTAGTGATGCTTTTTTGATCCTCCATCATGTCTATGACATTGTGTGAGGTATTAGGGTTCATTTCCATGCTGTCTGCATCCTTGAGTCCCAAGACGTTCCTCGAGTATTCTATTACCATCATCTGCATGCCGAGGCATATCCCGAATGCGGGCAGGTTGTGAGTCCTGGCATGACAGGCGGCGATGATTTTGCCCTCGATACCCCTTTGGCCGAATCCTGGGCAGATGACGATGCCATCTAGGCCGGCGAGTTTATCGGCGACATTGTCTTCAGTTATCTCCTCGCTGTTGACGAACACGGCTTT
>JAILLE010000054.1 GCA_024693285.1 Bacteroidales bacterium
TTCGTCCATATCTATCTGGCCGGCAAAGAGTTCGGTGTTCGGTTTGTGGCCTATGGCGACGAAAAAGCCCGCTATTTCGATGTCTTTCGTCTCTTCGGTTTTCACGTTTTTCACTCTAACGCCTGTTACGCCGTCCATGTCGTTGCCCAAAACCTCGGCAGGGACGTGGTTCCACAGTATCTCGATTTTGGGGTTTTCCATCACGCGGTGCTGCATCGATTTCGAAGCATGTGACCTCGAAATGGTCGAAGATTTTCTCTTTTCCGTCGTACAGCTTTACGATTTTCTCCTGATCTGGAGAGATCAGGGAAATATACTTCTTCGTCTCCTCATAGACGTTCTCGTCGTTGACATAAATGTTTGTGAACGAGTCGTTCAGGAGATCCCTGAGGATTGTGGTGGTCTTGCTGTACTCGGTGAACAGCAGCTGGATGCTTTTGTTTTTCGCGATCTTTTGCCAGGATGCCTCCCATTTCTGGATAAGGGATTTCAGCTCCGCCACCAGGACAGCCGCGTTCTTTCCTTCGGCCGCCGTGC
The DNA here is from genome assembly GCA_024693285.1 of Bacteroidales bacterium. Classification (GTDB taxonomy): domain Bacteria; phylum Bacteroidota; class Bacteroidia; order Bacteroidales; family UBA932; genus Cryptobacteroides. Next base: position 538 of record JAILLE010000054.1, read on the forward strand.
GGATAATAGCCCCGTAGTTTTTGGGAAGAATGCTCCTGACGAGTGTCTCGAGCCTTCTTTTCTCCTCTTTTGAAGAGATTTTCTGGGAAACGTTGACCTTCTCAGCGAAGGGCATCAGTACGATGTTTCGTCCTGCCAATGAAATTTCCGCGGTCAGTCGTGACCCTTTGGTTGAGATCGGTTCCTTGACGATCTGCACCACGACTATCTGGCCAGGCTTGAGCACGTTCTCGATTCGCCCTTCCTTCTCGAGGATAGGCCCGACTTTAATATTGGAGAACAGTTGCCCGAGATCCGTGTTAGGGTTGCTCTTCTTCACGAACTCGTCGAACGAGGTGAAGTAAAGACCCAAGTCCAGATAATGGATGAATGCTTCCTTCTTGTCTCCGATGTCTACAAAGGCGGCATTGAGCGCGGGGAGAATCTTCTTGACTTTCCCGAGATAAACGTCTCCGACGGAAAACCCGTGCCCTTTGCTGGACTCCTTGTTGAGTTCAATCAGCCGATGATCTTCCATCAGCGCGATGTGAACGTCAGTCGATGTGACATCGACGATCAAATCTTTTGATCCTTCAGACTCCATGGAAATAACAGTGGTGTTTCTTTCAAGAAAAGAGGCTGTCCGGATCTCCCGTTCAGCCCCTTTCTTCTAGCGTTCTGCTAAAATGGCAGACACAGAGGACTTACTTCTTCTTGTGTCTGTTCTTGCGCAAGCGCTTTTTACGCTTGTGCGTCGACATCTTATGTCTTTTTCTCTTTTTACCGCTTGGCATAATAAATAAGGTTGTTAAGATTATTTCTCCTTAACGGCGTTGATGAAGACCTTGGCCGGCTTGAAAGCGGGGATGTCGTGCGCAGGAATAGTCATGGTGGTCTTCTTGGTGATGTTGCGGGCAGCCTTCTGAGCCCTGTGCTTCACGATGAAACTACCAAATCCACGAAGGTAAACTGGCTCTTTCCTGACGATTGAACCCTTGACCGACTCCATGAATGCCTCAACGACGGACTGAACCGCGATCTTCTCAATGCCGGTTGACTTCGCAACCTCATTAACGATTTCTGCTTTTGTCATAATAAAAATGTGTTTATTAGGATAATCACTATTTCCCCAACACTTTCGGGGGATGCAAAAATAGGCTTATTTTTTTAATAATCAAAATAATGGGAGAATATTTTTTTGGCAAGATTATTGACCATATTAATTGCCGCGCCCGGATTGGTATCCCGTCTGACAGATTGGCAGGGATAGTCGTGTCCGGTAGTATTTGAAGAAGATGAGTATAGATTTAGGCAAAGATATGATGTTCCCTTCCGGTGCGGAGGTCAACATTATCCCTGTGATGCAGGGAGAAGAACAAATAAAGGTGGATGAGTCCAGCCTTCCCGAGTCACTTCCCATTCTGGCTTTGAGGAACGCTGTGCTTTTCCCGGGGATGGTATATCCAGTGACAATCGGACGTGACAAGTCCATAGCTCTGGTCAAAGATGCCGAGAAAGGAGACTCGTTCATCGGGGCTATCCCTCAGAATGACATCTCTGTCGAGGATCCTCGAGACAAGGATTTGTTTGAATATGGCACCGCTGCCAAGATAATGAAGGTCTTGGAGATGCCAGACGGCACTGTCACAGCTATCCTCCATGGAATCAAGAGGATCCGCAAGGGACGTATCCTGGCATATGAGCCTTATATCACCGCCAATGTCAGTTACGTGACAGATATCGTCCCGGAGAATGACAACAGCATCAGGATGATCGCCGAATCGCTGAAGGAAAAGGCGGCGGCTATCATAAAATCCTCGTCTTTCGCTCCCCGCGAGGCTGTAGGGGCGATGAAGTCTATCGATAACTTTCAGTTTCTGGTCAATTTCATAGCCACCACGGTTGAGGTTGAGAACTTCTCGGAAAAGGTGGAGCTTTTGAGATATGACGACGTCAAGGTCAGGGCGATGAAGCTTTTGGCTGCCCTTGAGACTCAGACCCAGCTCCTCAAAATCAAGCAGGAAATCAACCAGAAGGTAAAGAGTGATATTGACCAGCAGCAGCGTGAGTATTATCTCAACAACCAGCTCCGTACAATCCAGGAGGAGCTTGGAATGGATGAGGAGGAAGAGTTCGAGAAGTTCCGCGCCAGGGCCAAGGAAAAGAAGTGGCCGGAGGCTGTTGCCGCCCAGTTCGAGAAAGAATTGGCGAAATTGGAGAAGTATAACCCTTCTTCTCCTGACTACAGCATCCAGTATAATTACATAGAGTTTATGCTTGACCTTCCCTGGGGGGAGATGTCCAAGGATAACCTTGACCTCGCCCACGCCCAGAAGGTCTTGGACAATGACCATTTCGGCCTTGAGACTGTCAAGGACAGGATCATAGAGTATCTTGCCGTATTGAAACTTAAGGGGAATATGAAGTCTCCTATTCTTTGCCTCTATGGTCCTCCTGGTGTTGGAAAGACAAGCCTGGGCAAGTCTGTGGCAAGGGCGTTGGGCAGGAAATATGTCAGGATAGCTCTTGGCGGAATGCATGATGAGGCTGAATTGCGAGGCCATCGCAAGACCTATATCGGAGCTCTTCCGGGCCGTATCCTCAGTGGTATCCAGAAAGCCGGGACTTCGAACCCTGTCATCGTTCTGGACGAGATTGACAAAGTGGGGGCAGACTATAAGGGAGACCCTTCTTCCGCCCTTCTGGAAGTTCTTGATCCTGAACAGAATGTCGCTTTCCACGACAACTATCTGGACATAGATTACGACCTTTCCAATGTCCTGTTTATCACTACCGCCAATACAGTCTCCACGGTTCAATCCGCCCTTTTGGACAGGATGGAACTGATCAATGTGACCGGTTACTTGGCTGAGGAGAAGATGGAGATTGCCAAGAAATACCTCGTGCCAAAGCAACTTCAGGAGCATGGAATAGCCAAAAAGTCCCTCAGGATTGACAAGGCGGCTATGGCAACCATAATTGACGAGTACACCCATGAGTCGGGAGTCCGCGGGCTTGAGAAACAGATAGCCAAAATAGCCAGAGTCACCGCCAAGAAAATCGCCCTCGAGCAGGAGTGGCCCTCAGTTATCAAGAAAGAACATCTTAAGGAATATCTCGGCCTGCCCACCAATATGCATGACCTTCAGAAAGGTAATGAGGCGCCGGGAGTTGTCACAGGCCTCGCTTGGACGCAGATGGGAGGAGAGATTCTCTTTGTCGAGAGTTCCGTGAGTGGAGGAAAAGGGAATATGACCATGACTGGCAATCTCGGTGATGTCATGAAAGAGTCCGCGACAATAGCTTACCAATATATCAAGGCTCATCCGGAACTTGCCGGGATGACATCTGAGCAGTTCTCGGCCAAGGATATCCATGTCCATGTCCCCGAAGGAGCCGTGCCGAAGGATGGCCCTTCAGCAGGTATAACTATGGTCAGCTCAATGGTTTCCGCATTAAGAGGTGAGAAGGTCAAGTCCGGTGTGGCTATGACTGGAGAGATGACTTTGAGAGGCAGGGTTCTCCCCGTAGGTGGCATAAAGGAGAAGATCCTTGCCGCCAAACGGGCCGGAGTCAAAGAAATAATAATCTCTGAAGACAACCGGAAGGATGTCGAGGACATCAAACCGATATACGTCGATGGCCTGACGTTCCATTATGTCAAGACCATTGATGATGTCATAGCTGAGATTTTCTGATAGTTTCATTAATATGGATGTCAAGATAGAGAAGAGTTGGAAGGAAGCCCTGGCAGGGGAGTTTGAGCAGCCGTATTTCGCCGCTCTTGCCCGGCAACTCCATCAGGAGAAGGCTGAGGGGAGAGTCATTTTCCCTCCCGGGCCGCAGATATTCAAGGCTTTTGAGCTGACTCCGGTTGACCAGGTGAAGGTTGTGATCCTCGGTCAGGATCCCTATCATGGTTACGGCCAGGCGATGGGACTTTGCTTCTCCGTGCCTGACAATATGCCCGCCCCTCCATCCCTAAAGAACATATTCAAGGAGATAGAGGATGATCTCGGGGTCAGGATGAGTGGCAGGCCGAACCTGGAGAATTGGGCGAGGCAGGGAGTGCTGCTTCTAAACGCCATTCTCACAGTCCGTTCCGGGGAGGCCGCTTCCCATAGCGGGATCGGTTGGCAGAGATTCACCGATGCTGTCATCCGTTATATTTCCGATAACCTAGACGGGGTGGTGTTCCTATTGTGGGGCAGTTTCGCCAGAAGCAAGAAAGAACTGATCGACACATCCAAGCACTATGTCCTTGAGGCGGCGCATCCTTCCCCTTTGGCGAGGGGCGCTTTTTTCGGATGCCGTCATTTCTCAAGGACAAACGAGATACTGGTTTCAGAGAATAAAACTCCGATTAATTGGCAACTTTAAAATAATGAGCAAAGTAGCATTATTCCCGGGGTCGTTTGACCCATTCACTTCAGGTCATTTGAATATCCTGACGAGAGCTTTGACCATCTTTGACGAGGTAGTCGTCGCTGTTGGTATCAACCAGGCCAAACGTGGTTTTTACACCATGAGCCAGCGTGAGGATATAATAGCGCAGGCCACAAAGGATCTCAAAGGGGTAAAGATCATCAGCTATGACGGCCTCACGGTGGATCTTTGTAAGGAACTGGGTATCAAGCATATCGTGCGTGGAGTCAGGAATATGACCGATTTCGACAATGAGCAGGCCGTTGCGGACGCTAACCGTCACCTGGCTCCGGATATCGACACGATAATCATTCCTACCGCGCAGGAGTATTCTCATATCTCATCTTCCGCCGTGAGGGACCTTCTAAGCCATCATGGTGATCTATCCCGGTTTATTCCCGATTGGGTGGTTCTTCCTGAGATAATATGAGAAGGCTGGCTGCCATATTCATTTCCTTGATCCTTTGTGTCCCCGGTATGGTGGCGCAAGTGGATTCAACCAAATTGGCTGAACTCGATTCTCGACTGGAGCGGTATTTCTCACTCCTTGAGGCGGAGGATTTCGGGACGAAGATCACTGAGTGTGACGCATTGATTGAGGCCGCGACCGATCCTTCATTGAGGCAGAGGATAGCGTTAAAGATATATGACCACTATCTCAATTCCAAGTTGATGGGAGATGAGGCAGTGGCCATTCATTTGACAGACAAGTGGTTCTCTACTGGAGAAGTGGCTATGGGAAGCGATCAGGCCCTTCTTGACGCGAAACTCTTCGCTGATTTTAACCGCCAATCGCTTATCGGCATGCCCGCTCCGAAGGTGACCCTCCATAATCCTTTCGGGGAAGAGGTTTCGGTCCCTGAGCCTGTCGAAGGACGCTTCCAGGTCATCTATTTCTTCGACACTGACTGCGCCAAATGTAAACTGGAGACGGCTATGCTCCGCAACATGCTTGACGATAAAGATTATCCTGTGGATGTCGCCGCTGTCTATGTGGGGCGCGACATGGATAGTTGGAAGAAATGGCGTGGAGCATCTTTTGTCGTGAAACAAGGTAATACTCGGATCAAGCATCTTTGGGACCCCGATGACCAGTCAGACTACCAGATGAAATACGGAGTGACTGTCACTCCCAGAATGTTCCTGGTTGATCCTGACGGGTTTATTGTGGGTAGGGGACTTGACACCGGGGCTTTGGCCAGTCTTCTTGACATCTATCTAGATGACGGAATCTACGAGTATGGCAAAGAAGAATCATCCGTCCTGCTTGATGAGGTCTTTTCGGTCTATGGCGCCAAAGTTGATTCCTCCGATGTGATGGAAGTTGCCTCACTACTGTCGGACAGGACTCTCGCCAAGGGAGACACATTGGGTTTCAAACACATGGAGGGAGACCTTCTGTATTATCTGGCCACCAAGAGAGGGGAGGGATTCAAGGAAGGAACTCGTTTGTTTGTAAAGGATTATATTCTCTCCAGGCCGGATATATGGAATACTCCGGACGATTCCCTGGCTGTTGTCGGGATGGCGAGTATGTTTGACGGTCTATTGTCAAAGGCCCCTGTCGGGGCCAAGGTGCCGAAGACACCCATCAAGGGCTGGAACAAACTCAGACGTAAAGGTGGTTTCTTTTTATTCAGTTCACAAGGCTGCCCGGTATGCGCCGCGGAGAAGGCAGCCGCCGACTATCTCCACTTGGCTTATCTTCCCGTGGAGATGGAGTCTTTGGAGAGAGAGTCCCCCGAGCTTGCCAGAAAGATGCTCGATTTCTTTGATCTTTCTAGTCTCCCGTACATCATCCAGGTCGGCAAGAGGGGCGTGATAAAAAGACGTTATATAAGCTTGTCGGAACATATTTTATTTTTGAGTGAAAAAGATTAAATTTGCACGGCTTTTGAAGCCAGGCAGACGGATTTGACAAATTCTTAAGTTTTATTTATACAAAATTATGGTTTCTTACAAAGATCTTGGCCTTGTGAACACCAGAGAGATGTTCGCTAAGGCTGTTGCCGGCGGTTACGCTATTCCCGCTTTTAATTTCAACAATATGGAGCAGCTCCAGGCCATCATTCAGGCCGCTGCTGAGACCAAATCCCCGGTCATCCTTCAGGTTTCCAGCGGTGCGCGTAAATACGCCAACCAGACCCTTCTCCGCTACATGGCTGAAGGTGCTGTCGAGTATGCTAAGGAGCTTGGTTGGGAGCATCCTCAGATTTGCCTCCACCTCGACCATGGCAACTCTTTCGAGCTCTGCAAGAGCTGCGTAGACATGGGCTTCTCTTCTGTCATGATCGACGCTTCTTCTCTTCCTTACGAGGAGAACATCGCCCTCACCAAGAAGGTTGTTGATTATGCCCACCAGTACGATGTGACTGTTGAGGCTGAGTTGGGTGTCCTCGCTGGTGTTGAGGATGAGGTTTCCGCCGAGGAGTCCCACTACACCCGTCCCGAGGAGGTCATCGACTTCGCCACCCGTAGCGGCTGCGACTCTCTGGCTATCTCCATCGGAACTTCTCATGGCGCTTACAAGTTCAAACCCGAGCAGTGCAAGAGGGATCCTGAGACCGGTCGTCTTGTTCCTCCGCCGCTTGCTTTCGACGTTCTCCACGAGATTGAGAAGAAGCTTCCTGGCTTCCCGATAGTTCTCCACGGTTCATCTTCCGTACCTCAGGAATATGTTGACATTATCAATGCCCATGGTGGAAAGCTTCCCGACGCTGTCGGTATCCCCGAGGAGCAGCTCCGCGAGGCCTCCAAGAGCGCTGTCTGCAAGATCAACATCGACTCTGACAGCCGTCTCGCCATGACCGCCGCTATCCGTCAGGTCTTCGATGAGAAGCCCGGCGAGTTCGATCCCAGGAAGTACTTGGGTCCTGCCCGCGACGAGATGAAGAAGCTCTACATGCACAAGATCATCAACGTCCTCGGTTCAGACGGCAAGGCCGAATAAAACCGCTTTTGATCCTGAGCTAAGCGAAGGATATGATAAAAGGCCGACCTATTAGGGTCGGCCTTTTATTTTGTAAATAATTTTGTTACAGAGTTTTGACTTTCTCTAAAAAAGAGCGCACATGGTCGGTGTATTCCTGGGGATGATCCTTGTAGGCCATAGCATGTTCCGAACCTGGAGCCAGCCAGATCTCCTTGTAACCCTTGGTCTTCGCCTCGTAGTTCTTATAAACGTGATCGGTCGGGACAAAGTCGTCTTTGTCACCGTGAATGAACAGGACCGGCCTTTCGCTTTTAGCGAGTTGGTTCACAGAGGAGGCCTCCTTGAAGTCCCAGCCGTAACGTTTGCGGCAAACGATGTTGGCGCTAGTCAGGACAGGGAAGGGAGGAAGGTGGAACATATCTTTCAGGTTGTGGGCGAACTGATCCCACACAGATGAATAACCGCAGTCGTCGATAAAGGCCTTCATATATTCAGGAAGGTCATCATCACCGCTTAGCATCATAGTCGTGGCACCTCCCATAGAGACTCCGTGGATCACCATAAAATCGTCTCCCCAGATGTCGTGGGCCATCTCCGCGAATCTCTTGACATCCAGACGGTCGAACCAACCCATCTGGACAGCCCTGCCCTCGGAAAGCCCGTGGTAGTGGAGGTCGGGAACCATGACGTTGTAGTTGAGGTCGTCGCGGTACATCTTGACCAGATTCAGGAAGCAGATGTGGTTGTCGGTATATCCGTGTACGACAACCGCTGTGCCTTGAGCGTCAGAGGGGTTGGAGGCGGGGACGAACTCGCCGTGGAGTTTGTAGCCGTTCTCACCGATAAGGGAGGTGTCCCTGAACACTCCTGCCTCATGGAGATTGTCATACCAGGCGATGATTCCGGGATAGCGTGACTCGGTCTTCGCCCTGTCTCCTTCAAAGTCGTTTCCATGCTCTTCCGGAAGAAGGGAATAATTGCACATGTACTTGCCTACGAGGCAGCTGTTGGCTAATAGCAAGATAGCCAGAAACAAAGGTATTCGTGTGATTTTCGCCATCATTTTATACTTGAATCGATTCAAATCGATCGCGAAAATACTTATATTATTCTATATTTTTTTAAATTCGCGGTAAGAAAACTATTCAAATCATTTAATAAAAATTCAAGATTATGGCAGTTCAAGTCACAACCAAAACATCTTACGGACAAAGACTCGGCAGCTCATTCAAGGGCATAGGTTCCGGTTTCCTTCTCCTTATTATTGGAATTGTGCTTCTATGGTGGAATGAGGGGCGCGCTGTCAAGACCGCGAAAATGCTCAACAGGGCCGAGAAAGTGGCCGTTGAGATGCCTGACATCAAGACAGTCGATCCTCAATTCGATGGCCAGCTTGTCCATGCGTCCGGCATGACCGCCACCAACGATGTCCTGATTGACAATCTTTTCGGAATCAAAGAGAACGCTGTCAAGCTTGACAGGAAAGTCGAGTACTATCAGGTTCAAGAGACTTCAACCTCCACGACCAAGGACAAAATCGGTGGAGGACAGGAGACCGTGACGACTTATGACTACAAGGAGGGCTGGAGCTCGACCCGCATCAACTCATCCGACTTCAAGGACGCGTCCTACAGGGGAGTGAATTTCGTCCTTTGCAACGCCGAGAGCGAGAACTGGACCGCCGAGAACGTGACCTTCGGAGCCTATCGTCTTCCCAAGGAGTTGATCAGCTCGATCCACGGGGACAAGCCTGTGGAACTCAATCTGTCTGAGGATATTCTCAAGAGATTGAACCAGGCGGCCGTCACGGCGAAAAAAGACACCAGCAAAGCCATTCTCCAGGCTGTCACAGGTGACCTTAAGTACATCCATATCAGTGACAATGTCCTCTACATCGGCGCCGACCCCATGAATCCCCAGATCGGTGATGTGAAGATCACCTTCACCAAGGTGCTTCCTGGCCAGGTCTCTATTCTCGCCAAAGTTGCCGGTGACACATTCACCAAGCACACCGACAAGAATGGCAAGTCTCTTGAGACCCTCAGCATGGGTGTGAAGGCTATGGACGAGATGTTCTCTTCCGAGCGCGCCTCCAACAACATGTGGAAATGGTTGCTCCGTCTCGTAGGATTCTTCCTTATCATGGGTGGATTGAAGGGAATATTCGAGATTCTCGTGACTATCCTGAAGGTCATCCCGTTCCTCGCCAATCTTGTCAACCTGGCGATGAACATCGTTATCGGCGTGGTGGCTTTCGCTATCACTCTGATAGTGATCGCCCTCGCATGGCTCTATTACAGGCCTGTGCTTGGAATTATCCTGCTCGCCGTCGCGGTCGCCGCTCTTGTATTCTTCGCCAAGAAGGGTAAGGAAGAAGGACCTCAGACTCCTGAGGTTCCCGAGGCTCCTGCCGAGTAGGCTTTTCCGTCAATAATGACTTTAAGAGGATGGCTTCAGTTGTCATCCTCTTTTTTTTCAGTATATTCGCGTATCAAGTCATATAGTTCTTTCAAATAGATTTCAGAAATGAAAAAATGTGCACTGCTGGTTTTCAGCATGGCGGTCTTGGCCGTAGCGGCAGGCTGCCAGAAAAGTGAAACCACCTCCAGGGATGCGGACCTTGCGGGTGTCAATGTCGCAGTAGGTGAAAAGGGATTGTTCGCCAAGCTTTTTGTTTTGAACGAAGGTAACTTCCAGAAGAACAATTCCACTTTGGATTTCTTCAGGTTCTCTGATGGAAATTATGTGTCCGATGCTTTCGGATCGATGAATCCTACTGTGGTACAAGGAATCGGGGACACAGGTAATGACCTGGCTCTGAATGGGGATAAACTCTGGCTCGTGATGAACGGGTCGGGGTATGTTCATGTGCTAAACGCATTTGACGAGACACTTATCGCCTCCATAGCTGTTCCGGATCCGAGATATATCGCTTTTGATAAGTCCTACGCTTACGTAAGCTCTTATGCCGGAGCTATTTACGGCGGCGACGAGGTTAAAGGGAAAGTTTATAGGATTTCGCTTTCCACCTATAAGGTTGACGGAGAGGTCGAGGTCGGCTGCCAGCCGGAGGGCATAGCTGTTTCCGGAAACAAACTCTATGTTGCCAACAGTGGTGGCTATAACTACATTCATGAGAACACTGTCAGTGTGATAGACCTGTCATCTTTTAAGGTCTCCAGTTCTATAACGACCGCTTCCAACCTGCATTATATGGCATCAGACGGCCAGGGTGCCGTCTATGTCTCAAGTTATGGTGAGAGCACTTGGAGTCAGGACGCTGATGGGAATTGGATACAGAGCATGTCTGAACCCATGGGCCTTTACAAGGTCAACGGAGCGTCGAGCAGTCAAGTTAAGGATGTGCATGTAAGTTGCATGACTATGTGTTCCGACGGGTATATCTATGCGATCGGCAATGCCGAGGAACTTACGGGAGGATATTCAAATATGCTCTATAAAGTGTCTGTCAAAGACGGTTCTGTATCATCCAAAGCTATTTCCGGGACAGACGCCGCGAAGGTTGGTAATCCTTATGGTATTTGCGTCGCTTCGGGGACTGGTGACATCTATATCGCTGATGCTGATTACACTGGCCCCGGGAAGGTCTGGTGTTTCACAAAGGATCTCAAAGAGAAGTGGTCCGCTGTGGCTGGGATGCTTCCGGCGCATATGGTTCTCTACTAAATGATGAGGTGGCTGGCCACAGTGACGCTATGCATGCTGGGCACTGTTTCGTTTGCCCAGGAGCGTGTTGACACTCTGCGGGCGTCCGTGGTCAGTTCTACTTCTGGTAGCATTACTGTTCCACAGAGGATAACCTTTCAGCAGCTTGGATCGGTCACAGGCCTGTCCGAGGCGGTCAGGCGTTTCACCGGTGTGCAAGTTAGGGACTATGGTGGGGTAGGAGGACTTAAGACCGTTAATGTCAGGAGCTTAGGTAGCGAGCATACTGGAGTCTTTGTAGATGGGATTCAGATAGACAACGCTCAGAATATGCAAGTTGATCTAGGGCGTCTCAACCTCGAAGGCCTTGGCTCTGTCAGCTTGTTCTCAGGCCAGAAGGTCGCGCCGCTTCAGAGCGCCAAGGAGTATTCATCGGCAAGTTCGCTCTACCTTGAAAGTGCCGAGCCTGTCTTTTCTGGTAGTAAGGCGGATAACTTCAAGGCAGGAATCGGAGCTGGTTCTTTCTTTACTGTCGCTCCAAAGCTTTCCTGGGAACATCTGTTCCGAAATGGCGCTTCCATGAGACTCTCGGCAGACGCTGTGTCCTCAAATGGCAGATACAGGTTCCATGTCAAGGATTTCCGGCAATATCCGGATGGATCTCTTGCTGGCTATGACACGACAATGATCCGGAAGAATTGTGACCTTTCGAGTGTCCGCGCGGAAGCGATGGTTTTTTCTCCGGGTTCCGGTTCCGAGTCCTGGAATATCAAGGCATACTTCTACGGTTCTGGCAGGGGACTTCCTGGCCCGGTCTACAAAAAGGCGGGAGAGTATCCCCTCAGCCTTGACCGGCAGACGGATAGGGATGCCTTTATCCAGGGGCGATATTACCGTTCTCTCAGCGATGTATGGTCGGTGTCAGGCCGGGCAAAATTATCCTTTAACCATCTGGAATACATTGATTTCCCCGAGACTCTCGCTGGAGGGAATCCGGCTCATTACAACTATCGGAACCATTCGGCTTACCTTTCCGCCTCGGCTATGGCGAGGATAAGCCCTTGGCTGAGTGTCAACATTGCCCAGGATATCCAGTATGACTATCTTGACGCTGATTTACGCGGCTTTGTCTACCCGGGCAGGCTGTCATCATGGAGCTGCCTTTCAACCAGGTTAGGCTCAGGACCAGTGGACTTGTCCGCCACTATCCTTTATCTGGATGTCAATGACAGCTTCCTGTCAGGCGGTGACCGGGCTGGAGCCAGGAGAAATGTTCTGATGCCTTCTTTAGTCGCCCTTTGGAAGGTGGCGGAACGCTTCACGGTCAACGGATTCGCCAAACGGTCATACAGGATGCCGACTTTTAATGACTTGTATTACACTACGGTCGGAACCAAGACCCTCGATCCTGAGGATGCTTTACAATTTGATCTCGGAATGGATTGGGTGGCTGTACGGTCAGGGGCGGGCAATCTGTCATTCAAGGCTGATATTTACCGGAACCAGCTGAAGAACAAGATAATAGCTGTCCCGACTTCGAACCAGTTCCGTTGGTCTATGTACAATATCGGAAAGGTGGAAGTCCTTGGATGTGATGTGATGGCGGATTATTCCTTCAAAGCCGGGAGGGGAGAGTTTGGGGCATTGGCCAGGTACACTTTCCAACAGGCGAGGGATAAGTCGGATTGGAACGGGCAGATCCCTTATATTCCCCTTCATAGCGGATCAGTCAACCTGTTCGGAGACATATCAGGCTGGAGGGCGGATGTGACCATATTCGCTACTGGGGAACGGTTCACGACCTCAGCCAACCTTCCTGCCTATCGTCTCGCTCCATGGGCCACACTTGACGCCGCGGTAACTAAGAACCTGAATCTCAGAGGAAAAGACCTTTCCCTGAAGCTTTGTCTCAACAATCTCTTCGATGAGCAATACGAGATAGTTGACAACTACCCCATGCCCGGCTTTAATTTCCTGCTGGTCTCCACCTTGTCATTCTGAGCGGAGCGAAGAATCTTATAATGATTTTTGTTATATTTGTACGATATGGACATCGTACAGATTATAGAGATAGTGGCTCTGGTGATGGGGATCCCCTATATGATCTTCGAAGTGCTCCAGAAGAACACCATGTGGTATTTCGGTTTCTTCACAAGCACCGCTTGCGCCATCCAATTCTTCCTTGAGAGCAACTGGGCCAATATGGGCCTGAACATTTATTATGTCGGCATGGCCTTCTGGGGACTGTACCAATGGAAAAAGGACAGCGCCGAGGTTGAGGCCGATGTACACCTGACACGGCTCAGCCCGAAGATGGCCTTGCTGAGCGCCTCTATTTTTATCGTCGGAACAGGTCTTCTTGTATGGCTGCTGACTATCCTGAACGACAGCAATCCCTGGCTCGACGCTTTGTCGACTTGCTTGTGCGTCGTCGGCATGATCTGGTTGGCTAAATCAATCCCTTACCACTGGATTCTTTGGATCATCGGTGACACGATCCTCGTCATCATGTGCTTCCTTGCCGGAAAGTATTGGATGACCTTGCTCTATGTGGCTTATGTCATTGCCTCGACGTATGGTTTCTTCCATTGGAGGAAGAAGGGTGAATATGTTTCCACTATCGGTAATTATTAATAACCAATATATTATGAAATCTGTTTTGAAAATGGCCGCAGCCGCTTTACTGACTCTCGCAGCCGCTTTGCCTGCCGCCGCGCAGCTGCCTTACATGGATAAGAACTTAAGTCCTGAGCAGAGGGCTGAAGATCTATTGGGGAGGCTTACACTTGTTGAGAAGGCTTCCTTGATGGACTATAACTCACAGGCTATTCCCCGTCTTGGTATTCCCGCCTATAACTGGTGGAATGAGGCGCTTCACGGAGTCGCCCGTAACGGCTACGCCACAATGTACCCGATGCCGATCGGTATGGCGGCTTCTTTCGATCCCCAGCTTATAGAGGAAGTATTCACATCCGTCAGTGACGAGGCCAGGGTCAAATACCGCCTTGCCCGTACAGTCGAGACCCGTCAGAGCGTACAGTATGCCGGCCTGACTTTCTGGACCCCTAACATTAACATATTCAGGGATCCCCGCTGGGGCAGGGGAATGGAGACCTACGGTGAGGATCCGTACCTGACCGGTCTCCTGGGATCCGCTGTCGTGAGGGGACTTCAGGGCGATTTCTCTGATGGCCATCTCAAGGCCCAGGCCTGCGCGAAGCATTTCGCTGTCCACTCCGGTCCGGAGTCTTTGAGGCACACATTCGACGCTAATGTCTCCGAAAGGGATCTTTGGGAGACCTATCTCGCCGCTTTCAAGGACCTTGTCACAAGGGCTGGCGTTCAGGAGGTCATGTTCGCCTACAACCGTTTCGAAGGCTATCCTTGCGGTGCTTCCGAGAGACTCCTCAAGGACATCCTGAGAGATGAATGGGGATATAAAGGATTGATCGTGAGTGACTGCTGGGCTGTCTCCGATTTCGTCGGCGAGCAGTATCACAATTGGGCTAAGACTCGTGAGGAGGCAATTGCCGCCGCGACACTTGCAGGGATGGATGTCGAGTGCGGAAATATGACAAACCTTCTGCCCGCAGCGGTCTCGCAGGGACTGCTTAAGGAGTCTGACCTTGACGAGCATGTGAAGAGGCTGCTCACCGTACGTTTCGCCCTCGGTGAGATTGACTTCGAGTCCCCTTGGGACAATATTCCCGAGTCCGTCCTTTGCTCTGATGAGCATAAGGCCCAGTCGCTTGACATCGCCCGCAAAAGCCTTGTTTTGCTTAAGAATGACGGCATCCTTCCTCTGGCGCCGGACACCAAGATCGCCCTTGTCGGCCCCAACGCCGCTGACTCAGTGATGATGTGGGGTAACTACGAGGGAGTTCCCAAGCGCACCGTCACTCTTTATGACGCTTTGAAAGTAAGGATTCCCGACCTTAAATATGTCAAGGGATGCCCTCATGCCGCCGAACTTGAGGAGACCCCGACAGACATTAACGCGGTGGTGTCCGAACTTGAAGGCTATGAGACAGTAGTTTTCGCCGGTGGAATCACTCCTCGTCTCGAGGGAGAGCAGATGGATGATGTCGATATCCCTGGCTTCTTTGGCGGTGACAGGACTTCCATCGAGCTTCCAGCTATCCAGAAGCAGCTTGTGAAGGCCCTTGTGGATGCTGGTAAGAAGGTGATATTCATTAACTTCTCCGGAAGTACGATCGCCCTCAAGGATGAGGATAAGATATGCTCCGCCATCGTTCAAGCATGGTATCCCGGACAGGAGGGTGGAACCGCTGTCTCGGACCTGCTTTATGGTGAGTTTAACCCTTCGGGCAGACTTCCTCTTACTTTCTACGCTGATGATTCCCAGGTCAAGGATTTCAAGGACTATGACATGGAGGGAAGGACTTACCGCTATTTCCGCGGGACTCCGTTATACGCTTTCGGCCATGGCCTGAGCTATACCACTTTCAAATATGGGAAACCGAAAGTGAAGACTCTTGATGACGGCAGCAAGGTAGTCGTGGTCAAGGTTAAGAACCGCGGCCGTAAGGATGGTGACGAGATTGTCCAGCTTTATGTCAGCCGTCCTGATGACTCTGAGGGGCCGGTAAAGGCTTTGAGGGGCGTCCAGAGGGTTTCAGTTAAGGCTCGTAAGGCTGTCAAGGTCTCTATCCCTCTCACTGAGGACACTTTCAACTGGTGGGATCCCGAGGCCGGCAGGGTTGTCTACCGTCCGGGTGAGTATGTCCTCCGCGTCGGAGGCTCTTCCGCTGATAATGCCCTCAAGTCTATCAAGGCCAAGGTATGAGGCTCCGCTTCGCTGGTAAGCCATTTAAAACAATAAGCGCGCTTTCCCTGTCGCTGTTGTTGTCAGTCGCGGGAGTAAGTGCCCAATCTTGGCCAGAGGCTGGCCGGTGCGCTAAACCTGGCAGTCGCTGGTGGTGGCTTGGTTCGGCCGTCGATCGTGAGAACCTGAGCGTTAATATGCGGGAATATGCCTCAAGAGGTATTGGCGCGCTGGAAATCACGCCTATCTATGGTGTGCAGGGAAACGAGGCTAACAACATTGAGTTCCTCTCACCTCAGTGGATGGAAATGCTCCGGTTCGTAGAGGAGGAAGGAGAGCGTCTGGGTATCCAGATAGACATGAATTTCGGTACCGGTTGGCCTTTCGGCGGACCTGCTACTCCTCTGGATGAGGCCTCTTGCAAGGTGACTTGGAAAGCAGATACCATAGATGTCTCAACCAAGCGTAGGCATATCAGTTTGGACGTCCGTATTCCTGGACAAGATGAGAAGTATTCCACCCTTCAGCGTGTGCTGGCTTATCCGATTGTACCGAATGGAGGATGGCATGGGAAATACTTGAATCTTACCGCATTAGTAAAGGATGGGACACTTGACTGGAATCCCCGGAGAGGCTTCTGGCTTGTGATCAGCCAATACTGTACACGAACTTTGTCTGATGTCAAACGGGCGGCGCCTGGTGGGGAGGGTCTGGTGATTGACCATTTCGATTCGGTGGCCGTGGCTCATTACATCCAGCGCTTCGAGGAAGCGTTCGAGAGCAGCGGCGTTCCCTATCCGAACACCTTCTTCAACGACAGCTACGAGGTATACGAGGCCGATTGGACTCCCCGTCTTTATGAGGAGTTCCTGGCCAGGAGGGGATATGCCCTTGAGGAACGATTGCCCGAATTGCTGACCGGCAAGGGAGATAAGGCGGCCAAGGTTCTTGCCGACTACCGCGAGACTCTGAGTGATCTGATTTATGAGTATTTCACCAGCCAGTGGGTGAACTGGGCCCATGGGAAGGGCGCGCGTGTACGCAATCAGGCTCATGGCTCACCAGGTAACCTTCTCGATCTTTACGGCGCCGTGGATATTCCTGAGATAGAAGGATTTGGCTTGTCTGAGTTCGGCATCCGAGGACTTCGGACAGATCCCGGGAAAACCAGGCGGAACTTCTCCGATCTGTCGATGCTCAAATATGCCTCATCAGCGGCCCATACTGGTGGGAAACCTTTGACCAGCTGCGAAACTTTCACCTGGTTGACTGAGCATTTCCGCACTTCCTTATCGCAGTTCAAGCCTGATCTCGACTTGATCTTCTGCGCCGGAATCAACCGGGTATTCTTCCACGGGACTTGCTATTCCCCGGTGGACGATCCTTGGCCTGGCTGGAAGTTCTATGCTTCAGTGGACTTTTCGCCGACCAACACTCTATGGCGAGACGCCCCTTTCTTCACTAAGTATTTGGAGAGGTGCCAGAGTTTTCTGCAGTGGGGCGAACCTGACAACGACTTTCTTATCTACCTTCCGGTCCATGACATGTGGCAACGTCGCCAAGAAGGGCTGCTGATGATGTTTGAGATAAGCAATATGGGTAATAGAGCGCCCGAGTTCATATCCGTTGTGCACGAGTTGGACCGGCTCGGATATGACTGCGACTATGTAAGCGACCGTCAGGTAGCTCTTATGCGTTGTGAGAATGGTGTGATCATCACATCAGGTGGCACACGCTATAAAGGGATTATTATTCCGGAAGGAGCTACACTGCCTGAGTCAACTCGCCTTGTGATTAATCAGCTGAGGGATAATGGTGCTGCGGTCATTGATGGCCTTGATGAGGAAGCTCTGGCTCGAGTTGCCCGTCCGGAAGAGATGAAGAGCACCTTGGGACTGAGCTGCATCCGCCGCAAGAATTCAGATGGATACCACTATTTCATCGCCAACCTGACGCCTGACGACATGGCTTCGGACATATCTCTTGGAGTTGATGCTGAAGCGGCTGTATTCTATGATCCGATGAGTGGGAAGACCGGTAGCGCCTCTTTTAAGGAAGGGAAAGTCAGCTTGAGTCTCCGCTCTGGTGAATCAGTTATCCTTCGGACTTTCAATAAGAAGCCATCATCTATGCCCTCATTGTTTGGCGTTCGTCCTGGAGAGGAGCGCATCGACTTGACTTCGAATGGATGGGACCTGTCTTTCACAGAGGAAGCGCCGGAGGTGGGCCGCCACTATTCTTTCCAGACTCTTCGGACCTGGGAAGGACTTGACGAGCGCACCGCCGTCACGATGGGCACGGGAGTATATTCCACTATCCTGAATATGACGGAGGAAGAAGCCGCGCAAGCTTGGACAATCGACCTTGGGGACGTGCGTGAGAGTGCCCGGGTTTATGTGAATGGAACCTTCATCGGTTGTGCCTGGGCTGTTCCTTTCACTCTCGACTGTGGCAAAGTATTCCGCGAAGGAGATAACGAGATCCGGATTGAGGTGACAAACCTTCCGGCTAACCGGATCGCCGATATGGACCGGAGAGGCGTTCCCTGGCGGAAGTTCCATGACATCAATGTCGTTGACATCAATTATCATCACACGACATACGAAGGATGGGATCCTGTCCCGTCCGGCCTGGCCGGTAAGGTGGTTCTCCGCGGGACGAATAGCCTGCGCTAAGCATGATCCGACTCTGAAGTGCGATGCTTAGAAGCTTGACAGTCACTTGGTTACATGTGCATTTGGAATACTGTAAACAATTATTTAACTTTGACTTTTGAATTGTTTCGCGCTTCCATTAAGAATTCGTGGTATTTGTAACTGGCTATAAGAGATAGCAGACATGAAAGAGTCCGTCGCTTCATTCCTGAGCAACATCTTGGCCGTAATTCTCGGTATTTTCATCACCTTCACGATACAAGGGATGATAGACAGGTCAAGGGACCGGAAAAATGCCCGATCCTCACTTGAACTCGTCCGTTCCGAGCTTGTCCGTAACATTGATGATGTTTCAATAATCAAGGAATATCTCGATATGGAAAAGGAGTCGGCGGCGTATTTTATAGCCAATAAGGATTCACTCGACAAATGCCCGGATGACTCAATCAGCTATCATAGCGGGATATTATTCGCTGATGTTTCCATGTCGTTGAGCATGGATGCCCTCGAACTCCTGAAGATGTCGTCAGTCTTTCAAAAGTTGGGCAATAATGACTTGTCAATGAAGATTATCAGGGCGTACGACTGCTGCGGTTCCATCGTGTCAAATGTGAACCGTCATATTTCCATTCGTGACTCCAGGTACGAGAGCGCCATAGACATGGAGACCGTAGGGGAATATGTCTCTGAAGGGAGCATCGACATCAGGGATTTCATAAAGACGGATTATGGCCGTTACGCCATTGAGTGGCTGACCAATCAGCCTGGTATTGATAACATCACTGATGTCTCCGATTTGGAAGATGCGATTGAAGCCATTAATCATTATCTTAAATAATTGTACTAATATGAAAAAGAACGTCACTCCCCAGAATCCATCCAAGGTGATCATAACTCCCAAGCCCCCCAAAAAGGGTGAAGTCATTGCCACTACCACCTCTGAGCTTAAGGATGGAAAAATAACGGTCGAAAAACTCGAGAAAAAGACGGTAAAGGACTCCGTGAGCGTCAAGGCTCCTGTCAAGTCCAAGTAAGTTACTTGAGGTACGTATGACTTTAATCGTAGAGAGCGGAGCGACGAAGACCGACTGGCTGGCCTTTGCGGGGGATGGAACCCGGGTGAATGTCAAGACAGGCGGAATGAATCTCGCTTCGATGCCTCAAGATGCTGTCAATGAAGTCGTTGAGAGTGCTTCGTCTTTACTTTTTAAAGAAGGAGTCACAACGATCGAAAGCATCCATTTCTATGCCGCGGGTCTTATTTGCCAACCTGGAGAATGCGTCCCGGTGATGGCCCAAACGCTGGATAAGGTATTACGTGGTTTCTTCCCGGATGCTAGCATAGAATATGCCTCAGACACTCTGGCGGCTGCCAGGGCGGTTTGCGGCCATAATCCAGGAATAGCGGCGATACTTGGAACCGGCTCAAACAGTTGCCTTTATGATGGCGAGAGGATTGTGAGGAATGTCCGTTCCGGGGGCTTTACCCTTGGGGACGAGGGAGGCGCCGCGAGGCTGGGGAAGCTCTTTATCTCTGATTTCATCAAGGGATTAGTACCTGAGCCGGTGGCCGGAGAGTTCGCCCGGGATTTCGAGGTAGATTATTTAACCGTCGTCAGGAATGTCTATAAAGGCGAGGCGCCAGCTGGCTATCTCGGCTCTTTCGCTCCTTGGATCACCAGCAGATACGACTCTTGTGGGTATATTAAAGAATTGGTCGATAATAATTTCCGTGATTTCTTCGAGAGAGCTTTGAAGCAATATGACATTGAATCGTACCCTGTAGGAGTAGTCGGAGGATTCGGATATGCCAACAAGGATATTCTTATGAGGCTCTCCGAACCCTATGGAATCAAGTTCTCTAAAATCATAAAGGCCCCTATTGAGGGTTTGGTAGATTATCATTCAGGGAGGAATTAGAATGGAAAACCGGACAACTGAGCGTTCGTCAAAATACGACCACCTGGAGAAAATGACCACCACGGAGCTTCTTACCGCCATAAATTCTGAGGACAAGACAGTTCCTGAGGCCGTCTCGACAGCAATCCCCAAGATCAAGGATCTGGTGGACGGAATTGTCGATAGGGTTCCCCGTGGTGGTCGGGTGTTCTACCTTGGTGCTGGAACCAGCGGGAGACTCGGTGTTGTGGACGCGTCTGAAATACCTCCGACTTACGGGGTTCATGATGTGTTCATCGGTCTGATGGCGGGGGGAGATAGGGCGATCCGTGACGCTGTCGAAGGCGCTGAAGACTCCCGGACAGGAGGATGGGAGGATATGTGCCAATATTCCCCGACCAAAGATGATGTGTTGGTCGGGATCGCAGCATCCGGGACGACCCCATATGTGGTCGGCGCTGTGGAAACAGCGAGGCGGAACGGCCTTCTCACAGCCTGCATAACCTGTAACGAGGGTTCTCCCTTGGCTTCAGCGGCCGAGATTCCGATCGTGGTTGTGGTCGGACCAGAATTCGTTACCGGAAGCACAAGGATGAAGGCAGGAACGGCTCAGAAACTTGTCTTGAATATGATTTCCACCGCCTCTATGATTCGTCTCGGCCACGTCAGGGGCAGTAAGATGGTGGATATGCAACTTACTAACAAAAAGTTGATTGATCGTGGAGCGAGAATGATCATGGAGGAGACCGGCATAGTTGATTACAATTACGCGAGAAGTCTTCTGTTATCCCATGGTTCCGTGAGAGCCGCAGTATTCTTTTATCAAACCCAATCCAGCCTGGTATGACAATCCCTGAGAAATATCCTTCCAAGCTGCTGGAGGACGCCGTTCAGGCGATAGGGTCGCTTCCCGGGGTGGGGAAGCGTAGCGCCTTGCGCCTTGCCCTTCACTTGCTGCGGCAGCCTTCGGAGAATGTCCATCATTTTTCTGAATCGATCATGAGGCTTCGCGATGAGGCCAAATATTGCCGGATATGCCAGATGATCTCGGACGATGACATTTGTTCGATTTGCTCTGACAAGAGCAGGGATCAAAGGATGATATGTGTCGTGGAGAATGTCAGGGACGTTATGAGCATTGAGAACACCGGGCAATATCATGGGGTTTATCATGTGCTCGGCGGTATCATTTCCCCGATTGCGGGAGTGGGACCTTCAGATCTGACTATCTCTTCATTAGTCGATAGGGTAAAGGAGATGACTTCTTCCCCGGCGGCGATTCCCTCGGAAGTCGAGATTATTCTGGCGTTGAGCGGGGATGTTGAAGGCGAGACGACTTCATTTTATATTTACAGGCAGATCTCGGGTTTCGGGGTCAAAGTCTCATCCCTTGCCAGAGGCCTTGGTTTCGGGGATGATCTTGAATATGCCGACGAACTGACCCTAGGCCGCTCAATTACCGGCCGGCAGCCATTCAAGCCATGATGTGGTTAATCTCAGCCTTACTTCTCGCCTTGTCCCTGTGCGCTGATTGTTTCGCCGTCTCCGCATGTTCAAGTGTTACCCTTAAGGATAGCTCATGGGAAAAGGTGCTCCCTGTAGCTGTCGTTTTCGCGGTTGTCCAGGCGGGTCTTTTCCTGCTCGGATGGTTGTTCGGGGATCTTTTTGTCGGCTT
Source organism: Bacteroidales bacterium (assembly GCA_024693285.1). GTDB lineage: Bacteria > Bacteroidota > Bacteroidia > Bacteroidales > UBA932 > Cryptobacteroides. The sequence goes on from JAILLE010000054.1 coordinate 22,554, forward strand.
TATCGGGAAACTCGCTCCCATTATCGGCTTCCTCCTATTGCTATATGTGGGAGGTTCGATGCTATTATCGGCATGGAAAAATGAACAGTCACCCAGAGACTTGAATGGTATCCGGAATATCCTTATAGGGGCGGTCGCGACAAGCATTGACGCGTTTTCCGTGGGTGTCTCATTCTCAATGGATGGAGACTCCGGCGGGGATATGCTCTTGAAAGGTATGGTTTTGTTTGTAGTCACTTTCCTTACCGTGGTCGCAGGAATGAAAGGAGGCTCTTATGCTGGCAGGAGGTACGGTCGCCCGGCACTATGGACAGGTGGAACTGTCCTTATATTGATAGGCCTCAATATCCTGTTCAAATTCATTTAGTTCCGCTTAAACCCTTGTTTTTGCGAAAATATTTCTATTTTTGCAGACTGACATCTACGGCCACATTTAAAACCGGAAGGAAATGATCGCGATCTTCTACAGACGGAATGGCAAGCTGGTGGTGTCCCAGTCCGAGACAGAGCTCGCCAAGATCAGCAGGGACGATGTCCTGTGGATCGACCTCCTCTCCCCATCGGGTGAGGAGAAACACACTGTAGATGACTTCCTCGGTGAGGAGATCCAGAGCCGCGCCCAAGCGGAAGAGATCGAGAGCTCCTCGAGATATTCCGAGACTGAGAACGCCATTTTCGCCAACACCAACTTCCTTATGCCTGGGCCTGAGGACTACACGATGGAGGCTGTATCATTCACCTTTGTCGACAATTGCCTTACGACCTTGCGCGATGTTCCGCTCCGTTCCTTCACCGAGCTCCAGAGGAGGATAGTGGCCAAACCGCAGATGTATCCCAATGGTTACACGGTTTTCGTGAATATAATGGACCAGCGTGTTGACCTTGACGCTGATATGATCGAGTTGATGAGCAAGGAGATCGCCCAGTACAGCAAGAGGATCAATCAGCAGGAGGACATCAACGAGGACTTCCTGTTGGACATCAACCAGCTGCAGGAGAACACGATGATTGTCCGCGAGAACATCATCGATAAGCAGCGCCTTATCACTAACATGATAAAGAGCGACAAATATCCCCCTGAGCTTCAGTCCAGGTTTAGTGTCATACTCCAGGATATCACCTCCCTTATCAACCACGCCAATTTCAGTTTTGAGAGGCTGGAGTACCTCCAGGAGACAGTCCTTGGTCTTATCAATCTGGATCAGAACAACATAATGAAGATTTTCACCCTTGTGTCGGTGCTGTTGATGCCTCCGACACTGGTGGCTAGTTTCTATGGCATGAATGTCCCGTTGCCGTTCCAGGACAAGTGGTGGGCATGGCTTAGCCTGGTCATTTTCATGCTCGTTCTCGTGGGAGGTGTCCTGTTTATTTTCAGGCGGAAGAAAATGCTCTGATTTTTCTTCCTGAACCATTGTAAATCAGATATTTTTCTCTATTTTTGCACGCTTTTCGACGAGGTGGGCCTGACGGCTTGTTCTCGTGGAGCGCGAAAATATTGTTAAACAACTAGTTATCTTTTATTAACCATTATGGCAGAAGAAACATTGAATCCCGCCGTCGAGCCCGCGCAGGTTCAGCCCGAGGCTCCGAAGGCAGAAGTTAAAGAAACCAAGAAACCGTCCCTCAACGCTTCAGTAGCGCCCGAGGACTTCGATTGGGATGCCTTTGAGGGCAGCTCCGATGTCTACGGCAAGAGCAACAGGAAAGAGATTGAGGACGCTTACGACCAGACCCTCTCCAAGATCGTGGAGAACGAGGTGGTCGAAGGCACCGTCACAGCCATCTCCAAGAGGGAGGTTATCGTCAACATAGGTTACAAGAGCGAGGGTGTCATCCAGGCTCCTGAGTTCCGTTACAATCCTGATCTTAAGGTTGGTGACAAGGTCGAGGTCTATGTCGAGTCCGCCGAGGACCGCAAGGGCCAGCTGATCCTTTCCCACAAGAAGGCCCGCGCCCTCAAGTCATGGGATCGCGTCAACGAGGCTTGCGCCAACGATGAGATCGTCAAGGGCTTCATCAAGACCCGCACCAAGGGCGGTATGATCGTCGATGTGTTCGGTATCGAGGCTTTCCTCCCCGGTTCCCAGATCGACATCAAGCCTATCCGTGACTACGACGCCTTCGTCAACCAGACCATGGACTTCAAGATCGTCAAGATCAACCAGGAGTTCCGCAATGTCGTCGTTTCTCACAAGGCTCTTCTCGAGGCTGAGCAGGAGGCCCGCAGGGCTGAGCTCATCAGCAAGCTCGAGAAGGGACAGATCCTTGAGGGAACCGTCAAGAACATCACCAACTACGGCGTATTCGTCGACCTCGGCGGTGTTGACGGTCTCATCCACATCACTGACCTCAGCTGGGGCAGGATCGACAATCCTGAGGAGGTCGTCTCCCTCGACGAAAAGATCAAGGTCGTCGTCAAGGAGTTCGATCCCGG
>JAILLE010000001.1 GCA_024693285.1 Bacteroidales bacterium
GACCGGAAAGCTGCGTATACGCCTACTGTGGGTTACTGGGTCAAGGAGTGCAGTAAGGACAAGCTGGTGCTTGAGCGCTTTGAGGTAAATACGGACGGGCCGAATCTGCTGGAGGGCGATGTGACGTTCCGGAGGATGGGGCTTTATACGAAGTAGATCTTTCGTCTTCGGCTCAGGATGACAGCTACCCGGTCTGGCCGGGTATGACAGAAAAACTGCCGCTATCTCGGGTTGAGGTGGCGGCAGTATCCGTTATTTTCGGAGCTTGTAGCGTTGGTGCGGGAGGGCTGTCCAACCTGAAATTCACCTTCCCAGGCGGGACCTGTTGCAGGGCCCTGGGTTAGGGGTCAAGTGGGAAGGCCAGCCAAAAACGCCTAGCCTTCCCGGCAGAAACGCCCCACACCACTCTGGGGGTCAGGTATTGTGGGAAGGGGATTTTCAGGTTGGTGATGCTGGCTGTTGGCTGGCACTTGGCGGGACCCGCAAAGAGTACTAACTGAGGGGTTTCTGGTTCTATATCAGCATTTTTATATATATTTGTATTCTCCAATCAAAATGATCAGACGATATGCGAACTAACAACAAAGAAAGGTACATGGCCCCAGAGACAGAGATTGTCGAGGCCGATTACGAGGACGTGATCTGCGTCAGCGGTGGTGAATATCCCGAATGGGAACAAGAGAACATTTAATCCTGAGACGCCATGAGAAAGTTGATGCTTTTTGTATTCCTTACCGCAGGCATAATCTCTTGCTCGAAGGAAATAATTGAAACTGTGGAAGATACCCCCACTGCTGTCCCCATGTCCTTCAACATCACGGTTGTCGAAAAACCAGATACGCGCGCTGCGAAGACCGGCTGGGCAGACGGAGATGTGATCTATGTGTTTTTCAAGGGCTTGGAGAGTAAATACTTGACTCTTTCCTTCGATGGAAGCAACTGGAGTAACGCCTCGGCCGGCGGAGTGCTGACAAACGAGGACTTCAGTGGCTTAAGCACCCTCACTCTTACCGCGGTTCATTTCCCAATGCCAGTTGATGTCGCGTATGACAACGGTGCGTTCGCCTTCACAAAGGACGGACAGCCTGTTTACAACTATTACCTTTTTGATTCGGATAAAGCTTACGAGGTTCTGGGCTCAACGGTCCGCGGCTCCTTGAATATGAGCAAGCCCGAGAACTTCATCCAGATCCATATCGCTGATATTCAGTCAAATGTGAATGACTATTCATTTGGATGCTCCCTGATCAAACCTGTCGCCTGCGCCAGTGTGGGCACTGACGGCAAGATCACCGAAACTACTCTGTCCAACGGAGGCAGACTCAAAGGCGTCGCTGATTCTGACGGAGCCATTTTCGGAGGCCGTCTCGCCACCACTTCAGCCGCCGACTACACCTTCACGCTTTTTGACGATGATAACATCTATATCCTCAAGCGTGTCAACAAGCAGCTCACCCCTGGGAAGATGTATAACTTCCCTGCCATCACCGTCACAGGCGGCAACAACTGGATAACTGGCCTTTGGGTGGATCTTGGTCTGAGCGTAAAATGGGCTTCCATTAACCTTGGCGCCACAAGCCCGGAGCAAGGTGGTGACTACTTTGCCTGGGGCGAGACGGAGCCCAAATACTTGGACGGATATGCTTTGGAAAATCCTTGCACCCACTGGAAACCAGGCCAGACAGGCGGTTCCGACGGCGGTTACAACAATGCGAACTACAAGTTTATGCAAGAGGGCCAGTCAAGTTGGTTCAAAATCACAAAATACACAACGCTTGACTACGAATACAATGGCATCTGGTACGATAGTGATAAGAACTTCATCGGAGACGGCAAGACAACCTTCGCGGATTACGATTATGAAGACGACCCGGTCTGGATGAACTGGGGAGGCGAATGCCGTGTCGCCACGATAGACGAATGGAGAGAACTGCTTTCCACCTCAAATTGCGAGTGGACCTGGACGGAAGATTATAATGGAGCCGGGGTTAAGGGTTGGATTGTCGCAAGCAAGGTCTCCGGTTTTGAAGGTGCCAGCATCTTCCTGCCTGCCGGCGGTTGGCGAGATGGAAGTCGCCTGCAATATACTGAAAACGGTCATTATTGGACGAATTCAATCGAGACATACACCACGAAAGACTCCCGTTACGGACAGAAGTTGTTATTCACTTCTAGCAGTCATTATATAAACTCGTCCGCTCGAACGAATGGGCTGCTTGTCCGTCCTGTTATGGAATAACATAATCTAATTCTAATCAATATGAAAAAGATCATTCTTACTCTTGCTCTTGTGTGCTTGGCTGTTCTTTCCTTCGGGCAGAACAAAGTCCTTCGTCCCAGAATTGAGATCGTGGAAGTGGAGACTGAAATAGACGAGGCCTTCACCACCGAGTTGGAAGTTTTCTACATGAATGATGAGAATCCACGCATGTATTACCTCTCCCTCGGACATCTTGGAATCGGCACTGATATTATCCAGCTCCAATTTGACCCCGTTTACGAGTTGTTCATCCCCATCGGAGGCACTCTTGAAGAGGCCATCGCCAAGATGCAGGAAATCAAGAACTTCTACAAGGCTCCCAGAAAATCAACCATGGAGCTTGAAGGTTGCTTCGCAGTGGCATATCCTACCAAGGAGATCATCCCTGTGAAAGTCACAAGAAGGCAGTTCGTCACCAAAGTTATGGAGTTCAGCCTTCCTACCACAGCCGACGTGACTCTCGTGCGTGCCACCCACATCGGCAAGAACGACTTCGGCAGCTTGCTGACATCACTCAAACTCTACAAAAAGCTGCACCCGAAAGAGAAATAGTCAAATAAAGGGGCTTAGGATTGAAACAGGAACTTGACCCCAAAGAGACAACCCGAGCGAAGGCGTTCAGGTTGTGGATGAATTCGCCCATGCCGATGGTGACGCTCACGAAGACCTTTGACGTGACGCGGCTGTGTAAGGCGTGCCGTCGGCGTGGGCTGAAATTCAATATGCTCCTGTGCTGGTGCGTCGGCAAGGCGGCATCAAGGATCGAGGAGTTTTACCTGTCGCCCCAGAACGGTAAACTGTACAAGTACGACCGTCTGGTCATAAACATAGTCGTGGAGAGCATAAAGGGCGAGCTTTGTTTCTGCGACATTGCCGTGACTGACGATCTGGAGCGGTTCAATGCCGATTATATTCATTTGACAAAGACCGTCAGTCAAACCTGCCAGGACATCCTGGACGATGATGCCGCCAAAGTCGGCACGTCGGCTGTGACAGGTACGGAACTCAATTGCATTGTCAACCAGTACGGCACAATCAACGATCCTTTCCTGGCATGGGGCAGATACCGTAAAGGCTGGCTCAAAACCACGCTGCCCATCTCCTTCCAGTTCCATCATGTCCAGATGGACGGCGGACACGTCTGCCATTTCCTCAACAACCTGCAGTACGAGATAAACCGGTTATGAACTCCGGTGCGGCCTCAGATCCGTGGTTTGTGAATCACGCGCAGAATCAGCGAGACTAAGTACACGATGAGGCCGTAAAGGACGGGAACAAGTCCCACCTTGAAGCCGCCGGCAATGATGCTGAATTCCACGTCATTATTCCCGGCCAGGAAATCCGCGATTTGAAGGAAAGCACAAAGTGTCCAGAATATGCCCACGACCAGGGCAGCGACGCCGATTTCCTTCACCCAGGCGGGAGCCTTCCATGCAGCAAAGAACAAAGCGATAAAAAGAAGGGTGATGATGATCATTCCGACGGGTCCACCGGAAACAAAAAGGGAGAACAGATTAGTAGATAAAGGTAACATGGCTAAACTTTTTTTTGTTGAACAATCAGGTTCGGAATTCCTTGATGCAAAGGTACAAACGAACCGTTCATATCCGCAAAGCAGAATCCGCCCGACCTTATGTCAAATCCCCCTGAATTGCAAAGAGGCAAGATCTTTTGCGGTTGTTTCGTGGAAGAATATGTATTTTTACATCCGGAATGAAGAAAGCAATCTACATCGTCTTTTACTGGATGGCCGCCATCTTTCTGACATCCCTCCTTCTCACAAGTCTTGACTATAACTTGGGGGAGGCAGTGCTGATGAGCCTCTCATTTCTGCCCGCGTCATTGGCCTTGTGTTTTTTTCTCCCCGTCGTGGAACGTGACAAAGATGCAAAGAAACGCATCCTGAATACCATCTATGTTATTCTGGGCGTGATGGTGATGACTTTTATGTTCATTTACCTGTGGCAACTGGTCTTCATTACCCTGATTTATCAAGAGAATCACGACAGATGGACGCTACCCGCCATGCTGGGCAATCCTGTCTTCGTTGGTTTCATCCTGTCCATCCTTGCCTATGGGAACTACCTGATAGTGAAATGGTTGGATAAGAAGTATCCCACGGATCGTCCCATCTCTTTTACTTCAGATTATAAGAAAGTCTCGCTCAAGAAGGAAGACATACTGTATGTGGAATCCCGCGACTCGGAAGTATGGATCGTGGCACGTGACGGCCGGCAATATCGTAACAAGACAGGCATCAGCCAGTGGGAGAATCTCCTTGGCACTGGTTTCCTTCGCGTCCATCGGTCTTTCCTGGTCAACATTTCCGATGCAGCCCTCACCGCTCCCGATGTCATTTCCATCGGTGGGCAAGAGATTCCCGTTTCCCGCAAGTACAAGGAATCAGTCAAAACCGTCCTGTGAACACCCAAAGACAATATCGCGAGGGTTTCCTAAAGGCCGGTGAACAAGTGTCTTTGATCGACACAACTCATAGGGCGTTACTTGGGCGTTTTTTGCAAGTGGCTAATTGTCAGGTGCTTGACTTCAGGTGCATGGAAATATAGACCACCCATTTATTCTAAAAGGGTTGTGAATCAATAGCTTCTGAAAAACGGTTGCCAATGTGAAGAAGTGGGTGTCAGCCACGACTTCAGGTTTGTTTGTGGCTGAATTGACAATAGAGCTGAGGCTTTGTGAAGATTTCCTATCTTTGTGTCAGATAAACCGGGATTTACACTATACAATGGCTCTTAAATCGCCTCGTACTGCTATGATAGTTACTGTCGTTATTATCGCTGTCACTTTCCTTGTCGTGGTGGGTGTAATGCTGGCCTATTGGCCCAAGGGCATCTCAGTCAACGAGAACGACGAAATCCAGTTGAGCACGTACATAGGCAAGCCGCAACTTATTCCTGTTGATGAGATTTCCATCACCGAAATGCCGGAGGGCTTGTTGAACCATCTGATCAGGACCAACGGCATGAGCCTTGGCAAAATCAACTAGTTCCTATATCTCACCGGGAAAGAAAGCAGAATCTGCTTTACTTACAATGGGGAGTTATATGTTGTAGATGATTGGAGGCAGTAGCTTAATACAGTTTTCCGGTTTTTGCTATATTTGCGTGACAGCGCGAGATTCCTCAGCCATGAAAAAACAACACCTGCATACAGCCATTTTCCTGGCAGACCATAGAGACGAAGAGCGTTTCGAATATGCGAGATTAACCCTGTGCTTCTCGGAGGAAGGCCCTTACCTGCTGGAGGACGTCATCACCCCGGGCTGGGCCGCCAGCAACAACGGCGGCGGGGTCGTCCGTACCGACCTGCCCGCCGATTTCTACAAGGGCCTGACAGCGGAGTCCTTTGCGGAGCGTTTCGGAGGACGCTTCCGGGAGCAGATCCGGCAGAATACCGAGCTTGCCGCTTTCCTCGAAGAAGCCAATCGAGGAATTAAGTAGCAATGCCGTGTTATGGAAACTCTTCATCATCAATTGATTGATTAATTAATCTAATGGTGCCTATTTATGGATCACTTGACATGGTATCTTACAGTATACCAACTACTTCCATAACACGTTAATATATCACATTGGGGCGTGTTTGAAGATTTCCTATCTTTGTGTCAGATAAAACGAATTTTAGCATGAAAAAGTATTTGTGCTCTTTGGCTGTTATGTTTCTTGCGATGACGGTCTCTGCCCAAAAAGCTAATAATGCCAGCTGGTCCCCCGAGTTTTCCGTAAAGGCCTTTATATCCATATATCATGGATCATATGAATTGATGGCTGGAGCCCGGGTGGGTGACAATGTATTCGGTCTTGGAAGCGGTCTTGGTATGGAGTTTTGGGATGCGTATCCTGCTGATGTCAGGAAGATTCCGGTTTACTGTTTCTACCGTGGGTATGTCCCGCTTGACCAGAAGAGACGTTTCATGTTGTTCGGAGAAGTGACGGTTGGAGGAGAGTGTGTCTATAAGATAATAGGGACAGATGTCGGTGGCGGAGAAATCAAGCATACTCCCTACTGGAATTGGAGATCAACGCTCTCTCCGGGCATAGTATTGAGTTTGTTCAAGAACCTCAATATCTATGTTGCTCCGACAGCCGAGATCCTTCCTCATCAAGAAGTCCATGGCGGCATGGCTGCTGGCTTAACAGTCGGGTTCTAAAGTTATATATTATCGCTCACTTCGTGTTTTTTCTTTAATTGTATTTTGCGTTATACAATTATTTATTATTTTTGTACTCTGTAAAATACACCATTATGGAAAAGTTATTTGCACTGCACGACGCGTACATCTCTCAAGTTCCTATGGAATTCACCAGGGGGCTTATGGACCAAATCAACTGGAATACCCGCCTCATCGGAATAAAGGGTCCGAAGGGCGTCGGGAAATCCACACTGATGCAGCAATACATCAAAAAGAACTTCAAGGATGGTGATCGCCATGTCTTATACTGTTCCGCGGATGCGGGCTATTTTGCGGAGCACACTCTTGTCGATACGGCAACAAGGTTCGTCCAGACCGGAGGGACAAACTTGTTTATCGACGAGATTCATAAATACGACAACTGGAGTAGGGAACTGAAGGAAATCTATGACCTGTTTCGAAACTTGCGAGTTGTCGTGAGCGGTTCTTCGCTGATTCGATTCAATGACGGTCAGGCGGACCTTTCCCGCCGCCTCGTGGAGTATGAGATGCCCGGCCTTTCGTTCCGGGAATATCTCTGGTTCGAGACCGGCATCAAAATAGAACCGGTCACGCTCGGCCAGCTACTGGATGACCCTGCTGGGTTTTGCCTTGGAATCGTCCGGCAGCTTCGCCCCCTTGAACACTTCGGGAACTATTTGAAAGCTGGCTACTATCCGTTTTATTTCGAGGAGAAGGGCGTTTACCAAAATAAGGTGCAGGGTGTTGTAAACTACATCATCGAATCAGAACTTACCGCTCACCGGAACCTCGAGGTCGGGAACACCAGAAAGGTGAAGGCGCTATTGCAGGTGCTCTCGCAAATCGTTCCCTATCAAGTTGACATCTCGAAAATTTCGCGGAACATCGGCATCCAACGGCCTACGACACTGAAGTATATGAAGAATCTGGAGGAGGCGAAGCTGATTCGGCGGCTTTTCACGAATCTGGAAACCACGGGTGACCTGCAGAAGCCGGACAAGATCTTGCTCGACAACCCCAACCTTATTTATACGCTTTCATCTGAAAAACCGGAGATCGGGACCGTCCGGGAGTGTTTCTTATGCAATCAACTTGCCGGTGCCGGTCATCGGGTAGAGTATGGAGGCATGAAGACCGGCGACTTCAGGATTGACGGCTGCCGAGTGATCGAGGTGGGCGGACCGGACAAGGGGTTCAGTCAGGTGAAAGGAGAGAAAGAAGGTTATGTGGCGGCCGACGGCATTGAAAGCGCCGTTTTCCGAAAGATTCCCCTTTGGGCGTTCGGTTTTCTCTATTGAGTGCGTTGGCTGTCGTCACCTACAATGCGAAACGACAGCCATGAAGGCTGTCGTTTGCATTGTGAGCGGAAAACGAGACTCGAACTCGCGACCCCGACCTTGGCAAGGTCGTGCTCTACCAACTGAGCTATTTCCGCAGTATTTTGTAGTTTCCTACTCCCGTATTGGGGATTCGGGATGACAAAGGTACAACATTTTTAGAAATGAGCAAATTTTTTTGAATGAAAATATTCGTATCTTTGAATTCCGATAAGAAATAACACTAATAAAAGATATGAAAAAAGCGTTCTTATTGCTTGTCCTGGCGATATTCGGGACGACTTGGGCGGGAGCGAAGATCACCCTTCCCACCTTCTTCAGCGACAATATGGTTCTCCAGCAGAACACGGAAGCGGCCATCTGGGGCTGGACTGATCAGGCTGGAAATATTTCTATCACAACCACATGGACAGGAGTAAAGGTGACGGTTACCCCCGACAGGGACGGGAAATGGATGGCCCATGTCAAGACTCCGGCAGCCGGCGGACCTTATAAAGTGTTCATTTCAGAAGGTTCAAAAGGAGAAAGAGTCACGCTGAATAATGTCATGATCGGCGAAGTTTGGTTCTGTTCCGGGCAGTCCAACATGGAAATGCCAGTGAAGGGATATGGTGGCCAGCCTGCTGAGGGATCCGCTGATTTCATTATGAAAGCCAAGGCTAAGACCCCGATCAGGATCTGTAATATAACAAGAAAGGCCTCCCTGACTCCGCTCCAGGAGTGCGAAGTCTCATGGCAGGAGAACACACCCGAAGCGGTGGGTCCCACCAGCGCCACGGCATATTTCTTCGCCTCTAAGCTTCAGGAAGTTCTTGATATTCCGGTAGGTATAATTGTTTCCTGCTGGGGAGGCTCCACGATTGAGACCTGGATCAACCGAGAGACTTTGGCCTCACAGTTCGCGAGGGAGTTTGACCTTTCTTTCCTTGACGGGACCGAGCTCAAATCGCCTCAATTCCAGACGCCTTGCACCCTCTTCAACGGCCAGGTGGCGCCGCTTGTCCCGTTCACATTCGGTGGAATGATATGGTATCAGGGAGAAGCTAACCGCGGCCGTCCCGAGCAGTACATAAGGCTGCAAAAAGCTTATGTCGAGATGATGAGGAATATTTTCGAGGTTCCTGACGCCCCGTTCTATTTCGTACAGATAGCCCCATATCCTTATGATGATCCGGACGGTTGGACATCCGGCTATTTCACTGAGGCCCAGGCCAGGTCTGTCAGTGTCATTCCCAATAGCGGAATGGCCGCCACTCTTGACATCGGTGAGTTTGGCACGATCCATCCTTGCAAGAAGCAAGAGGTCGGTAACCGTTTGGCCTACCTCGCCTTGGTCAAGCATTATGGAATAAAAGGCATTGATCCGGACGCCCCCGCCTATGAGAGTGTCGAGTTTGAAGACGGGAAAGCTATCGTGAAGTTCAAAGTCGCCGACCGCAGCCTTTCACCCGCCGGTGTCGACGTTGAGGGGTTTGAGATCGCCGGGGCTGATAAAGTGTTCCATCCGGCTGTCGGCCACGTCCAGAACTGGGGAGACAAAGTCATCGTGAGCAGCCCCGATGTTCCTAATCCTGTAGCTGTGCGTTACTGTTTCAGAAATTGGGGTGTAGGTACGCTTTTCAATAATTACGGCATCCCTGTCGCTCCTTTCCGCACCGATAATTGGAATCTTTAGTGATTACGAATATGAAGCGTTTGTTTTTTGTTCTTTTCGCCTCGATGGCATTGGCATTCGGAGCTTCCGCACAGACTGCTGAGTAGATTGTCGCCCGGATGGATAAAGAGACGGAAAAAGGTGATACTCAGGGTCTTGCCATGACTATGAGTATGAAGATACCGATTGTGGGGGAATTCTCCACACGCATTAAAGCCAGGGGAGACTATAGCAAAGCTGAATCTACTGTCAAAGGAGAGAAAGTCATTTTCTGGTCCGACAATAAGACAACTTGGACTTATACAGATAATAACAACGAACTGGTGATCGAGCCCGGCAAAGGGAGCCAGAATGATGAAGGTCAGTTGGTAAAGGGAATCACTTCCGGATACGATGTGTCTATAAAGGGAGAGACCGCTGACGCTTGGCAGATAAAATGTGTCAAGCAGAAAAGCAATCAAGATAAAGATGATCCCAAGACAATGGATTTGGTCGTGTCCAAGAAGACTTACCTGCCGGTCCGTCTGGTAGCTAAAGTAAAAATGGTGACTGTGACTCTCAGCAACTTCGCTCTCGGTGTTTCACCCGAGGAGGTTAAGTTCGATCAGTCAGCCTATAAGGATGCCAAAGTGATTGACAAGAGGTAAGTAGCCATGAAGAAGATTCTGTTAATTTTCACTACTGCCCTTGTCGCCGTCTCGGCGATGGCGCAGGATCAGCAGGTCCGCTTTTTCTCCCATAGGGGAGGGCGGATGGAATACGACGAGAACACCATCCCGGCCTTTGAGTCAAGTTACAAGGCTGGTTACCGAGGCTTCGAGACCGATATCCGCATGACCAAGGACGGGAAACTGGTGATTCTCCATGACTCGAATCTCAAACGTACCACCGACACCGAGGGCGTTGTGGAGGAGATGACCGAGGCCCAAATCCGAAAGGCTCGCACAAATAAAGGCAACAAAGTCATGTTTCTTGACGAGCTGATGGATTGGCTTGATTCGAAGGGGGACGTGACCTATGTGGAATTCGAGCTCAAGACCACCCCGCTTGATCTTTATCCCGAAGAGCGATTAAAGGAATATTGCGACAAGTTATACGAAAGGGTTATGCGGAACAAACCCGCCGGGGCGACTTACTTATTCACTTCATCGGATTACCGCGGGCTGCGTTACCTTCAGCAGAAGTATCCCGGCGTGCAGATGCTGCTCATTACCGGCAAACCTTGCGATGACGAGACAATAGCCCTGTGCAAGGCTTTGGGGATCAATCGTTTGGGGGCTACGATGGATGGGACGTCCCGTTCGGCTGTGAAGAAAGCGCATGAGCAGGGACTCATTGTAAGTCTTTGGCCTGGACAGAGCGTGGCGGACGCCATGCTGGGAGTCTACCTTGGGGCGGACTTCCTGTGCACGGATATTCCTGTTGAGGTGATGAACTATATGAAGGCCAATGCCCCTTGGGTCAAGGCCAGCTATTAGTTTCTCTAATATCAGACTTCGATAGCGGTCTTGAACTGGGAGAGGAATCTCAGGTCGTTCTCGAAATAATGGCGTAGGTCATTGACCTGCCATTTGAGCATCGCGATACGCTCCAGACCCATTCCGAAGGCGAAACCACTATATTTCTTGCTGTCTATTCCGGAAGCCTCGAGGACGTTCGGATCGACCATGCCGCATCCCAGAATCTCGAGCCAGCCGGTTCCCTTGCAGATATTGCAACCCTTTCCGTGGCAGATGTTGCAACTGACATCGACCTCGCTGGACGGCTCGGTGAACGGGAAGTAGGACGGCCTCATACGGATAGCGGTGTCGGGGCCGAACATCTCCCTGGCGAAAAGCAAGATGGCCTGCTTGAGGTCAGCGAAGGTGACGTTCTCGTCGATATACAATCCTTCGACCTGGTGGAAAATGCAGTGGGCACGGGCCGAAATGGCCTCGTTACGGAACACTCTACCTGGGCAGATAACCCTGATAGGGAGTTTCATGGTCTCCATCGCGCGTACCTGCACTGAAGAGGTGTGAGTCCTGAGAAGAAGCGGGTTGAGGTGGCCTGCGGAGACGAAGAAAGTATCCTGCATGTCCCTGGCAGGGTGGTTCGGAGGGAAGTTGAGGGCTTCGAAAACATGATAATCATCCTCGATTTCGGGACCCTCGGCGACATCGTAACCGAATTTGCGGAATATGTCCACAATCTCCTGCCTGACTATTGATACGGGATGCCTCGAACCCAAGGAGAAAGGAGTTCCGGGCATGGAAAGATCCTCTTTAGGCCCGTCGGAGGCAGCCGTGGCGGCTGTCGCTTCCTTCAATTCCTCGATTTTGGCCGTGGCGGCCTGCTTCAGTTCGTTGAGTTTCCTACCGAATTCTCTCTTGAGATCCGGGCTGCAGGTCCTGAACTCTTCGAACAGTTTGGTGATCTCACCTTTCTTTCCCAGGAGCCTTACCCTGGCTTCCTCCACGTCCTTCGCGTTAGCGGCCTTCAACTCAGCCACCTGCGAGAGCAACTTTTCAATCGCTTCTTTCATTATGTTTCTTTAAATATTACTGCAATTTAGCGTTAGCCTCATCAACTTTGGCCTTTCTCTTATCCCTCGTTTTCTTATCCCTCGCCGCTCCCTGCTTCAGATATTTGCTCCACTGATCCTCGTTCATAATCTTATGGAGAGAGTTGTAGATCTGCTCCGCCCACTTGTCGCTGACTTGGATGTAGAGGTCATTGTTGGCCACTTTCGCATCCTGGAGACCGTCCAGCTCGGCCTGCAAGGCCTTATAATCATGGTTGAGGATTGAGTCGGCATAGAAAGTCTGCCAATCCTCAAACGCGAGGGTCTTCTCAAGCCTCTCAACTTGCTGCTGGATAAACTCGTCCAGCTTCTTGGCCTTCTCTTCAGGAGACTGTTGCTGCTGGGCGAAAGCCGCCCCTAAGGAAATGAGCAGGCAAATAGCCGAGAACAATATTTTTTTCATATCTTTACAATTCATAATAAGATGAGACAAAAGTAATCAATAATAAAATAATCACAAAATGACTAGGAAATCTATTTTCGTAGCCGCTCTTGCCGCTGTGGCCGTATTTGCCGGAGGATTTGAGAGCAAAGCTTGTACCAACATCATTGTGACGCGTGGCGCAAGCGTCGACAACTCGAGTATCGTCTCCTATGCCGCCGACTCTCATGTCCTGTTCGGTGAGTTGTATTTCCATCCCGCGGCTGTCTGGAAAGCCGGTTCCATGCTCAATGTAATTGATTGGGACTCCTACCGTCCATTGGGCAGCATCCCGCAGGTGCCCAGGACCTACAAGACTGTCGGCAATATGAACGAGCATCAGCTGATTATCGGTGAGACCACATGGGGTGGCCGCAGGGAACTCCACGACCCCGCCGGCGTCATGGACTACGGTTCGTTGATTTATATCACCCTTCAGAGAGCAAAGACCGCCCGCGAGGCGATCCAGACGATAATCGACCTGGCCAACGAATTCGGTTACGCCTCTTCAGGAGAGTCGTTCTCAATCGCTGACAAAGACGAGGCTTGGGTTATGGATCTCGTCGGTAAAGGTCCTGACAATAAGGGAATCAACTATGTTGCTATCAGGATTCCTGACGGTTACATCTGCTCCCATGCCAATCAGGCCCGCATCCAGACTTTCCCTCAGAATGATCCGGAGAATTGCGTTTTCGCTCCCGGAATGATCGAGTTCGCCAGGGAGAAAGGCTGGTTCAGCGGTGAGGACAAAGATTTTGATTTCACAGCCGCTTTCGGTCCGGTCGATTTCGGTGGAGCCAGGGGTTGCGACGCGCGCGCTTGGAGCGCCTTCAACATCCTGACCGGAGGTGAGTTCTCCTATGAGAAGGACGGAAAGATGGTGACCGAGCCCGCCTCGGCCTACTACGATTATATCACCGGAAAGGATCTTTCCCGAAGGCTGCCCCTGTTCGTGAAGCCTTCCAAGAAGATCTCGGTCAAGGATGTCGCGGACGCCATGAGAGACCACTTCGAAGGTACTCCTCTGGACATGACCACTGACATCGGAGCCGGCGGTAACGCCCTCCCTTACAGGTGGAGACCTATGGGTTTCTCCAAGGACGGATGGAGCTATACCAACGAAAGGGCAATCGCGACCCAGCAGACCGGTTTCTGGTTTGTCGCCCAGGCCAGGCATGACCTGCCCGACGTGATCGGTGGTATAATCTGGTTCGGCACCGACGATGCCGCGACTTCCTACGTCACCCCGATTTATTCCAATACCAACGAGGTTCCGGAGTGCTTCAGGGAGGGTAACGGTAACATGCTGGAGTATTCAAGCACATCCTCTTTCTGGATCAACAACCGTATCGCTAACGATTGCTACAAGGCCTATAACATGATGGCTCCGACCGTCCGTGCGGCGATTGACAAGTTCGAGAACGAGCAGATGTTCAGCAAGGTGGCGGAGATGGACGCCAAGGCCCTCGCCGCCTACAACGCCATCCTCCCCAAGGCCGAGAAGAAGGGTCTTGACTCAAAAGACTGGTTCGCTCCCGTGAAGAAGATGCTGACTGAATATTCAGTAGCGACCGCCCAGAAGCAGTTCGAAAACTGGGTCGCCCTTGAGGAGATGATCACTGTCAAGTTCATCGATGGAAATGTAAAGGCACAGAATGAGGACGGCTCATTCAAGCATTCCCCGTTCAATGCGGGGACTCCGGCCGGAATAACCAATCCGGGCTACACTGATAAGTGGAAAGAGGCGGTCATTAAAGATCACGGAGATGTCATCCGTGTGAGGTAATGAGACTGTTAAGGAATATTCTCACCGTCGCCGCTCTCCTTTTGTCGACGGTGATGTCAGCTGACGAAGGCTTTTGGCTGGTCCAGGACATTAATGACGCCCTGGAGAATAACATGCGCGCCAAGGGTCTAAAACTCAGGCCCAAAGAGATTTACAACGTAGACGCTCCTGGCTCAGGTCTGGCGGATGCCGTGGTGTCGCTTGGGTTCAAATATTCAGGAAGCATAGTCTCCAACTGGGGACTTGTGTTGACTTGCGCCGACCCGGCCATCGCCTTTATGGACAGGCTTGGTGACGTTGGTCAGCAACTGCTCAAAGATGGTTTCCACGCTGTCTCGGAAGCTCATGAGATTCCTGTTGAGGGAGAGAAGGTTTATTCCCTGAAGAGGGTTTTCGATGTGACTGAAGAAGTCAGGTCCATGAGGAAGGGCGGAATGGATTATGGAGAGATTACCTCAAGGCTTGAGAATGCCTACAATGAGTCTACAACCCTGATGTGTCGTCTGACTTCTGAATGGGCTGGAGCGAAGTATTATGTCGCCGCCTATAAGGTGTATGACGATGTGCGCCTGGTCGTGATGCCTCCTCTGTCGCTTGCCCGTATGGGCGGAGAAGACGGGAAATGGTCCTGGCCGGCCCACAGGTGCGATTTCGCCTTGTTCCGCATCTATGATCACGGCAAGCCGGTTTCCGGTGCGAAGACCCTTGATGTGTCACTTGACAGTTACTCTGAAGGCAGTTTCGCCATGACGATCGGTTTCCCCAACTTCACTGAAAGGTTTCTCCCTTCAGCCGGAATGCGTTTCAGGGAAGAGGTGGCCTTGCCTTTGACCAACTCGCTTCGCGGCGCCAGGCTGGAGATCATGAAGCGTATGATAGCTGATGACAAAGCTGTCGGAAAGCTTTATTCAACAAGGGCCAAGGAGTTGGAGCACCGTCTTGGTGTCGACAAGGGAGTGAAGAGTTTCTACGGTACTTACAGCCTTGCTCCCGCCAGAGAGGCCTCAGAACAATGGATGGCTGACAGTTTCCTCGCTAATCTTGATAGAGTATTCAAGGCTACCAAGCGTGTCGAGACTGATAAGATACTCCGTGACGAGACCCTCCGTGACGGCACTTTCGCCGGATCTTATCTTCGTCGAGCCGCCTCTGCCGGGGATATCGGGAAGATGAAAGAGATACTCCTGGCTGGAATCCGCGAGACAGATCCGGCGACCGAGAAAGAGCTTCTGGAATATGCCTTGAGCGAGTATTTCACCAATATGGACGACTACTATATGGGTGATTTCCAGAGGTGGATCCAGGATCGTTTCGGATACGACTACGACGCTGCCGCCGAGTATCTTTGGAAGGGGAGTCTTCTGTCGTCACAATCCAAGATTCAGGAGATGGAAGATCCTTCTGAAATCAACGGAGATCTACTCTTGAAGTTCTTGAATGACAGCCCTTTAAGTCTTTATAACGGACGGGCGGGTCATGGGGCGGCTCTTGATCAGATCGGTTCCCTTTCCCAGGAATATGTCCGTAAAATCTATGATGACGGACTTCGTAGGGGAGTGCCAGTCTATCCTGACGCCAACTCGACAGTCAGGTTCACTTACGGAACAATAGCGGACAGTTACACAACTCCCGCTGAATATCTTGCCCTCTTGGATCCCAAAGATCCGGAACGTGACCTTGGACCGAATCTTAAAGCGTTGATGATGAAAGACTTCTGGGGACGCTGGGGATTTAAAGTAGGCGGCAAGAAACATAGGATGGTCATTGATTTCATCTCTGACAATGACTTTGTTGATGGCTGCCAGGGATCTCCGGTCCTAGACAATCAGGGGCATCTGATAGGTGTGGTCTCAGGAGGTACTCCGGAGACAAGGGCCGGAAGCGATTTCTATAAAGAGGGTAGCAGCAAGTGTGTTAGTACCGATATCCACTTCGTCCTCTGGTATCTTGGAAAGGGCATTGAGCTGAAACGTATAGTTAAGGAATTCGAAATCTTATAGTTCCAGATGAGGAAAGTGATAGGAATAGGGGAGACGGTCTACGATATCGTCTTCAAGGACGGGCAGCCGGCAGCGGCGGTGCCGGGAGGATCCACATTCAATTCAATGATCTCCCTCGGCAGGTGCGGCGTCCCGGCCGACTTCCTCTCTGAGGTAGGACACGATAAGGTAGGAACCATAATCCGTGATTTCATGTCGGAGAATGGAGTCGATCCGTCATTCGTGAATATATTGCCCGCCAAGACCCCTTTGTCCCTCGCTTTCCTTGACGCCAAAAACGACGCCTCATATACTTTCTACCGGGACCGGGTCGATGACCGTCCGGCATTGAGGTATCCCGAGATATTCCCGGATGACATTGTGTTGTTCGGCTCGTTCTACGCCCTGAATCCGGCCGTGCGTCCGCAGGTCAAGGCATTTCTTGAATATGCCCGGAGCCGTGATGCCATCCTTTATTACGATGTCAACTTCCGTCCTTCGCACCTGAAGGATCTAGGTGACATCGGAGACGCTGTCCAGGAGAACTTCACCTTCGCTGACGTGGTGAGGGGCAGCCATGAGGATTTTCTCACACTGTTCAAGATGGATGATTCCAAAGCGGTATTCCAGGAAAAGATTTCGCCTTGCTGCGGCAATTTCATCTGCACCTTCGGAGCGTCTCCTTTGACCGTTATGGATTTACACGGATTTGAGGCCGGATACCCCGTCACTCCGGTGGAGACAATCAGCACAATCGGGGCTGGAGACAGCTTCAACGCCGGTTTCATCTATGGCCTTGTAAAGGACGGTATTACCAGAGAAATGCTCCTGGAAGGCCTTCCGGCAGAGGTTTGGGCCGATCTTGTGGACTGTGCCCAGAGTTTCTCAGCTTCCTGTTGCCAATCTTCGTTCAACTATGTGACCCCAGAATTCGCCGATTCCCACAGGCTTTAGACAAACCGATGCTCAAGACTCTTCTTCTGTCCTTGCTGGTATTCCCCTATCCTGCTCAGGAGACTCCTGTCGTGCCTCTCGAGCCTCAAGTACGTTTTGTCGTGACCGGCAAGGTCCTGGACGACACTGACGGTTCCGCCATCACTGGAGCGGACATCCTTGTCACCGATCTTGACGACAAGGTGGTGGCCAACTCCACATCGGACACGCTCGGTGTTTTCTCTGTTGACAGAATACCTTCCGGGGAGGTTCTGGTGCTGGTCAAGATGATGGGTTATGATTCTTTTGTGAGCGACAAGATCACATTCGGGCCTAGCTCTCCGGAAAAGCTTGATCTCGGGGTTATCCGGCTTCCCAGGTCAGCCGAGGGACTGCGCGAGGTGACTGTTGTCGGGGAGAAGAACAGAATCGTCTACAAGTTGGACCGTCAATTGATAAGCGCTTCTTCTTCAGTTACTTCCGCAGGAGGTACAGCAGTTGACATACTCTCTGGCCTGCCGTCTGTCCTGGTCGATAGCGAAGGCAACTTGAGTTTCAGGGGGAGTACTCGATTCTTGGTGTATGTGGACGGTAAACCCAGTCCTTTGGAGGGTACTTCCGCGCTCCAGCAGATCCCTGCGGCTTCCGTTGAGGATATTGAGATATTGACTACACCGTCAGCTCGATACCGTACGGACGGCGATGCCGGAATCATCAATATCACCACCAAGAAGGCCGATTCCGAGCAGTGGAGCGGGTTGTTCACCACGACCGGCAGCACGATGGGCACCTGGAGTGTTGATGGTACGCTTAATTACCGGAAGGGCAAGAACAACTGGTATGTGGGCGGCACGCTCCAGCAGATCAAGGGCAGGAGTGACTTCACTCAAGAGAAGCGGACCGAGGTGGAAGGCGTCACTACTACATCTGTTTCTGATGGTGAGAGATGGAGCCGGAACGGCACTTATATCGGCCGGGCCGGATGGCAGTTCTCCGAGGGTAGGAAGCATAACTATTCGCTTGACTTGCAGTTCGGCCAGACTAATTACTGGCGAGGCGGTGACATGCGTTACGACGAGACGAGGAAATATGACGCGTCCGATGTCATATTCAATTCCATTTTCGATTCGCATGACCGTTACAACCTGAAAAAGAACCTGTTCCAGGCGGCTTCCGAATATGTTTGGAGACCGGGGAAGAGGAGCGAGTTAGCCCTTCAGAACCGTTTCCGGTACGATAGCTACAGCATTGAATACACCGAAAGCAACATGTTCGATTCTTCCGGTAACCGCTACGAAGGAACCCGCGGATATGAGGAGGAACATCATTGGGACTGTGACGGGTCTCTGACTTATAAATTGTCCTACAGTGAAGGCGGGCAGCTCGAGACAGGCTACCAGTACACCACTTACAGCGAGCATGGTGGCTATAGGATAAAGTATTGGGACCGAACGGCTTCCGAGTTCGACTGGCAGGAAGATCTCGCGACTCCTTTTTATTACCGCCGTCAAGTCCACTCGCTCTATGCCATGATCAAGGATTCTTTCGGTCCGTTCTCTTTCGATGCCGGACTTCGCGCGGACCGGGTGCTTGACAAGGTTGACATTGAGGTTGTGGACGCTTCCAGGAACATAAAACGCTTCGACCTTTTCCCTTCCGGGCACATCCAGTACGATGCCGGCAGGGCCGGAACCTTACGGGCAGGATATTCTTATCGCACAAATCGTCCTGGGATATGGCAGCTTGAGCCGTATATCACCTATGAGGATTACTACACCAAGAAAATCGGTAATCCAGACATCCTTCCGGAATATGTCCATAGCGCTGAATTGGGTTGGCAGCGTTCCTATGGTGGCGGGAATATGCTCGCGGCTACCGCCTACTATCGATACCGTAAGGACATAACTGATTGGATCCGAACAGCTTACGAACCCGGAGTCACTCTGGACCAAATTGTCAATGCGGGAAACCAGACAGAGGCCGGATTTGAGCTCAGCGGGACTTTCCATCCGAAGCCCTGGTGGACAAGTTCAGCCTCAGGCAGCGCCTTTGACTATCGTTTCGTTAGCCGTAACGAGGCTTGCTCAGATGCAAGAGGGTTTTATTATCAGGCTAACTGGCTGAACTCGTTCCAGGCAGGCAAGTCGACCAGGCTCCAGTTCGATTCTTATGCTGTAGGCCCCAAGATACTCACGCAGGGCCATGAGAAGTCCTATGTTTATTTCAATTTCGGGGCCCGCCATCAGATGCTCAAGGACAAGCTGACGCTCTCGCTGGTGGCTCATGACATATTCCGGACCGCCAGGTATTTGAATACCAGGGAGGCGGCCGGTTTGTTGTCTCGTACCACTGTGCGCCCGAAATATCCGAATGTGGTGGTCTCGCTGACCTATAACTTCAACTCCTCGACCCACAAAGCCTCCTCAACCTCCACCGCCCTCTTCGAAGGAAAAGACTTCTGATTATCGCCCAATAGTATAAAAATAATAGACTTTTGATTTTGAAAATAATACTAAAAATAGTATTATTGCAAAAACTTAAGACTAAATGAGTACTAAAGAAAAACTTCTTTGCCGGTTTCGAAGCCTTCCGAATGATTTCACTTTTGATGAGGTGGTGAGATTATTCTCTTATTATGGATTCGAGTTGTCTAATAAGGGAGGAACGTCCGGAAGCCGTGTGGCATTTGTCAAAGGTGACGCTTCTTTCATGATGCATAGACCCCACCCGGGGAATATTGTCAAGAAAGGTGTCCTGAAGGGGATATATGAATATCTTAATTCTAAAGAAATAGCTGAATAATAGGAGACTGTGATATGGGACTTTTGAGATATAAAGGTTATACAGGCAAGATTGATTATTCCGAAGAAGAGAAAACGTTCTTTGGAAAAGTACTTGGGTTGAGAAGAGACGGAATTATCTTCGAAGGCGATTCTGTATTAGAGATTCGAAAAGACTTCGAGGATGCGATTGACCAGTATCTTAAACATTGTAAAGAATCAGGGATTGAGCCAGAGAAGCCTTATAATGGCAAATTTGTGCTTAGGATGTCCCCTGAACTACATGGACAAGCGGCAGAGATCGCGGAATCTCTTGGTAAAAGCATGAATGAGTTTATCAACGATGCCGTTCGCTCTGCCGTTGCAAATGCTGTCTAAACAATAATCATTATTTGTCACGGAGGACAATGCTGCCGCCGGCGGCGTCGACCTGGATGACAGAGTCTTTATGGACCTTGCCGGCGAGGATTTCCTTTGCCAGCTGGTTCACCAATTCCCTCTGCATCAAGCGCTTGATAGGCCTCGCGCCATAAGCCGGATCGTAACCGCCCTCGACCATCCAGTCTTCGAACTCCTTGCTGAACTCGATAGTGACACCTTCCTCGGAAAGCTTGTCCTGAAGCTGGCGCATCTGGATATGGAGGATGTCCCGGATGTCGTTCCTGGTCAGCGGATCAAACATGATGATCTCGTCAATCCTGTTGAGGAACTCCGGCCGGACAGTCATCTTCAGAACGTCCATGACCTTGCCCTTGCACTCTTCAAGCATCTCGCGCCTCTTGGCTATCGCCCTCATTTCCTCGGTAGGATCGGCGCCGGGAGCGCCTACTGAAGGCAATTTCTCCATATAATTGGAGATTATGTCCGAACCGGCATTGGAGGTCATGATCAGTATGGTGTTCTTGAAGTCCACAGTGCGGCCCTTGTTATCGGTCAGACGGCCGTCGTCCAGAACTTGAAGCAGCACATTGAACACATCAGGATGGGCCTTCTCGATCTCGTCCAGAAGTATCACTGAATATGGCTTCCTTCGGACAGCCTCGGTCAACTGTCCGCCCTCGTCGTAACCGACATATCCCGGAGGAGCTCCGACCAGACGGCTGACGGTGTGACGCTCCTGATATTCACTCATATCTATCCTGGTGATCATGTTCTCATCGTTGAACAGGAATTCCGCCAGAGCCTTGGCCAACTCGGTCTTTCCGACACCGGTCGTACCCATGAACAGGAAGGAACCGATAGGCCTTTTCTCGTTGGAAAGTCCTGCTCTTGAACGCCTTACGGCATCGGCGACCGCTTGGATAGCCTGATCCTGGCCGACCACCCGCTTATGTAGTTCTGTCTCGATCCGGAGCAGTTTCTCCTTCTCACTCTCGAGCATCTTCTGAACGGGAATGCCTGTCCATTTGGCGACAACCTCGGCTATGTCCTGAGGTGTGACAGCCTCGGTCACAATAGGATTTTCGATCGCGGCCTGCTTGGCTGAAAGCTCGTCGATAACCTTCTGGGCCTCAGTCATTTTGCCATAGCGCAACTCTGCGACTTTGCCGTAATCACCTGCCCTTTCAGCTGCCGCGGCCTGGATCTTATAGTCTTCCATCTTCTGTCGGGCTCCCTGAAGGCCGGAGAGGATGTCTTTCTCGTCGTTCCACCTCTTCATCAGGGCGTCCCGGGCGGCCAGCTTGTCAGCCAGCTCCTTCTCGATCTTCTCTGATTTCAAGGAAGTTCCCTCGCGTTTGACAGCCTCTTTCTCGATCTCAAGTTGACGAATGTCGCTGTTAAGCTCAGCCAGCGGCTCCGGCACGGAGTTCATCTCAAGGCGCAGCTTCGAAGCGGCCTCATCCACAAGGTCAATGGCCTTGTCCGGGAGGAAACGGTTGGTAATATACCTATGCGATAGATTGACCGCGGCGATCAGCGCGTCGTCCTCGATCTTGACCCTGTGGTGGTTCTCATATTTCTCCTTCAGGCCCCTCATGATGGCTATCGACTCGGCCGTTGAAGGCTCATCGACCATGACCATCTGGAAACGCCTCTCGAGAGCTTTGTCTGTCTCGAAATACTTCTGGTACTCGTCCAGGGTGGTGGAACCGATGGTTCTCAGTTCCCCTCGGGCAAGGGCCGGTTTGAGAATATTCGAGGCGTCCATAGCTCCTGAGGTCCTTCCGGCGCCGACAAGGGTGTGGATCTCGTCGATGAAGAGGATGATCTCTCCAGCGCTGTCGACCACTTCCTTGACGACTCCCTTGAGCCTTTCCTCAAACTCGCCCTGGTATTTCGCTCCGGCGATGAGGGCTCCCATGTCCAGGGAATATACCTTCTTGCTCTTAAGGTTCTCGGGAACGTCCCCGTCAATGATTTTCTGGGCGATGCCCTCGGAAATAGCGGTCTTGCCGACTCCGGGTTCTCCCACGAGTATAGGGTTGTTTTTGGTCCTCCTGCTCAGGATCTGGAGGACTCGTCTTATTTCGTCGTCCCTGCCGATGACAGGGTCGAGTTTGCCTTGCGAAGCTTGCTCATTGAGGTTGATGGCGAACTTCGGAAGGAACTGCAATTGATTGTTATTGTTTCTGTTGTCCATATATTGTGTCTCCTTTTTCGCAAGGGTGCTCCGCTCGTGGACCGCCGCTTCGCGGCCCCACCGCTCGCTTCGCTCCGGTCCCCCCTCTTAACGTGCCGAGGGTGGCAGTGGTCCATGAGCGGACACCCTTGCGGTAATAAACTAAAATGTCCGGCCAAGTGGCCAGACATTAAAAGGTCAAAATATGTTCCATCAGAGGTGAACTGACAGTTTGTCAGTCCGGGTCTCTAACCGATTAATTGATAGGGGCCTCTGTGGTGGGAGCCTCAGTGGTAGGGGCACCCTGCTGGATCGGAGCTGACGGGAAGGCGGGCTGCTCCTCAACATTCTCGATAAGTTCATCAACATTGACACCGGAAACATGGTTGCGGACGGTGAAAGAAGTGATGATCGAGACAAGAAGGATGAAGGTCACAAGGCCCCATGAAACCTTCTCGAGGATGTCGGCGGTCTGCCTGACGCCAAGAGTCTGATTGGCGGACGTGAAGTTGCTGGCCATGCCCTCTCCCTTTCCGTTCTGCAGGAGGACGACGGCGATCAGCAGGATCGCGGCGATGACAATCAGGATCGTAAGGATTGTGAATAATGTGTTCATATTCGTTATTTTTTGATTTCTTCGTCCAATTTTTCAATAAGGGATGCAAAGTAAGTTATTTTTTCCGGATATCGCAACATTAACCGGGAATAAATCTTTTTCGCCTCCTCTCGGTAGCCCTGTTCGGCATAGATCCAAGCCAGTGTCTCAGTGCAGAATCCCAACTCCGGATCTTCCCATCCCCGGCTGTCGCCTTCTTCGGATCTGGCGACCTTGAACTTCGAGAAGTAATTGTCCTCATCTACCTTGACTCCCTCGTATTCGTCAGATGAGAAGAAGTCAGCTCCCGCTACCCTTACCGTCCTACGATAGGTCCGCATAGGAGCCGGGACAGGCCCTGGCGAGCCTTTACCCGGATAGGGCGCGGAGCGTAGCGAGACAGAGCCTGTGCCCGGCTCCTGCGCGTCAGCGACAGGTTCTGGGGCGGGCTCCGGAGCGATGAAGCGTTTTAGGAGAGTCTGGACATCTTTGTCGGAATAATCATTCTTTCGGGACGAACGGACGATATCTGAGACGATGGTCCTGGAGGCGACGTATAGCGCTGCATCGGCATATTGCTCCTTGCCCCATTCGCCACCACCCATCTTGGACATACGCTCACAAAGTTCAATGCGAGCGGCGCCGAACCAAGGGAAGGCCTTGATGACCCCCGTCAACTCGTCCATTGTCAGAGACTTGATATTCCTCACTCCTTCCATGGTCTCTACCACTGCGCCACACTGGCGTTGAACATGTCTTCGATCAGTTTCTGGACAATCTCCTCGCAGAGAGACGCCTCGACCGCATCGAGAGAGTTATTGGAATCGTAGTCGGAATAGGCCGAGAAACTCTGCTCGAAATCCTCCTCAGGGAATTTCCTGTTGGTGAACTTGAGGCTGGCTGTGACGGTGAGACGGTTCATGGCGGCGACCTCGTCAGCAGTAACAGCCGCGGCCCGGACCTCATAACCGGTCACTGCTCCGGAAAGCTCCAGATCCCCGTCCATCTCGACTTGCTCGAGCTTGGTGAGCTTGCGGAACTTGTCCTTCATCGCCTCGGTGAGGTCATTGCTCAACGAAGGATTGACCTTCAAGGCCTTATATTCGAAGTAATTAATAGTAACGGTCTTGACACTCGGATCGATGGAAGTTCCTGAGAATGAATATTTCACGATGGAACATCCGCCGAGGAGCAATGATGCCGTCAAAACCACCGCCGCTAGTATCTTTTTCATATCGCTTATTCCAGATGATATTTTTTAATCCAACGGTAAAGGGATCTCTCCGAAGTTCCGATTTCCTTGGCGGCCAGCTTGCGGTTGCCATGGTGTTTCTCCAGAGCCTTGGTTATGATCTCGATATTTGATTTCTGCAAGGAAAGATCCTGTTCCTGGGGCTCTTGGGCGTTGAGGTCCACGACCTTGCCGATCTCCTCGCTGGAAACCGGAGCGCCCTGGCCCTGCCATTCGGCCTCCTCGGGTTCCTCGTGACGGGTGGTAAGTACCGGAGCCGGAACTGCCGCGCCATTTATCCTCGCCTTGAGGTCATCAACTTCTTTCTTCAGGTCCAGGATGGCCTTGATGAACATCTCTTTGTCGGATTCGGACATCGAGTCTCCGGAGTTGTCCTTCGCCACGGCCGGCAGGAGGTTGATCTCTTCCTTGGGCATATACTTGGCCAGAGTCGCCGCGTCCACAACGCATCTCCCAGTGACCGGAGTCAGTTTCTCGGACTCAAGGGCGGTCACCGTCTCGGCCACGTTCTTCAGCTGACGGATATTTCCAGGCCAGCGATAGTTTATCAAGAGATCGATGGCGTCATTGGTCAGGGTAACTTTCCCCATCCCGTATTTCTCGGAGAAATCTGAGGAGAACTTCCTGAAAAAGAGATAGATATCCTCTTTGCGTTCCCGAAGGGCGGGCATCCTGATCTGGATGGCGTTGAGACGGTAGTAAAGGTCTTCCCTGAACTTTCCTTTGCTCACGGCGTGGAGAAGGTCGTTGTTGGTCGCCGCTATTACCCTCACGTCGGTCTTTTCCACTTTCGAGGAACCCACTTTTATGAATTCCCCGCTTTGGAGGACTCTCAAAAGCTTAGCCTGGGAGGGGAGAGGTAATTCTCCGATCTCGTCCAGGAACAAAGTGCCGCCGTCAGCCTCTTGGAAATAACCTCTACGGGTCTCTATAGCTCCTGTGAAGGATCCTTTCTCATGTCCGAACAGCTCGGAATCTATTGTTCCTTCGGGAATAGCGCCGCAGTTGACGGCGAAATACTTGCCGTTTTTCCTGCGGCTGTTCTGATGTATGATCTTGGGAATATTCTCCTTTCCGACACCGCTTTCGCCTGTGACGAGGACGGTCAGATCGGTTGGGGCTATAGTGATGGCCGTCTCAAGCGCCCGGTTCAGGGCGGCATCATTTCCGATGATGTCGTACTTGTTTTTCAGCCTTTGCAATTCTTGTGAATCCATATAAAAATGCTTGCTATTTGGAATCAGTTTGGCAAAGTTACGAAAATAATAGTTATATTTGCCTACTGATGAAGAAGGCTTAAAAGCTAATGTCCAATTTATATATTATTCAATAAAACATGAAGAAAGCAATCAAGATTCTTGCCGCGGCCGCAATTGTGCTGTCCGCTGTCGCTTGCTCTTCAGCCAAGAAGATGGCTGAACTTGCTGACAATGTTATTGTTACCTGCAATCCTGCCGTTCTTGAGGCTGTCGCTGGCAACGTTGATCCCTCTGTCTCTGTGACCTATCCGGCCAACTACTTCCATCCGAAGGCCATCCTCGAGGTCACCCCTGTCATTGTTTATGAAGGTGGCGAGTCCAAGATGGCTCCCCTTATGTATCAGGGCGAGAAGGTTAAGGACAACTACAAAGTCGTCCCCAAGGCTGGCTCCACAGTGACCGAGAAGCTTCACTTCCCCTTCGTTGACGGAATGGAGAAGTCACATCTCGAGCTCCGCGGTGTCGCGAAGTATAAGAACAAGAGCATTCCGCTTCCCACCAAGAAGGTCGCTGATGGTGTCAACACCACTTACATGCTCGTTAAGGCTGGTGGCCAGGTTCCTCTTAAGGCTGACGGCTATGAGGCTATCCTCAAGCAGACCGCCGAGGGCCAGATTCTCTATAGGATCAACTCCGCCGATGTCCAGAACAAGCAGCTCACCGGTGCTTCCATCAAGAACTTCCAGGATGCTCTCGATGAGATCGCCGCTAACGAGAGGAAGACTCTCGTCGGCACCGAGGTCGTTGCTTACGCTTCCCCGGATGGTGGTGAGAATCTCAACCAGAAGCTTTCCGACAATCGTTCCAAGACCGGAGCCAAGGCTTGGACAAAGGTCGTGAAGGGCAAGGAAGTCACTGATCCTGAGGTTAGGAGCATCGGTGAGGACTGGGAAGGCTTCCAGGAGCTTGTCCAGAATTCCAGTATCCGCGATAAGGATCTCATCCTCCGTGTCCTCTCGATGTATAGCGATCCCGCTGTCCGCGAGAGCGAGATCAAGAACATGTCTTCCATCTACTCAGAGTTGAAGAACGACGTCCTTCCTGAGCTCCGCCGCGCCCGCTTCATCGCCAATGTCGAGTTCAAGAACTACACTCCTGACGAGCTTCTTGAGATGATCAACAACAACAGCGAGGCTCTTGACGAACCCTGCCTCCTGAAGGCCGCTACCCTCGTTAAGGATCTTGACAGCAAGGTCAAGCTCTACAACAAGGCTATCACCAAGTTCGACAGCGACGCCGCCAGGTTCAACCTCGGTACCGCTTATCTCGAGGCCGGTGATCTCAAGAACGCCGAGAAGGCTTTCGCCGCCGTCGAGACCAAGGACGCTGAGCTTGACAACGCTATGGGTGTCCTCGCTCTCCGCAATGGTGATTTCGCCAAGGCTACCAGCCTCTTCAAGAAGGCAGGCAGCGATATCGCCAAGACCAACCAGGGCATCATCGACATCTGCACCGGCAACTATGACAAGGCTGTCGAGGATCTTAAGGATGCCAAGGGCTGCTGCAACAACACTGTCCTCGCTTACATCCTCACCAACCAGCTTGACAAGGCCAAGGCCGCCGCTCACTGCATGGATCCTAGGGTCACCTACCTGAAGGCCGTCATCGCCGCCCGTCAGGGTAACATGGATGAGGTCAAGACTCTCCTCGACGAGGTCGCCAAGAAGGATAAGGCTCTTGCCGAGAGGGCTACCAAGGACGTCGAGTTCGCCGAGTACTTCAAGTAGTCGAAATCCAGTTCTAAAAGTCTTCAAAATCTTCCGGCTCTTTGTCCGGAAGATTTTTTTTATTCCTATATTTGGGAACAATCAAGAAATCACATCAAAACCAAAAAAAATGAAACGTACAATTATCGCTATCCTCGCTCTTGCCCTCGCTTTCACTGCGGTGGCCCAAGAGAAGACCTATCCCGAGCCTGAGAAGATGACTCCCGGAATGACTGAGTTCTGGACACCTCAGCCGAAGATCGTGACCCCTGGAGACATCCTGACCAATTCCGCTCCTTCTGACGCTATCGTTCTCTTCGATGGAAAGAACCTTGACGCCTGGGAGTCGGCCAGAGGCGGTGAGGCCAAATGGAGGGTCCATGACGGAGTCTTCACAGTTGAGAAGAGGACAGGAGACATCCTGACTAAAGAAAAATTCGGAAGTTTCCAGCTTCACATCGAATGGTGCATTCCTGAGAATATTACCGGCACCAGCCAGGCCAGGGGCAACAGTGGAGTTTATCTCCAGGACAAGTATGAGATCCAGATTCTTGACTGCTACCAGAACGAGACTTATGTCAACGGACAGACCGGAAGTGTTTACAAGCAGGTCGTTCCTCTCGCTAACGCTATGCGCAAGCCGGGTGAGTGGAATGTCTATGACATCATCTACAGCGCCCCGATATTCAATGAGGACGGAACTTACAGGGTGGCCCCTACCGTGACCGTTATCCAGAACGGCATAGTTCTCCTTAACAATTTCACAATCCGCGGAACTACCGAGTACATCGGTCATCCGAAGGTTGTTCCCCACGGTGACGGCCCGATTCGCCTGCAGGCTCACGGCGACCGCAGCGAACCTATCAGCTTCCGCAATATCTGGCTGCGTAAAATGTAATTCTATCTAGCCGGACGTTCGACGCGTGGATGGGCCTTCATCATTGATGAGGCCCATTCTTTGAATTCACTCCATTTGTAATAAGGGCCTGTGACAGGCTGTATCTGGGGCAAGGTGGCCTCGCTTCCATTACGAAGGAGTTTGAACAGAATCTCAGGATTCTTTTTGGAGCGGTAAAGAACGAACTGGATATTGGCGCCCATAGGGGTGTCGTAATTCTGGAACCAGTACTTCACGTCCTCTGTTTTCTCTGGTTCAAAGCCACATCCGTTGATATTCAGAAGAGGGCAGATGGCATTGACTACAGTGTCATGGCCGAAGCGGAAATGACCCTTGGACTTGCCGTTCTCAATGGCCTCGTCAGCGAGGTCGATGATGTCTTTCAGCAGGGGGATCATCCGGTAGCGGTTCCTCGAGTGGCCTACATAGACGGAGTAGTTCTCGATCTCCCACATCTTGAGCAGCTGGTCTTTCGTGAATATGTCCTCAAGCCAGTCGCCATCAGAGTAATTGTGGTATCCAGCCCAGAGATTGAACAGTTCGTAGACAAAGGTCCTTCTGCCTCCGATTTCCTCAAGGAAGCCTCTGTCTGTGAATAGTTTCCCGAGGATCGCATCGTAGTCTGTAAGACGGTCCCGGAGGTCATTCACGCTCTCTGGCACCCTGATGCTCCCCGCATAATACTCTGCGATCTCCCTGGGCGCTCCGCCTGGGTTTATCACAAGCATGTTGGTATGGAGGGAGTTCATCTTTATGTCCAGTTTCGGGGCATATTTCTGGAGACCGACGGTGAAGGCGTTCATGCTCACAATAGCCCTTTGGGATGTAGAAGAGCGGGCAAGTACCTCACCGCCATCCTTGAACACCTCGGGGAATTCCTCGCACATGATTTTGGCTATTTCCATGTGCTGCTCCATCCCGAGATCTGAGAGGTCACCCGTGTTGATGAGGGGCACAAGATAGAACGCGTTGAAATCCTCATAGAGCTTCTGCCCTCTTTGAGTGAGGGATCCTGCCTCGTTGGCGGCATCGAGCACTTTCTTGATCAGTGAATATGTCTCTGAGTTCCAAGCGTAGCGGGATCCGTGTCGGCCATAGTGGGAAATATAAAAAGGTGTATATCCTTTCGGGGCCGGAGTGAGCGAAGTGGCGTCGAAACGGTAAGGCCCTTCGCAGCCGGCCATTTTATCCCTGCTCGCGGCAACGATATCAAGGACATCATTGACCTGGGCGTTGATGATTGTTGATGATAAAGTCAGCGCAGCCGCACACGCTAGAATGAAAAGGGAGATTCTTCTGCTGGTCATAGGAATGTGTATTCAAGCATTACAAATATATGAAAAAAAGGATGATTTGCTATCTTTGCAATCACTATGGATCCAACAACTGAGAAAAGGTTCAACTTGGCGTTCAACATCTTCCTGGTCATTGGAATGATTGTCGCCGTCACTATAACCACTGTGTTTAAACTCCAGCAGCCGGGAGTCAAGACTTTCATGTTGCTTTTGGCCGCTTTCGGATCGGTGATGGGAGTCATCAATACCGTTCTCTCGGCCAATGGTCATATACTGACGTTTGTTTTCGGTTTTCTGGATGTGTTGGCAGCCACAGTGGTGCTTCTCGACAACGGGATCATGGGCAATTTCGCACTACACGCCTTCTATTTCCTGCCAATGCAGTTCATCGGTTTCTGGCAGTGGCGCAAACGTGGCGCAAAAGTAGGATCGGAAGGGGAAGAGGGCGCGAAGGTCAAGGCCAGACGCTTGTCCGGAAAGCAATGGGCTTGGCTGGTAGGCGGGATACTGGTCGGGATCGCTGTTCTTTATACTATTCTCTTCTTCGTCGACAAGGCCCAACTGGATGCCGGCAAGATATCCTCGTTCAACAAGTCCAAGATTTTGCTCGACGCGGTCGTGATGACCTTGAATATAGCCGGGCAGGTGCTCCTGAGCTTCGCTTTCATGGAGCAGTGGTATATATGGATTCTTGTGAATATATCATCCATTTCGCTTTGGGCGGTGGCCCTGATGGGGGATCTCGGCTCCGGCAATGCCGCCGTGATGCTCATCAAGTATATATTCTATTTGATGAATTCCCTGAATGGGTTGCGGATCTGGCTCAACCTTTGCAAAGAACCGGATTCCGGAAAGGTGCCAACCGCAAATTTGGATAATTAATGTTTTTTTATTTAATTCGCGAAGTTATTGTGTAATATTGGGAGAAGAATTTAAACATTTTAAATTTTATAATCATGACTGAAGAAGAAATCGTAAAACAAGTCAAAGCGATCATCGTTGACAAACTCGGCGTTGAGGAATCTGAGGTTACAGAGACCGCCAATTTCACAAATGATCTGGGAGCTGACTCCCTTGACACTGTTGAGCTTCTTATGGAGTTCGAGAGGGTTTTCGGAATCAAGATTCCTGATGAGGAGACCAGCACCATCGCTACCGTTCAGGATGCGATTGAGAAGGTTAAGGAGAAGATCGCTGGCAAGGAGGAGGCCTAATCCCGATTGTCGACTTAAATGTCAAAGCCCAGGCGTTGAGCCTGGGCTTTTTCTTTGTCGCTTATTCTTTAGGAATGGCGTAGGTGATTATCAGTTTCGGTCTCCTGCCGCTGTCTGAACCGGGTCCGATAAGATGACAGTTGTAATAACGGTCCTTGTCCAGCTCAGTTGAAATTGATGTCTGGGTCGCTGAAGCGGACGCATACTGGGCCATCATCATGTAGTTATAGTAGTTGTTGTAGCCATATCCACCATATCCACCATAACCACCATAGCCGTAACCGCCGTAACCATAACCGCCATAGCCTCCATAACCTCCTCCGTAAATCTGGTTTGCATAGGAATAATAGGCGAGCTGCTGGTAGTAGTCGGCCATCTGGCTGGCATCGGAGTCAGTCGTGGTTGTCTTCACCTTGCTCATGATCAGCATCCAGATATCATAATTCCCGATACCGTCGTTGTCTTTTTTCCGGATTATCTGCTGCACATGATGGGTCACATCAGGAGCGTACATGAGCAGGGACCTGTTGATGTCACCCTGGTTCTCGTCTGAGGCGCTGGCATCCGTCAGTCCGGCGAAAGCCACGGTGGAGTCAGTCGCTATCTTTATTGATGGACTGAGGATCTGCGGGAAGAGGTACATCATCCTGTAGTCATCCGGGAACTCGAAAGGCATCTCAATCGTGGCCTTGCTGATGAGGGCCATGGCCGGGTCTCCACCCTTTGAAGAAATCTCGGAAGTGACCAGGCGCCTGATCTCTTCGGCGGAAATGACGGGTTTTATGCCGCTGCCGCCTTCGATGAAGATCTTGTCGACCGCCTTTCCCGCCAGGCTTCCGGACTCGTGGGAATCCACGTTGAACACGTATTGCTCAGGTGTCGATTTGATGGAGATTAGAGAGTCCAGATTCTGGAACTGGAGAGGGCTGAAATAGAACATCAAACTTGTGTCCTTGCGCTCCCCATTGTAAATCCCACTGTAGTACATCACAGCATAGTTGTCTGAACGAACGAGATAGTTGTTGTACACTTCCGTGATGCCCATTTTGAACATATTGAACCGTCCGCCATCGCCGACAGGCTCATCAGTGGTAATATATATTCCCGGAAACTTCTTGCAATAAGCCTGGAAGTCAGACATATCCTCCTTGGTGATGTTGAGGTACCGTTTTCCGTACTCTTCAGTGAAATCAAAGCTCAGGCTGTCCGTGCCATTGACCACCGGAACGCCTTTGGTGATCCTATTGGTCCCGTGCTTCACTTCCGTCCTCGAGTAATATTTGGTGGGATCCAAAGGATCCGTGAGGCTGTAAACCTGCACATTCTGGAGTATCCTGGACTGGCTCTCATCAGCGACAGAGATACTGTCCGCCACAGCTTGGAAGCGGAACCTCTTGAAGACAGGGTCTTGCCCGAAATCAACTGATTTGAGTACCGGGACCAGAGTGACAACGCAACCCCTGCTGAACAGGCCGTAATTGTCGTCACGAATTGCTCCGAAGTTGATGCGGGAGGATGAGTAACCGGACAAGCTGTCCACGGATTTCATCCAAATATCCTCAAGATCGAACTCCGCCGAGTAGAAGTCATATTTAAGGTTGGTAGCGATGAAATCGCCGCCGAGCTTCTCATTGACATTGACACAAGACATCAGGGCCGCCGCCAAGGCGATCGCCGCCAGAATCTTCTTCATTTACCGCAACTCTTGATAAAATCTGTCGTATTCATCGATGTAGCTTCCGTCCTCCATGGATTTCCCGTCGAAGGGGAGTGTGGGGATCTTGAGTCCTTCGCAGAACTTGATGATACCGCTGTCCACATCGGGTGCGCCGAAAATCACGCCGTCAGAATACAAGGCTGCCATTTCCGCAAGATTTATGCCAGTAGGGGTGTCCAGAATAGACACGTCATCGGGCTTGATTCCTCCAAACGGGACGGTGTCTTTGAAAGACGGGGAGAACGTCTCGGTGGAGATGTCGTTATAAATGGAGGTGACGACTTTGCTGCCGGCGAATATGGGATCCCCGTAATAGACTTTCTTGAGGTAGAGCGGGACAAGGTGGGAAATCCATCCCTGGCAATGGATCACGTCAGGAGCCCAGCGGAGCTTCTTTACAGTCTCCATGACGCCCCTGGCGAAGAATATAGCCCTCTGACCGTTGTCCTCGAAGAACTTTCCGTCCGCGTCGAATGTGGTTTGCTTGCGGCGGAAGAAGTCGTCGTTGTCGATGAAATAGACCTGAATCCTCGCGGCTGCGATGGAGGCCACTTTGATCACCAATGTCCTGTCCACATCTCCGATGATGATGTTCATTCCGGAGAGGCGGATGACCTCGTGCAACTGGTTCTTTCTCTCGTTGATGCAACCGTACCGGGGCATGAATGCCCTGATTTGCCTCTTCTTGTCCTGGATACCTTGCGGAAGGTAACGCCCGATCTTGGCGATCGGGCTCTCGGGGAGGAAAGGCATGATCTCCGAGTTGATGAATAAAACTTTGTTGACGGGATTACCCATGTTAATCACTTTGGGCTACAAAGTTACGCTTTTTTTTTGAAATTTCCCACGGTCAGGGAAGTAACGTTCCTCAGCGTCTCTGAAGGAGCATATTTAAGAGAGAAAGGCAGCCTCTTCAAAAACCTTTTCACGGTGTCGGCTTTCCTTTTCGCTGTTGACTTTCCGAATGCTTCCATACGGCCGGAGGCATGATGCCCGAAATTGCCTCCTTCCTCGACAATCGTGAGGAGAGGTATATCGGAAATGGTCCTTCCTCCAGGGCAGAAGACCTCAATGCCCAGCCTGTTGATGATAAATGAGGAAAGCAGTGTCTGCCATTTGACCATGCCGGAGGTCCGGAGAGCGGCCTCGAGTCTGTCGGGGTCATATCGTCCTTCCCAATATTTGAAAGCCATCGCCACGTCACAAATCTGTCTTAACCCCAACCCTGTGCCGCAAGCGTGTTTCATCGCATGGGCTGAGAGCATGATTATTGAGGCCTCCGGCGAAGATATCTCCGGAAGATCGGAGTCAGACATGTGCAGGTCGAAATAACTCCGGTGTACATCCACGTCAACACCTTCCATATTAAAGTGGAAACTGCCGTCACCGGCGTCGGTGACAACCGATTCTTTAGCCGCCAACGCTCTGGCTTCATCGAATTCGTCTTTTGTGAAATACAGGTCAATGTCCCCGTATGACCTAAGCTCAGGATGAGGATAATAAGCCGCTGTGGCGGGCCCTTTCATAAGTATTGGATGAAGACCGATCTCACGGAATAATGACGACACGTTTTTTGCCAACAATGCCATCCTACGGCCGATCATCGCCGCTTTCTCCTTCTCGGAGATGAAATAATACAATATGTTGTCAGGAATGGCGGTTTCTTCCGGAATGGACGTCACCGCGTCTCCTATAAGCCCTGATACGGACTGCTCTATGGCAATTGTGGCGATACCTTTCCATTCGGTCTCGCCCAAAGAAGACAAAGGAGTCGTATCTTCGGTGAATTGCCCCTTCAGGGCAGCTCTTAAAAGCAGAAGAAACGCTTCAGAGAGTACCATTATTCAATCAGCAGATCCTTTTCCCTCCAGAGAGAGAGTATTCCAAGCGCTTCACTCATAGCGGTTTCCGAATCAAGCTCATATTCTTTGATGAGAGTGTTGGCTATATCGGGAAGAGAAAAATCCTTCCCCTGGAAATGATCCCAGAGGAAGGCGAAACTCTCGTTGACTTCCATCGCCTTTGTGCCCTTGTTGTTGAACACAAGGAGAATCAGTTTGCCTCGCGACTCTCTTAATATGGCTTTGTCCGTAAACCTCATTCTACCGGAATAGTTTGCCGAAAAAGCCTTTGCGCCGTTTTTTGTGCCTTTTCTCCCGAAGCCCGGTTATCATCTCGTAAATAGTCCCCCATTCCGGTAATCCTCCGAGATTCTTGTCGTCAATGTACACATCGGCCACAACCTTCACGGAAGTGCTTCCTTGTCTTCCTTCAAAGAGGGAACCTACAGGCTGGTTGCTGTTGACCCCATAGAAATCCAGACCTCTCTTGTGACAGAAATCCAGGGCCTCCTCAAGCAGCTCACCGTCACGAGAGGTCCAAAGTATCAATTTGTTCCCTTCGTCAGCGAGTTGCTTTAAAGTATCTATGGCGAAGGGCTTTTCCTTTCCGATCGCTGGATATTTGTGTTCCACGATCGTTCCGTCAAAATCCACAGCGATTGTCATGCCTGATAAGGATTAGTCATCTTTCTCGCCATAGCCGTAACCATAGCCATAGCCGTAACCATAACCATAGCCGTAGCCGCCATAACCGTAACCCTTCTTGATCTCGGAGCCGTTGAGGACAACGGCCATGTTCTTCAGATGCCCCTTCTCGTAAAGATCGTCAATCTGCTGGAGCAGACGGCGGTCAAGCTGGCCGCTTCTAAGAACGAACAGGTTCACGTCGACCACCTTATTGATGACCATGGGATCAGCAACCATAGTTACAGGCACACTGTCAAGGAGAATGTAATCGTACGATTTTTTTAGATCCTCAATCAAAGTTTCGAACCGCCTCCTACCAAACAGCTCTGTGGAGTTCGGCGGGGTATGCCCGGCAGGAACCAGATCAACACCAGGAAGCACATCCTTACGGACAATATCGCTGACGCTGACAGTTTCATCGTAAAGATAATTTGAAAGACCTGAGGTCACGTGCTTGGCTCCGAACATCTTCGAGAGGGACCTCTTCCTTAAGTCAACATCAAGGAGAACTACTTTCTTTTTCGCGTCAGCCAAACAAGCCGCGATGTTGGTGGACAGGAAAGTTTTTCCAGCACCCACACTGATGGAGTTGTTGGCGATGACCATCTGGCCTGAACCTTCAGGACGCATGAAGTCCAAGTTAGTGCACATGATCCTCATCGCTTCGGTGAATACGCTCTTTGAGTTCGGGTCGTAAGCGGTCTTCACTTCTTCCTGAGCTTTCTCTCCCTTCTTGGCCTTTTTTTGTTTCTTCATCTTGACGAAAGGAAGTTCCGCGAGGAATGGCGTAGTGAGCAAATCCTCAACATCCTTACGGGTGCGTGCCTTGGTGTCAAGGAACATCCGGGCAAGGAGGATAATCGCAGGGATAAGCAGTCCAATAAGGAGAGCAAGCAGGAACATCTTATTCCTCTGAGGATAGACAGGGCCCCACGACCCCGTCGGCTCATCAATCATACGGGCGTTGTTGTCCGCCATGGCCTGTGTGAGGGAGTTCTCCTCGCGTTTGTTGAGGAGGAACAAATACAAGGACTCCTTGATTTGCTGTTGGCGTTCGATTGACAGAACTTCACGGGCCTTGGCCGGCATAGCGGTGAATTTCCGAACAGCTGTCGTCTCTTGTTTCGACAAATCGTCTCTTTGGACTTGGAGACTGACCAAGTGGTTGTTGAGAATCCCGATTATATTCTGCCTCAAATTCTGGATAGAAGCGCCAAGTTCCTTGACAGCCGGACTTTCCGTGCTTGAGGCCTCGACGAGCTTCTCGCGGCGGAGCACCATAGCGTTATAGTCGGCTATATTCTTGTCCGCATTCGGGTCGTTAACTCCGGTCTGGGCGGGTATCAGACTGTACGGACTCATGTTCTTGATGTAGTTGAGGAGATATTCCGCGACTTGAACAGCGGTCTCAGTTTTGACAATCTCCGCATTATAGCCACGGCTTTCATTGAGGTAGCGAGAGGCTGCCTCGTCCACACTCATCACCTGGTTGGCACTCTTGAACTGAGCGAGACTGCTTTCCACATGGCCCAACTCTTCCTGAATGCTGATTAACCTCTCGTTGATGAATTCCGCGGTGTTTACAGCGACTCGGTTCTTTTCTCTGATAGCGTCCTCATTGTATTTCTCAATAAGCGCGTTGATGAGGTCGATAGATCTCTGGAGAGAATAATCCTGTAAGGCAATCTGCAGTATGGTATCATCTTGAGAAATCTGAAGTCCTGAGAGATATCCCAAAGCGGCATTTTCCGGGGTTGACTTCTGAACGGTGATTTCCTGACCGTACCACGAAGGTCCGTAAGGTGTGTCAGGCTGGAACACGACCTTTCCTCCGCCTAGGGCTAAGGTGTCTCCGAGAGCCACGGTCTGGTAGTTCCCTAAACCATCAAGATCTAGCTTTATCTGTTTGTCATCCATAGGGACGACTTTTACGACAAACGGACCAGGAACATCAGTCTCTCGGGAGAAAAACATCCTCACCGGAGAGTTTCGGTACAACTCCACGTCTCGGAACTTGATCCTCATCTTGTAATTGACATCGGCATCAAGCAATTTCACGGCCTCAGTCATCAGTTTCTTTGAGCGGAGTTGGAGGATTTCCGTCGTCATGCTGACGTTGTTGATTGTGTTGGAATAAGCGTCCAACCTGACAGAACGTACTGAATTGCTGGGATCTTTAATAACCACTGTCACTCCGCTGCGATAGACAAATGGGGTCTTGGCGTACTTGTAGTATGTATAGCCAAGAGCGATAGCAACGCAAATCGCGAACCAGTACCAGTGGCTCAATAAATAGAAAAATAGATCTACCAGATTAATCTGGTCCTTATTCTTATTGTTTTTGTTTTGCATGGCTATTCGTTACCGTCATCAATTAACTTCATCCAAATGAAAAATGAAGAAATGACTGACCCTAGAGTTATGAAAGGAGATATTGAATTGATAAATGTTCTGAATGGCTGAGACTCCCTGCTGCCTTTAGGCTTGAAGTACACGATGTCATTCTGCTGAAGGTAGAAAGCCGGTGAATCGAACAAATCTTTCCTTTGGAGGTTCACGCTATAGGCTTTTCTGACACCGTCCTCTGTACGGATCACCATCACGTCCTTAATCTTCACCAACTGTCCGCCCGTACTGGACTGGGCAACCACTTGTAGCAGATTAATAGGTCCATTTCCGGCCTGGATTATGTTTCCTCCAGTCTCTTTAAGCACGGTGATGTTAAAGTTGCCCATCGATACGTCCACTATTGGCTCCTTGATGTAACCCATCTCAATGATCCTGGAAGCGATCATATCTTTAACCTCTTTAAGGGTCTTGCCCTCAATTTTGATTGTGCCGATAACCGGGAAATCAATAAAACCCTTGGGATCGATTAGATATTTTTCGGCACTAGTAGGGGCTGAGTTCTCGATAGTGCTCAAACCTGCTCCGGCGTTGAAAGGTGCCGCCAACTCGGGGCTGGTGCTCCGTACTTGAATCATCACTTCGTCGCCAGACTGCAATTTCAATTCAGGGGCGTTCGAGGCCTCATAAACATCCCCGTACTCAAGATCCCTCAGATATGTCCAGTTCTTGGATGACGCGCAAGAAACGGACAGGATGATGATGGTGGACAGTATAATCCATCTAAATACGTTTTTCATATAATTTCTCTAATTCTTTAATCATCAATTCTTTCCTAAACATTTCCTCAAACCGGGATTTGGCACCGTCTCCGAAAGACCTGTGCGCGATCTCGTCCTTAGTGATTTCAAGTATAGCCCTGGCAAGATCTTCAGGGTCTCTGGGTTCGACATTCAGACCAGAGACTCCCTCCTTGTTTACCCAAGACACTCCGGATCCCGGAATTCTAGTGGCCACCACCGGCGTTCCAAATGACATCGCCTCAATTTGTACTATCCCGAAAGCCTCGTTTTTCGTGACGGAAGGCAGTACGAATACATCAGCCGCGGCGAACCAAGCTGGAAGATCCTTGTCTTCCAGATAACCGGCCAGTGTGACCTTGCCATGAAGCTCCAATTGGTCTATCTCTTTTTGTAGACTGTCTCTCAATGGTCCTGAGCCCGCGATTACCACCTTGTAATCTTCAGGAAGATAGCAGGCTGCCCGGATCAGATGCTCATACCCTTTGTACGGAATGAGCCGGCCAAGGGAAAACACCAGCTTTTTCCCTTCAAAATCACGCCTGATCTTATCTACGGATTCTTCCTCTGGGATAAGAGGCTCGATTCCTATGGGGATGAAGGTAGTCTTATCTTGAACATCCTTAAGATCAGGAGATTCCGAGACATACACTGGAGTCGTGCCGACTATCTTGTCAGCCCTGCGAACCAGCCAGTGCTGTATGGGTTTGTATAGGAAACGGAAAACACCCTTGCCAATGATGTCACTATGCCAATGAAGGATAACCTTCCCTTTGAAGCGGCTCAGTCTCAATGCAAGTCCTGCCATAGGATCCGGATGGTGGATATCTATGAGATCATACTCCCTGGCGTGTCTATTAAGCCAAGAGACCATCTGGGGAGCTATCATTGTCCCGGCGGCCTTGAATAGGGTTGGTGCCACGAATATACAACCACCCCCATCATGTGAAATGGTGTTAAACTTTCTTTTCTTGTCAGCGCTGGCGCAAAGCATATCGCAACCCAACCCTATGGCCAGGTCACGCATCACTTTCTCAACCCCTCCGAAGACGGGATAGAACTTACCGAGCTGCAAGACTTTCATATAAATCAATATAATCGCGGAAGCATTTTTCCTTGTCAAAATTTGCAAGTGCATACTCCCTGCAATTTAACCTGCAAAGGTAGGAATTATTCCCGATTATATCATCAATTATCTTCGTCATCCCCTCGATGTCCCCTTGTTCCACAATGAATCCTGTCTTCTCGGTCACTGATTCTGGGGAACCTCCGGTCTTGTAAGTAATAACTGGCGTCCCACAGGCTATGGCCTCCAGATTCACGGTCGGGTAGTTATCTTGCCATGTGGGATTGAGAAACGCGACAGCTCCGGAATAAAGCTCCGCAAGTGACGTCGCGTCAGATGTTCGAGGGATATGGATCACGTTTTCAGGCAGGACTTTTTCCTGCTTTTTTGTCATACGTCCCACCATCACAAGAGAAATGTCCTTGTTCAGTAATCCTGACAATCTTATCAAATCATCGAACCCTTTGTCTTTGAGCCAGATGCTTGCGACGGCAATCACATAGTGAGAAGTTTTGATTCCGTACTTTCCTTTTGTTCGCTCATCGCCAGAAGGCTTGAATACCTTAAGATCTATCCCGTTGTGAATCACGGTGCAGGGAACTCCTGATAAAAAAGACTCACTCATTTCGTTTCTCATCCATTCGGATGCTGCCACTAAGTGCAGGTTCTTCATCCCTGTTATGGCCTGTTTCTTCAGCTCATAGTTGCGATCAGATCTGTCCAGGAGCCAACTGGCAGGGAAACTGGTTTTTAACGGACATGAATAACAACCTGTCTTCCACCGATAGCATCCGGCAGAGGAGTAATGATAGCAGTGGCCTGTGAAAAGCCAGCAGTCATGTGCGGTCCATACAACCGGGACTCCAGATCCGCCAAGGAATTCGCAGAGCATAGGGTAGTTGAGGAAATAACCGTGGACATTGTGGATTTGGATTATGTCGGGGGAGATCTCCTCTATCCTTCTGATCAGATCTTTAGTCGCTCTTTTAGAAGCCAGCCCGTGAGCGTCAAATAATCGTGTGCATATCGCATGAGCCAACAGATCGGCCTTGTCGCCCACCGGAATAAGATGTGAAGTATGTTGAATAATCCCGTCCCTAGCCCTACTATAAGCTATATAGCTCTCCCAACCGGATGATACCGCAAGGTCTCCTATACCTCGCATTATCTTTCCCGTGGAAGTGTTCTCCCGGACTACAGGATTGATTTGAAGAAGTTTCCTCATTCTATTTGC
The DNA here is from genome assembly GCA_024693285.1 of Bacteroidales bacterium. Lineage (GTDB taxonomy): Bacteria > Bacteroidota > Bacteroidia > Bacteroidales > UBA932 > Cryptobacteroides. The sequence continues at coordinate 40,358 of JAILLE010000001.1, forward strand.
CTCCGACTAGAACGCTTGTGATTTTTGGAATGATTCTGCGCATAAGCGAATATGTGACGGTCAGGATAAAAAGGGTTCCTATCACCGTTGCAAGGTAGATTCCTACTTGAAGGGCAGTCTCCGTAGGCTTAAGCCAAATGACAAGGGCTTTCTTGATGCCTATTATCAACAGATAATGATACAGATAGACAAAATAAGTCCACGCCCTGGAACTGACCCTTACCTTGCTGTCGGACATAAGCCATTTTTCGACAGGCTTGATTTTCCAGACCGCAAGACAAGTTCCGGCGGAGAAATAGAACAGAGGCGCAGGCCCGATTTTCAGGACAAGCAGCAACCCGAGGATAAGGACTCCCCACCAACGGAGATGCTTCACTATCAAAAATATGACAGGAGAAAGGATAGTTACGACTATAAGTTCCCGGATAAACCAAAGAGACAGGTTGATCGGTCCTTCCCAAAGGACAAACAACGGGTCCTTCCATCGATCTCCAAGGAAGCCGGATATCATCGAAGGAAAGAATTGCATAGTTGCATAATAGATGACGAAGGCTATGCAATTGGCTATCAGGAAGGGGATGAACAGCGACATGAACCGTGACCGAAGTTTGGCCCAAAACCAGCCTGAGGAGGGGTCTTCAGGAACATTTCTGAAGAAAAGATATCCGGATATGACGAAGAATAAGGGGACAAATACCTGCGCGACAAATATTATCGCTTTCGTTATCCTGTCAAAAGCCGGAGTACTGGTGGCAAGGTCTGTCATCGTGGCGTGAAGGGACACGATGCCGATCGTAAGCAATACCCGAATCAAATCGATTTTGTTCCCTTTTGGGACGGTCAATCCAGCAGTTCCTTGAAGCATCTTTCCCATTTTTCCATTACGTTTCCTTCTGAATAATCATCGGCGACCTTGCGTGCTTCAGCGCTCATCCTGGAGCGGAGCGATTCATCTCTCATAATTGTTGCCATCGCCTTTGAAAGCGCCTGGATATCTCCTTCCGGTACTAGAATACCGTTCTGTCCGTCCCGGATTATGTCCTTAGGTCCGCACTTGAAGTCGAAACAAACCCCCGGAAGCCCGCAACACATGGCTTCAATCAAAACCATAGGCAGGCCTTCATAGTGTGAACTCATCACGATGAAGGAACTGGATGAGTATTCCTTGAATATATCTTTTGTCGGCGGGTTGATTCCTGCAGAGGCGACGATGCCGAGTCGCTTGATCCTTTCTTGCAAAATTTCCTTCCACTCTCCCTGCCCGAAGATATCCAGACGCCAGTTCCTCCGGAGATCTTCCGGAATCATGGCCCAGGCATCTATGAGCCTGTCGAATCCTTTCTGGTAGTCCAGTCGTCCGACAGCAATAACCCTTCGGCACAATGCGTCATAAAAGATATCGGGCACCGAAGGTGCTGCATTGGGGATGACCTCAAGATTGGGAAGATCTCTCCAGTATCCCGCATCCTCCTTGGTAAGAACCACGAACCTGTCGAACTTCCTGGCAATCCTTATGTCTTGTCTGGAACGGAACCTGTCTGCCAGTCCGAGCAGTCCGCTTCTTCCATACTGCAAACGGAAATAACGGTTAAGGTGCAGTTCCAGCACCTTCTTGCTCCCGTCCTTTATCTTAGGGATGAATGAAGACTCGGAAGGATAGAGGGATATAACCACATCCACCCTCTCTTTTAGAAGCAGGTCAGTCAAGGCCTTTCTATGTTTCCTTCGCTTCTGGAAATAACTGTTTATCTTTACGATAGGGGAACGACTGTTGTCAACCGAATAGTTTATTCCCAGATCGACCATCCGGACGTTTTCAGGAAACTGATAGAACGGAGGCCTTCCTTGCTGATCCGTCGTGACCACCATCACCTCATATCCATCCTTCGTTGCGAACCAGCTGACCTTGTTCAGCAGTACCCTCTCCATTCCGCCTGGATTATAGACGGAAGCCATGCAGTAGATGAGTTTCATTTGCGAGGAAGGATCAAAGCGCAGAAGCGATTTACAATAAATGAAACAGCGAAGATCGTGACGAATACCGTAAGTATGTATAGCCATTCTGGGTCAATCGGAATGGAATACTTAAAGAAATTCATCATCGTTATATGCGAGAGATATATCTCATATGATATAATTCCAAGGAATCCAAATAATTGTAAAGCAATCTTATTTGGTCTGACAATTGCCACGATTAATGCGATTCCGAATGGTACAACCATATAGAATAGAGTCCAGACAAACTGATTACCTGTCAAATAGATACCTGTCGCTAATATGAAAAGTATCACCAGACTTGCGATAAACGCTTTGATATTCTTACCGCAGAAAGAGTTGATTTCATCCTCGTACATTGCATAGATTGCTCCGCTAGGAAAAGAAAAGGAGCAGATCCACCAGCACCTGTCATATCCCGCCCACACGGCGAAAACAATAAACACTAAAGACCCGAAAAACAAAAATGGAAGCCTGATTGACGCTGGAAGGAACTTAAAAGTGAACCAGAAAAGAAGGTAATCAAAGAGGATAACAAATATGAACCAATATTCAGGAGGATAAGCAAGTCCTTGTACAACAAGCCGTTGGAGCATTTCAGAAAATGTCATTCCTCCATTCCCGCACAACAGTAAATGAATCAGAAACAGGATGATAGCAGGAACAAGAATCCTTATAATTCTATTATTAAAAAAACCATTCAGATAGGAGGAGCCTCTCTTTTTCCAGGATTTAACCAGTCCGAATCCGGAAATGAAAAAGAACATAGCGACAGCCGTAACCGCAAGTTCGTGAAACAGGGCGAAGAGGATGCTATCTGAAAAATAGTAGAGATGTCCCAAAACTATAAAAATAGCGAGTATGGCTTTCAACGGCCCCGTTTTTTCTTTCGAAAAAGATAAGGTCATTGTAACAGGAATGGTTTTTTCTGATTTTGGTTAGACCCTTTTGCGGGCATGTCCCCGTCGACGCAAAGTAAAAGAGCTAGCAAAAGGAAAAAGTCCGTTGCAACTTTCGTCCAAATAATTGCTTGAAGTGCGATAAGCATAAGCGAAAGAAGGTAAAAATCTTTGAACTTACTATTCAGGGACAGAATGACATAGATAAAGAAGGATGCAAATAATGCAAGACCTATTAAACCGCAGTAGAGCGTGAAGTTACAGTATCCGATGTCAGTATTCCAAACGAACAGTCCGTAACGGCCGGTTCCAATCATCCAATCGTGGAAATTGTCGGGCCAGACCCACATCACCTCCATAAGAATGTCAGTTGAATGAGTGCTGAATTCACCCGTTTCAACCCAGTTAAAAAATCCTTCGAATCCAAATCTAAGCCACTTCCTGGCATCTGGGCTCGAATTATAAAAACTTGTTGTTACGGCAATTGAAACAAGGACTAGACCTATTAGCAGCGCGAAAAACCAAAGTTGTCTTTTGTTCACGTAACCTCCTCTCCTGATGGCCGCATTCATGAATATAATGTATGCGATGGCCATCAATGCTCCTACGGTAGTGGTTCTCGCTATCATAGACCCTACGACCGTAAGGATAATGAAAGCTACAAGATATTTGGCCAAGGATGCGACTTTTCCAGCAACATGATCGTTGTGGACCATCTGATATCCTGTTAGCAGGAGCACTGCAGCAAACCGGACTCCTGCTGGATCAAGTGCACAACCAATTCCATACAGCCTATGATTCATTTTGTAGAAATTAGTTGCTTGTGAAAAGATTATTGTCACTAATCTGTCGAAGGCGGGGAATTTGTCTATTAGAAGTGCAATTATGCACTGGGCTACACAGACAATTAATAAATACTTGGTGATAATTGAGAGATCTGCTTTTTCCTCTACGTTCTTCATGATGACATATACACCATAAGCACCACCCATCCATGTTGCAAATGAAGACCAATATGTCACATAAGTCATATCTGAGGTTCCGTTTGAGATAACGGAAAAGTAGCACCATAACGAGAATACTAAAGCCAGAATGGCTGACACCACTGTCCTTTTGGAAAAGGTCACTGATTTCTCCCTTATGCATTTATAAGCAAAGGCTGCCAAACCGAATGTCGCAACCATCATCTTCGAATTGATGTTTGAAGGAATGAATGTGAACGACACCGGGAAAAAGTAGAAATCCACTATTATCGCCAGGAATATGACTTGCAGCAGCCGTTTCATTTCGTTCTAACGGTAAATGATTCCATATACGAATTTGTACACGCAAAGGTAATACAATTTCACGCAGCCCCAAAGTTTGCGTGAGGCCATGCCCTGGAGAATCCGGGTTCTGAAAGGAAGTGCTTTGTTCGCCATAGCCGCTCCATTGGCCTCAGGGAACCAGGAGTACCAAGTCAAGTAGTCTTTTTTGTCAGCGCTTATCAGTAGCGGAAGCTTGAGGAAAAGCTTGAGATGGTTGACAAATTCTGCTAACTCAACGGAATAAACACTAGTCATTATGGCTTTTTCCGCTTCAACGAGGTTCTCAGAAATCTCCCTTCTTCTCTCCTCGCTGAACTGCCGACTCAATGATGTTTGGCTTATGGCGTTATAGCGGTAAAGCGGTTTGCGAATCTGGATCACTTTCCGGGCTTTTGTGAAGGCCTTAATCATCACCATCATATCTTCTCCCATATTAGCCCCCTCTATAAACCGGATATCATTATCAATCAAAAGCTTCCGTTTAACAAGGAATAACCAGAGATTCCATCTCATCGTGCCTCCCATCAGATTCTTCAAGGCTTTCAGGGGAGAATCATAGTCCGCCTGACGCATATACCTCCCGTTCTTCTCAAAGCCAAGAGTCCAGTCCCAGCCAACAATATCGGCATCCGCTTTTTCCGCCTCGGAGACTGCCACCTCAAGTTCTTCAGGCTCCATCCTGTCATCCGCATCCAAAAAGGCCAGATACTCACCCTCTGCCATGGCAAGTCCCTTGTTCCTTGCCGCGGCGACTCCTCCGTTGACCTTCTGTCTTACTATCTTGCAGGGGATTCCGGACTCATTCTTGAATGCTTCTAAGACAGCCGGAGTTCCATCAGTGCTGCAGTCATCCACGAACACCACCTCGAAGTCCTTGAATGACTGTGATTTCAGGCTTTCCAATGCGACAGGCAGACACCCCTCGGCATTGTAAACAGGCATTATTACACTGACTCTCATCATTTTGACAATTCAAGTATCCTGTCAATGAAGTCCATATCGGAGCTGTTGAATTTCCTGGCGAAAAGGGCGGGGGAGTTTTTCAAGAGGTCATAGTCATCTATGGTCCAGTCCTTGAGAATCAATTCCTTGGAGCCGGGATTCTCCCTCCAGCCGATTGCTCGCATACAACCTTTGCCATCTTCGGTAGTGTTATAGATATTATCTCTGAAAGGAGACATCCAGCATAATGTCTGAACTACCAACTCATCAGGACTAAAAGTGTTTCTGAATGTCTTTCGCACCCACTCCTTGTGATCGAGCAGATACTTTACCATTTCTTCAGTGACGCTCACCCACTGAGAACCTTTCTTGAAATCCACCGTCCTGTTACGTTCGATCCGGAAAGCCTCTTGCAGCCGTATGAATCCGGCACGAAGAGTTTTCTTCAGGATATTCTTACTCTTGAAATCTTCCGGGAAAAGATGCCACCGGCGCATTTTGCGGGTGAAGGAACGAGGCATATCCGTCCAGGTGTATCCGATGAATTCCTTCCCATCGTTATTGTCAAAGAAGTCGTGGATATAATCCTGGTTTTTCAGAGGAAGGTCAACTCCGGATATCAAATGATAGTATTGGTAGGGTCCTTTGGCGGCTGCCGCATCGAACAAGGCGTACTCAGCTTCCACCATGCTGAACCCACCCCAGCGGACATCTTTTCTGTATTCAAGGATAGTCAGGCCAGCATCCTTTACTTTGATTTCCGGGAGGACCGCGACCTTTTTGTCGAAATGAATGAATATATCATTCCGGTTGTCATCCAAACGGGAAACAAGAAGTTGTAGTATCTCGAACTCATTATGAGCGAGGATCAGGAAGGCGTGTCTCATCCCAGATTCTGTTTGAGGTTACGGAAACCATTGATAACCAAGCCTATCGGCTTGATCTTCATAACTTTCCAAAGAAGGTTGGTCTTTCTCGGAGGAGTCCACTCTTCCTTAATCTCTGATGGGAGTCTGTCGTAGGTCCTCCACCATTCCTCAAAACGCACAGAGAAGATATACCATGGCTTTCCTCCTGTGTAGTGGATCGTGCCTTCCTTTTGGACTTTATCCCAAAGAGGCTCATTATACTGCCGGATGAAGTCGGGCTTATATTTCTGGATGAAAAAAGTCCTGATCCCGTTATATACAGGGCTCAACGGCACGACCCGACCAAGGCATACCTGATTGAGGGCGTCCTGATCCGGGAACTCCATATAAGGCACCCGGCATGCGTCCAACAATTGTTCGGAGACATTTTCTTTCCGCATCTGATACAAGTTCATGATGAGGAAACCGGAGTTGAAGTATCTGTTCGGATCGCATCCGAGGGCACTTGCCCTTTCCGCCTGGTTCTCAATCGGGGCCTCGAATACTGCCGCCAGGTAATTATCCCCAAGGTTAGTCTCCCGGTATAGTTTTCCTATATCCTGACGAACTATCACATCGCAATCGATATAAGCGATTGAGTCATATTCGGGAAGCAGTTCCGGCAGTATAAGCCTGAAAGAAGCCGCCTCAGTATAGCGAGGGTCAGTGTAGATTCCTTCCATCCGGCCTTTCAAGGGAATATACTCGAACGTGAGTCGACCTTCTCCTAGCCTCTCAAGCTTTTTCCGCATCCGCTCCGGGATCTCTTCAGAAACCAGGCAGATGACCTTGAAATTGTCCTCCGATGAGTCAAGCAGCGAGCGGAGCATCGTCGCCGCAGGCACGAAGTAGTTGGGTGTGAACGCTATGGAAAGTGGAATCATGGTGTTTTGATATCGGTTCTTCCGCCGCAGGCGAATGCCATAGCACGAGGCATTATTCTATTCAAAAGGTAATATAGACCTAGACATACAAACAGGACAACTACAGGCACGAAAAAGAAACTGATCCATGTGCCGACAATTGAATTACCAAAAACCCTAAGAAACAATCCTTTTGTCCAGCCAAGGATATAGATTTCGTGTATGGCATAGATGAAAAAAACACTTGCGGATAGTTTACAAAGCCTTTCACAAGTTTTTTCATTGTTGATGAGAAAGTCGCAAATATTGATGGACGTGATGATTCCAAATGGAATAAACAAATCAAGAAGAAATGTATGCAAAGGGCGACCTACTTGTGAAGTCGCAATGGGGAGAAGAATTACTGATATTACGGCAGCAGGGATTTTGTACTTGCCGCAAATCGTCAAGAGATCAAATCTGTTAATACCCAGCCATGCACCAACACTGAAATAGATTACAGCTTGCTTGGAAGGAATCATCAGGGTCAAAGGAGAAAGGTAGAGAAGAATGAGTATCACTAGGGAAGCCCATCGGACTGTTTTGAATATTGGGTATATAAGTGGGGCTACCAGTGTCATGAGGATCAAGTCTCTCAAGAACCATAATGGAAAATCTGCCGGTCCAGTTAGGAACCAAAACAACGGCCCTTTTCCCACAAGAGAGATTTCCTCAACGCTTGATTTGAGAGAAAGAGCATCGAAAGCGACATTCTTCAGAATTACGGCCACAACCATAAGAAGGTTCCAAAACAGGAAAGGTACAAGAAGGCTCCAAAAACGCTTTTTCCATTTGGTAATTACCCATTTAATACTGAATTCACCTTCCTTTAATAATCTATAAAACAGAAATCCACTGAAAAGAAAGAAGCAACGAGTCGCAATGGCAAACATGTGGCCAGAAATAAATTCGGCTATGATATGGTAAATGTTCCGACCGTCGAAAGACAATTCCAGTCCGGGTTCAAAGAAAGCGCCCGGGGAATGAATATACAGCACCATCACAATCAGCGGGAACCGCATCGCTTTGATGAGGGTGGACTGACGTAATTCCAACGATTGATCTTGTGGAAGAGTCATTTGACTAGTGTGGTTTTTATCCACCTAAGAACCATCATTCCTTTATCATACAGTGTCGCCAATCGACATAGTTTTAAGAATGGAAATAACCGATTAAACGGAAGATTCTTGATGACCAAATTGAAGTATTCATAAACACACTTTTTGTGCAGGTATTTTTCATTAACTATAGAATAGAACTCCTTATCTCTGGGATTATCCGGTTCTTCATAATGGATTGCTCCTAGGAAGTCATATAGTTGTGAAATGGCTTCCAATTTCTCTTTGAATCGTGAAGAATCTGCTGAATGATGTTGGTCGGAGTGCCTGAAGCAAAACAATATTTCTTGAGTATTTGCTACTCCGTTTTGTGACAAGGATATTGGCGTGGCAATATCGCTGCCGAAAGCACATGGAAAATCAATAAAACCGCCCATGGCCATCAAAGAAGACCGTTTGAAGGCGAAATTCCCGATACAAGTAAAAGAACGACCCGTCAACCACCAGTTAAGATACTCATATTTATTCGTAAACTCTGGCAGGATGCTGTCATCCCATAAATGATTCCCGTTTTCGTCAATTTGCTCGACGTAAGAGTGTATAAGGTCGACTTGAGGGTATTTCTCAGCCAGACGTATGATTTCTTCGCAGAAAGTTGGCTTGTATGTATCGTCGTCTGATGCAAGCACGACATAATCTCCGGTAGCATACGAAAGGCAATGATTCCATTGGTGAACAAGATCGTTCTTCCCAATGTTTTCATCATTCCGGTAGTATCGAATTCGAGGATCCTCGAAGCAAGCTGTGGTGTCTTTGATTTGATCTGGAGAGCAATCATCCACTACTACTAGTTCCGAATCATTTATACTTTGAGAAATAATGCTGGATACGGCCTCAAACAGGTATTTCCCTTTCCATGCTGGAAGGACAAATGATAGTCTCATATATGGAATCTGATTCCGTCAACAATCCCTTTAATAATCATCTTATCCTTATGCAATCTGTCATCCTCAAATAGATTGATAAGAATAATTCTTTTTGAATCCATCTTGCACACTGTATTATGCGATTGTGTTTTTCCCCTACTGCGATAGTATTTCGATGCATATAGTAACACCATGATGCAGGATGGTTGTAGACAATGTCTTCTTTTCCGAATAAACGTACTATTCTTGGTTAATTACTTTCCCAGGCACACCAACGACGGTCGCTCCGGGAGTAAGGACATCCTTCACCACCACCGCACCGGCGCCGATGCGCACATCGTCTGCGATCTTGATGCCTCCGAGAATCTGGGCTCCCTGGCCGATGTCCACATTGTCTCCGATGACAGGGGAATAGTCCGGATATCCGCCGTCGCTGCCGATACAACAGTTCCCGTGGATCTTGCAGTTGCGGCCGATTCGTGCTTTGGGATTGACTATTACCGAACCGTAATGCTCAAGCTGCAGCCCTTCCGCGAAACATCCTGCGCTGATGATGAAACCCAGTCTGGAGCCGAGCCGGTTTTTGTGAGCCTTATAACAGAGTGCAAGCAGCTTGCGGGGCTTTTCATAAGAGTATTTCTCCTCCTTCCGCAGGAATCTCAAATACTTGCGGATATAATACTTTTCTGGCCGGATCAGCCATTCAAGGAATCGTTCTTTGAGGGTCATTTATAAGTAAGCTTATGAATAGAAATTGTCTGTAGGATATCCTCCTTGCTCATCAGGTTGAACGAGGGATCGCTGATCGATTGCTGGAGATAATGGGGGAGGGTGTCGCTTACGATGGGGCAGACATCCTTTGGAGCATAGACATCGAAAAGGATCTGGAGAAAGAAATAATCTGGAAGCTCAGTTTGATTCTTCCACCAAAGTAGCATTAAGTCGCATAAGTCGGTAACGGTCTTTCCCCCTTTCCTTGAATACATAAAACTGCTTAGCATGTTAACACGAAACCCTTTTGCCCATCCAAAATAATAAGCATAGGTATTCCTCCAATATCTGATGTTTTTTTCATTAGGATCTCTTCTGAAAACAAAAAAGTCATTAGTAAAAAATACATCAGGAATCGGGTTAGAAAGATAAACGGTAGCATCTAACCATATTCCGCCATATGCTTTTAATAACAACAGCCTCAAAAGGTCCGAGAAAAAAGCTCGAGAAAAAGAGGATCTCTTGGATAGGACGAAGTCCGGTAGGTTCAGATAATCTGAAAGATTTTGATCAGTCAGCCGTACAATAGTATAGTTTGAGGCTTGGTTCTCCACTGAAGACAGGCAACGTTTCACCACTTCCGGAACATCGTCATAACCCTGCGCCCAATACTGCCAGATAATCTTGTCCGAATTGAATGAGACTTTAGGTTCTAAGTTGAAACTGACATGACCGGCCTTCCAGGAGGCGATCAGCGCCTCACAAATTCCGGCAACCCGCTTGTGAGTTGCCAGGATCTTACGTTCGCGGAGCTTCCGCCAAAGAAAAGTTTTTGAAAGATTCATTTTGCGGTGAATTTTCTGGCGAACAAAAAGTCGGATGACCTGAGTCCCGGAAGATCTTCCAAGGTGAATACACTTGCAGTCGAACGTGCGATTTCTCGCTTGAGGTACACGTCGCTGTTGATTATCTTTTCCTTCAGCGGAGAGGCCATCAGTTCTGTCGGTATGAAATATTCATCCCCACAGAAGGAATATCGGAAGGTTTTCATGATCTCCTGTTTCCTTGAAATAATGTACTCTACGCCCTCCTGTGTCAGGCTTAGCCAGTTGCTTGCCTTGTAGAACTCCATTCCCTTGTTACGCTCAATTCCGAGGATTCTTTGAAGGGCGATGGATGATTTCCAAAGAAATTGGCTTGCCCTGCCTCGAAACCCTTTGGCGGTGTAGCTCTTGAGAAACAGATTTGTCCTCCTGACTTTGAGGGTTTCCTGATAGGGGTCGTCGTGGCAGAGGCCGGTCAATATGCTGTTCCCTGTGTTCGATTCAAAGAACCGTTTCAGCTCTTCGACTGAGACCAGAGGAAGTGTCGTACCGGAAATAATATGATAGTAATCATAAGGGCCGTGCTTGAGAGCCTCTTCCAGAAGGGCCATTTCGCACTTGATCTGGGAAACCGATCCCCAGCGAACGTCAACCCGATTATCGATAATGCGGAGAGCACTGTTCTCAGCCTTTACGATAGGAAGAGTCCTCACTTTTTTGTCGATGTGAATGAAGATATCGCTTTCGGTATTGTCCAGGGCTGAAACTAGCGTCTGGAGAATTTCAAACTCGTTGTGGGCTATTATAAGCCAGGCGTGTCTCATCTACGATTGACTAATTCTTTTCCAAAGAAAAATTCTCGACTTGTCGATAAGCAGAAAAGCAAGGCCGAAGAGAATCAACAGGACAAACATTAACGGATAAAACTCTACTATTGTGACAGTCTCTTTCAACCAAGAAAAAAACTGGTGGTAATATGGAGATACAAGAGAGTTTTCGTGGAAAAGGTATATTGCGAATGCGGAAGCGGCAAGCCAGTTGACCGTCTTGCTCTCGATCTTCAATTTCGAAAAGAATAGAAGGAAGTATAACGAAGCGATTATTGCCAATGGGGAGTCATAGTGGTTCAGGTGGAAACCCATCCCGAATAATTTATAACCGAACCAAAAACCTATGATGGACAGGACCGTGGCCAGGACGTAAACCAACAGGTCATACTTCTTATTCAATGCAAATAGCTTTCCAGGATACATCCTGGCATATCTGGCGAGAAGATAGATGCTTATGAAAGCCAACGGAGAAAAACCAAACCCGTACGATCCTTCGCCTAAAACGTAACTGAAAACCATCTCTGCCGCGAAAATGAAATATAGCACCTTTCTGAAATCACTTTCAGATACATTATTGACGAAAGCCTCTAAGACCGGAGACAAAGCATAAAGCACTAGATAAGATATTACAAACCAATAGCCGTATCCGAATGCCAGATATGGTAGAAGATCATTTTTAAATGATACTGGCTGGCCAAAGACAGCAAATATGGCAAAGCAAATAACCGCGACAAATATGACTTGGAACAGTAGTTTTGCGGCGCCTTTCCAGCTGGCTTTGATTCCGAACCAGCCTGACACCATCACGAAGCAGTTTACGCAAACAAGGCAGAACTGATTTATAATCAGCCTAATTACTCCATCAACTCCAATTAAGTCTCCTTCGTTTATATAACCGTTGGCATGGCAGACCATGACCATAAACATGCAGACCAGCCTCAAAAGCTCCATATTGGATTGTCTAATTGTCACCATGTTTTAAAGAGCTTCAAGTCTGATATCATATACGTCCTCCGGTTAGCAAACGTAACGTCCTTGGAGTGAGTTTGCTCATTGTCCAAAAGAGACCTAAGCAAATCACTAGAGCGATGGTCGGACGCAGGAAGAGGTCGATACAATTGTACAGCTCGCCCCAACTGAAAGGAATTAAATGAAGTACAATATAATGTGAGATCGCATGTAAAACTAATATGTTGTGGGCGGCAAAGATGAAAAAACTACTTTTGCATAGAAACGGGTGTTCCGATAGCCATCCTGTTTTTAGTCCGGTTGCAACTAGGTTGAAGATAGTAATGATTCCTACGACAAGGAAAAAACCTCTGAAAACAAAATAAATATGCTGTTGTTGGTAAGAGAGAAGAATAGCAATCAATAATGGCAAGGATAAAATATATGAGGGGATGCTGTACCTGTGGAATACCTTTAGGATATCATATCCGTTTGATTGGAAATAAGCTCCTGCAGAAAAGAATAGGACTCCATCCATTTTGGGGCCTAAGATTAAAGAAACGGCAAAGCATATAATAATCCAATAAATCCCTAAATGACTTATTAACCAGTGAACTACGGGAGCCAGGAGACAAAGTATCATTAAGTCACGAATGAACCAAAGAGGGCCGTCAAAGGGAAGTGATGGATCCCAAAGGCTATCCCACTCCTTAATATGCTGTATAAATGATAATGAGACGATACCGGCCTTTGATGATTCCCATAGCCTGAATCCAAAAATCAATACGGCTGCGATCAAGTTCCAAAGAAGATATGGTACAAATAGGGAACGTAAGCGGCCATTTAATTTACCACCCCATATACTCCAGTTCCATACCTGCAATTTAGTGAAAAAGAGGTAGCCGGAAATGAAGAAGAAGCAAGGAACAGCTAGGCGACAGATTCCAGCATTGGTTAATATAGAGAGTGAACGATAGATAGGCTGAGAACTACCAAGACCCAATGCTCCGGTATGCAGCAATACTATTAGTGCTGCCATAGGGAATCGCACTACATCAATGGTCTGTGACTGCAACTTGTCCATTAATAGGGGTGGTTAGAAATAAAAACTCGCCCTCCTGTTAGTAATCCCAATGTCTTCGGAATCAGCTTCTCCATGATTAATAAAAGGGCGATACAGATTGAAACGGCCAAGCATGGACGCACAAATAGATCGACACAATGGTACGCTTCTCCTTTTAACGGGAGTGTGTGATAAATGATATAGTGGGAAATATCGTGAAGTATAATAATACCATGAGCGGCAAAAATAAAGAAACTGCTCTTAGATAATAATTTATTCACTCTTAATTTGTTTGTTTCTATTCCCTTCGAGGCCAGGTGGAAGATGGCGAATGAACCAGTAACTACAAATAATCTCCTTAATAATCCATATGCTGTAAGGTTATGACGGTAAAATATGGATAATAATAAAAGTAATATCAAAGAGCCTATAAGAACTGTACGTGTATGAGTATTTGATAAGGATATAATAGACTTTCCATTAATCGATAGGAATCCCCCGAGTGTGAAGAAAAACAGACCTTCAAGAAAACTTCCAAATAGTAAGTCTAAGATAAGTAAAAGGATTATTGCCCAGGTTTTTAGATATTTGATAAATAGGAAGATTATTGGTGTGCAAAGAATGAATATAAACAAGTTTCTGACGAACCAAAGCGGATAGTCAATAGGGAGACCATCGTAACAGTCCCAGAATAATCTGATACCTTGCCATCGGCACAAAGCCTCTTTGATTGATAAAGGCATCAGGCCATTTAGTTTGTATCGAAAATTATCATAATTAAACAAGAGCACAGCCGCGAGTAAATTCCATAGCAAATAAGGGAGTAATAAAGTCTTAAAGCGTTTGCTGATTTTGTTAATAATCAAACGTAAATCCCATTTATTAATCCCTCTGAAAAAAAGATATCCGGAGAAAAGGAAAAACATAGGGACGGCAATCCTGCACAAACCATTGGGTAACAAGATACAGAGAGTAGAGTAAATAGGATAGTTACTATTACCCCCCTGAGAACCCGTATGTAATAGAACTACTGCAAAAGCCATAGGGAAACGCAGCCAGTCTATAGTTTTGGATTCCAGCTCTTTATCAGTCATAAACAAAAAAGTCTTTTTTTTGCAGAGAGGAGAAGGGAATAGATTTTAGGTTGCTTAAGGAGCAAATACCCTAAAACTCTATCTTTGTATGTAAATAGTCGGGCAGATTTCCTAAACTCCCCATAAATAAAATCGAGATGTTTATTACGGAAGGTAAGGAATTCCTCTTTGTTGAATAGATGTCGATGCCATGAATGAGTCCCCATCAGGAATGAGATAATATCGGCTTGTAACCAACCACGATCTTCAAAATCAGCTCCTTTTTCAACGAATTCTTTGAGGTGTAGATAAACACCCACCATGTCGTACAAAGCATTTACTCCCCCAGAGTTCATATAAGAACCATACCATTGTCTGTACACATACATTGGCTTTTCTAATATCTTAATAGTTCCGGAAAAGTATTGTAGTGTTCTGCAGAAATATTCGTCTTCATGGCGTAATCCCTCAGGAAAATAAATCCATCTGTTGTCAAGTAATACTTTCTTAAAGATGAACTGGACCGGACAAACTGCCACCGGTTTCATTTTCAAGTATAACTTTCCAGTCATAATGGATTCTCTTGCGGATGCGAATGGTTTCACATACTCTCTTCCCTCTTCTTTGATGAGCACTTGTACTAAGAATGTGTCAACAGTTAAATTATCACGAATAAGGTGCATTACTTCTTCTAGGGCACCATCAAGAAGATAATCATCACTGTCGATAAACCAAAGATAATCACCAGTTGCTTTCTCGGCCCCTTTCATTCTAGCCACACTGACCCCTTGATTCTCTTGGCTAAATAAATGAATATTGTAATACTTTTTGCTAAACAATTGAACAATTTCTCCTGATCCATCAGTAGAGCCATCATCTATAACAATCACCTCGTAATCGGCTTTGTCGGCAGAGCTGTCCAGGATAGAAGAGAGACACTCACCGATGAATTTTTCGGTGTTATAGAGGGGGATAATCAGAGAGAGTAAGGGCATTATCGACCTTTTAGGATTCCAAAATAATTATAGAATAAATCTAAGACTTCCTTGTAAGCGTAAAGGTTGGCATATCTTGAAAGCAACAAATATGATATTGGACATACCATCAAAGATACCGCGAGGGAAATCAAACTATTCTTAATGATTGAAGAAAAGAGAAGAGCCTCAAATAGGACAACCAATGCGATCAGAAAATATGGATAGACGACCTTTATTTGTTTGCCAAAAGAATAACCTAAAAGCTTTTTTGTATAATATGTATTCAAGTACATCGAGACAAAGCCATATAGAACCTGACCGTAACACATAATCTTAACGCTGAAGAACATCGAAATGAACAATATTGAAAAAGCGATGGACTTCTTAATGATTTCCAATTTTAAAACATAATCGGAACGTCCCTTGACGTAAAGAAGATTAAGGTTGATAGTGGTAATCCCGTTTGTGATTATCCCGAAACATAGGATTTGCATAAGGGGTACGCATTCAAGCCATTTGTCTGTAAGAAGGAACGAAACAAGAGGTTTCGCACAGCCACATATTCCCATTAGTATTGGGAAAAGTATGAAGGAAGAAATCTGAATGTACTTCTCATATGCCGTTATCAATCTCTCATCATCGTCTTGTATCTTGCTGAACACAGGGAAAGCTACTTTGCCAAGAGCTCCTGTTATTGTCCCATTAGCAATTCCCGGGAACTGCCCGGCACGAGTGTATTGTCCCACATCTGCGGCCGAGAATTTCTTTCCTATTACCATTGGATAAGCATTGTCATAAACCGTGCTTATCAAAGACGCCGCTAATACTTTAGAACTGAAAGAGAATAAATTCTTGAAGGATTCCTTCGAAAACACTAATCGTGGCATCCATCGTACATATAGGAGGGTCAAAACGGTCAGGGCAGCAGACGATGCTATCGTTTGAGCGACTAGTGCCCATACCCCCATCCCTCTGTATGCACAAAGAATACCAACAGAGCCTGATATAATGGAAGATAAAATGGAGATATAAGTCTTGCTCTTGAAATCGACTCTAATTGAAAGAAGTGTTGATTGTACAGATGATAGAGAACCTATAATAAGGGATATGGCCAAAACCCGAAGCAATGGTTTCAGGAGTGGCTGGTCATAGAAACCTGCCACATATGGAGCGATAAAGAACAAAACAGCAAATAAAACGATACTCATCGACATATTGATGATATAGACTGTAGAGAAGTCCTTATCGCTAGGTGATTTCCTCTGAATCAGGGCAGAAGCGAGCCCTCCATCAATGAATATTTGTGATATGCCTAAAAATATCCCTAGCATTCCCACAAGACCGTAGTCTGTCGGACTTAACAGCCTTGCAAGGATGATTCCGATAATGAAGTTGACACCCCGCGCTAGTACTTGCTCAACAAGACTCCACGAAACTCCTGTAATAGTTTTCTGTTTAAGTGAATCCGGCATTGGCATGGTCATTTGGAAGGCCAGAGCGACTTTACCAGGTCTTCGTAAATATTCTGAGCAGCACTCTTGCCATTAGGCGGAAGCAGGTGATTTAAATAGAAGCTATTTCTTGTTTCTGACATCGTGTCATTCCCACTCAGGACCACTTCTTTAAGGAATCGTTCGATATCTCCGATTCCTTCTCCAAAATAATGGGCATTAAAGGCGTCTTTTCCAAGCGGGCTGAGCTTATTAAGAAGACTCTTCTTGTTAGAAGTAATAAATAGTACAGGGTTGCCAGTGTAGTGGTATTCTGCTGTAAACGAACCGCAGTCGTGGATCATCGCGTCAGAAGATAAGAACAAATCCACATACCCCTCTGTCTCCAATTGCGTGTTGGACATGGATGCCCAGGTTTCATAATATTTGTCTGTCTTTCCTTTTCCCCAATCAGGATGGCTATATAAAGCGGTGGCGAGGAGAGGATGAGGTTTGAAAGCAAATTGAACGCTATATGAATAACGTTTGGCCAATTCAATCATGTCTTCGCAAACATGAAGGAAAGTGCCTTGGTCCATTAATCCATTGTCAACAAAAGAATAATGGGGAGCCCAAATGACCTTCTTTTTTGGTTTATCCTGTGGTTTCCAAACCGAAGAAAGAGGTTCTTTGTTCATGAATTCGTCTGCTTTAGGATTACCGACTATGCGGACATTCCGGCCTTTGTTATAAGCATATTCTTCTGCCGAATCCAAATCAGAAGGTGAAGATAAATACAGTCTCCAAGCAATATTGCTAAATCTCTGGTTAAACAGCCATTGTACATGGTAAATGTTTAACCCATAAGGAACATAGCAAAGCAATAAATTTTCCAGGTTCTCACTGGCCATCCCCTTGTCAAGTAAATCGTAATATGGTTGAGGGTAGAATACTATGTCGGGAGCAACCACATTTTGGAAGTAATTAGCTGGGGATTCTTCACATGACAGATCGATGAATGGAATACCGTCAGATTCAAACGATGACCTTAGGTCTTCCATACATCTGTCTTGTTGTGATTTGTTATATCCTTTAAAGGGGAACAAAATAATTGACGGTTCAAAACGAGGATCTGCTAAGAGTAGTTCATAAAGATTCCGGCATCGCCACATCGAAAGGTTCGAAACGATGAAAGCGATACGAGCCTTGCCTTTCCGCCTTATGCTCCGTACAACCTTCTTATGCCTCTTTTGCGTCAGAGGAATGTAAACCCATTTGAAATATGACGGGAAATACTTGATTTTTAAAGATTTAAGAATCCCCATCCTGCCTTTTCCTTAAAGAATCAATAGTACGTATTACACCTTCTCTCAATGAATACTGTGCCCTCCAGCCAAGTTCCCTCAGTTTGCTTCCGTCAAGTCTGGCTTTTGTCGCTTTGCTGAATCCCGCTGCTTCCACCTCGTCGGGAAGATTGAACACGACTTTGCTTCCGGTCTCTTCTGCAATAATACCGGCAATCTTATTTAGCGGGATATCAAATGATTCTTCAGCCACGTTATAGGCCTCTCCCTTTTCACCCTTAAGAAGAACTGTAAGCAATCCCGTGACAGCGTCAGCGGTATAGGTGTATGAATACAATTGGTCACCCTTGCTCTTCAAAACGATGTCCTCGCCATTTGCCCCATTCCGCAGAAACTGAGACATCGCTTTCGTATCAGAGGGGAGAAGGGACGGTCCGAATGATCTGGTGAGTCTCGCAATAACGATGTCTAGCCCCTTCTGTCTGTGATATGCTTGGCAGAGCGCCTCGCCACATCTTTTGCTTTCAGGATATCCTGCCCTAAGGGAATTGCAATCGATATAACCAGAATAGCTCTCATCAAATAGTTCTTTATCACCTCTGTTTTCTCCATAAATTTCATTTGAAGAGGCGAATAGGAATCTTCTTGCTCCTAGGGAAGCTGCTGCTTCAAGCATATTCCTTGTCCCTACAATATTGGTAAGTATGGTCCCGATCGGATCAGATGCATATGCTACAGGATGCGTGTTGCTGGCAAGATGGAGAACAAAATCGACCTTTTCTGGTAAAAGAGAATTAATATCCTGATTCACATCTCCTTCCAGTATCTGCAAAAGGGACGAATCCGACCATTCCGCAAACCTTGAACAGGCTTTCTCACGACTGCGAGTAAGAGCGAAGATCTTGCAATTTAGACCATGTACTCTGTTCCGGAACATAATGGTATCGACAAGGCAACTCCCGATCATACCTGTGGATCCCGAAATCAAGAGAGAATGATCTCGCAGAATGTTCCAGTCAAACCAATCACAACTGTTAATAGTGATCAAGTCTTCAAGATACTGTGGAAGTGAGAGTGGGCTATTATTCGACATCTCCATCGTGTTTCATTTCCAAATACCCCTTGAAGAGTTCCAAGTCATCTTTCGTGGTAAGTTTGATGTTCTTGTCCGATCCGGCGGCAAAGTGCAATGTTTCGCCAAGTTCGACCATCATTGTATTTGTGTAAGAAGAACCGTATATGCCGATTTCTTTTTCGAATGCTTCATGATATGCTTTGTCCAGAAGTCCAAACGTGTAAGCCTGAGGCGTGGACACTCTGCGCAACGTTTCTCGGGGGATATACTTACTCGTTGTGGAAGGATCGTTCTCGTTTACTAAGAAAATCTGCTCGTTGTAAGGCATAGAAGTTACGGCGTTTCCGTGCTTTTGGCATTTCTCGATAACATCTGTAAGCACGAAAGGTTCTATCAAAGGACGAATTCCATCATGGATGACCACGATATCTGATTCGAGGCATTTGCCTTCCAGATAAAAGACGCCGTTTCGAATGGATTCCTGGCCGGTATCACCTCCGGATATGATCCACTTCAGTTTGGATATACCGAATTGCTCCGCATATGACTTTAGACGTTCATGCCAACCCTCTAGACAAACCACGCCTATCTCATCGATAAGTGGATGTGCCTGAAATCCTTCCAAGGTATAGATCAATACAGGCTTATCGTGTACTTCAATAAACTGCTTAGGGATTTCCGCTCCCATCCTGACACCAGATCCCCCCGCAAGTATTATAGCTATGTTCATGTTCTTCTTCAAACCACAAAGCCTTGCCCGACCGGTGGGCCAGACAAGACTTCGTGAGGGTTTATTAATAAAATGCTACTCCTCGTCCAGCACCAGGACGATACGACGGTTAAGCTGGCGACCTTCGTCAGTCTCGTTCGTGGCCACGGGGCGGGATTCTCCATAGCCCTTGTAAGTGAGGCGGAACCTATTGATTCCCTTGTCTATAAGGTAGTCATAGACCGCCTTGGCACGTCTTTCAGAGAGGCCCTGGTTGTACTCTTCGGTACCGCTGTTGTCAGTGTGTCCCTCGATGACCCCCGTCACGGTCGGGAATTCGTTCAGCCAAGCTACTGCCTTATCAAGGATCGGGATAGCATCGGGACTGATCTTGGCTGAGTCGAAATCGAACAGCGCGTCAGCGAGGAATGACTTGTTGATCTCTTCAACGGCCTCCTGTACAGTGGGTTTTTCCTCCACGACAACGGGTTCCGGCTTGGGCTCGGGTTTGGGCTCCGGTTTAGGAACGACAACAGGTATCGGCTCCGGAATCACCTCAGGCTCCGGTTTAGCGCCTACCTTACCTAAATTGACCCTAAGGCCGAGGGTCGCGCTAAGATTCCTTCCGAAACCGTCTCCATCAGGGAAGACAGATCCGGGGAAAGCGGTGGCTTTGAGGTCAGGAATCACGCTGAGCCTTTCGCTGAGCCTTATGGGAGTCATTATACCTATACCTCCGGCTGGCTTGAAACTTTCAACCTTGGCGGCGCCTGCGTGGATGTAAGGGACAAGGAATTCCCAACAGCGCAACAGCAAGTCAGCGTGGGCATAGGTATAGTTCTGTTTGCCATAATCAATATATTGGTCGGAGACCGAGAGTCCCTGATATCCTGCTCTGAAACCAAGAGTGTTGTTGAAGAACTTTCCAACATACACATCAAGGGCGGTGCCGTTGCCGCTGTGAGACTCTACTCTGGAAATATAATCTTTCCCGTCAAATCCAACGTTGAATCCTCCCGAGGCACCAAGGAACCAATTGGTGGGACGCTCATTTTGGGCGGCAGCCATGATCGCGATGGCGGAGGCCACGAAAACCAGGAATATTCTTTTCATTTTCATCGTCGGTTTAAATTAAAAATGCAAAGCGAGTCCGAACGAACCTACGCCACGAAGGTCGAAGGGATAGCCAGGATAACCCTTGGCAGAGTTTTTCTTTTCCTCCTTGCTCGGTTGCAGACCATTGAAATTGTCAGTATACGCTTCAGCGGCGATATCCACGAAAACCCCGAAGAAGTCGGAGAGCCTCAATTCGCAAAGGAATCCCACACGGAAACCGAAGCTATTGTTGGGGTCGGTCATGTAGGCCCTCTGCCATGGATGGCCAGAATCAGTGAGGTCATAAGTATGCCCCAGGCCGATTCCGACATATGCCTTCGGAGCAAAGGGACCTTTATAGAACTCATCTGTCAGATTCCAAGTGGCGTCAATGAAGGCTGAAATGCTCTTGAAATTGTACGGCCAGAAGCCTCCGCCCGAGGTTTGACGGGTATTGTTGGCGGCGTCATTCTTGCCGTCATAGTTGACGTTAAGACGGAATCCTAACTTGCGGGAAACGTCGTAACCTACTGACACCGAGCCTTGTAAGGATAAGAGGTCTCCGGCTTTGCCGGCATCTTTGTACGAAACACAGTTCTCATTGTAAGATAACAGCCCACCACCCTGGACCCCTATCCAGAATGGGTTAGCTGGCTTCTCTACTGTAGGTTGCGCAAAAAGAGCCGTGGCTCCCAAGGCGACAGCCAGGAGGGAAAAGACTATTTTTTTCATATTGATTAAAATTTGTTACAAAACAATGGCTACGCCCACAGTCCTGCATGGGCGGAACCGCTTCGAAATGATATGGAGGGTAACTCCATCAACCGCGAAAATAGTTATTTTCTTTTAATTATCCCGTGACGATCACATTTTTTGTTAACAGACAACAACCGTTATTCATAAGGTCCTAAAGGTCTTTTTTACTTTTTTTTATAAAAAAAGGTATAATTGAATTATTTTGTGGGCGAAATGATTGTTACAGATTTTTATATTTGCGAATGTTATTCTATATTTGCAGTTTGGATTTGATGCCTTTTAAGTAAAATGGGAGCAGCGATGTCATCTGAAGCGGCACGGGAGAGGGCAAGTCAAGACGGAATGGCTTGGTTTGTCGCTAAGACCCGGTATTTCCGTCAGGAGATCCGCCTTAGGGACGAGCTTTCCCGGCGCGGTGTTGACGTGTTTGTGCCAACTGTGAGTGCTCGTAAAAGCCGTGGTGCCGGCTCATTTGAGAAAGTGCTTGCGCCTAACCTGGTTTTCGTGAGGGCAACAAAGGAGAACGCTTGTTCGCTTGTGACCCGGGACAGTTTGCCGCTACGGTTTGTGCCGGATTGCGCCACGAGGCAGATGATGGTGGTTCCGGACAAGCAGATGGATGATTTCCGTCGCGTTTTTGACCTTTCCCTAGGTGAAGGCGGTCTAATGGACAAGCCTCTTAATGTGGGCGAGAAAGTGAGGGTCACCAAGGGATCCTTGAAAGGTGTCGAGGGATATGTGGAGGAGTTGCTTGGAAGAACTTACGTTGTGGTTGGATTGATCGGCTGCCTTTGGGCTCGCGCCAGGGTCCCCAGGGCATGGCTTGAGAAAATATAACAGAGATAAAAAGGAAAAATAAAGATATAGCGTATGAGAAAAACTGAAAACTACGCGCCCCCAAGAGTCATTAAGGAGAGCGAGCTCTTCTTGGAGACGGCGATTCTTGCCGGTTCTCTCAAGGATAATGCTGAGATCCGGGCTATCGGACATGAAGTCGAGCAGCACAATATGGGCGACGATGCGTTTAACCATAACTGGGATTAGGCCATGAGAAGGATATTACGAACCATGATACTTGTCTCTGCGTTTGGAGGCCTTGTTTTGCTGGCTGGATGCCAGAAGGAGATATTCACCCGGAATGGGCAAGTCGCGGAAGTCCCTTTCGGCGCTTCTTCCAATTCTTCTAACTCGAAGACCCGTACTGAATATGGCACCTTTTCAAATGGGAAGCAGGAGATCTTATGGAATGATAGTGACGAGATCCGCGTGTATTCTCCCACAGCGGCGCGCCGCGTGGGACTTGAGAGCGCTATGGCGAATCTGGAGCCCGGTCAGGAGCCGGATCCATCAAGCCTTTATTTCTGGGCTGATTACGGTGTGATCCCTTTTGAAGACGATAAGACCCAGGCTAAGATCAATAATTTGAGCAATGACGGTCAAGGCAATCCATATGATCAAAGTCAGGTTGATTACGAAGTCGGTAACGGCCTGGCCTGGGTATACGGCCAGGACTCCGTGAAGCACACATTTTACGCCATCTATCCGGCTCCATATTCCGCCGAAGGGAAGAACAACACGTTAAATGGCTGCAATGGATTGTTCAATTTGAGCATACCTTCCGGCAACCAGGCGTTTTCCGAGATGGGTAATATCAGCTCATATGGTTATATGACGGCGGTCTCCGAGCCGTTGAAGGCTTCTCCGAACGCGAAAGTCTTGTTGGATTTCTATCCCTCTTTCAGTGCGTTCGAGATCTCCATACGAAGCGCCGCCGAGGCTATCGCGCTTAGCGAGTTCAAGCTGATATCGGCGAATGAGGGACTCACGGGAGCTTATTCGGTCTCTTATGACGCTAACGGGAACGCGGACTACGATTGCTCTGGTACTGGCAAGGAAATTACGGTGAACCTTACCGGCCGTTCGGCTCCCGCGGCCAGCGAGAACAAGGATCTTGTCTTTTCGGTCCTTGCTCTTCCAAGGGATTATACCAGTCTCACAGTACAGTTCACCACGACAACCGGTGTCACAAGGAGTCTTAAGCTCAAGTATGATGACGATTATTCCGACACTTCATTGGCCGGCAAGTCGATTAAGTTTTCCGGCTTGAAAAGGCACCGCATCTATGGTCTGGTTCTCCCCAATGGCGAGTTACTGATCTCAGTCAATACGGCCCCTTGGCTCGCAGGTGGTATTCACACCTTCACTACGATTGAGGATGTCACAACATTCTTCCTTTCGTATAAGAGGTATAATGAGCAGCAATATTACAACGGCAGTGCATCTTGGTTCTCACCTTATGTTAATTATATTGCGATCGCTCCTGGACGTTCGACTACGGATCGGGTTGATCCAGAGGATTCAACATCTGAGTTAACAAATTTGCCACTTTATTCTCCCATGATTGAGTTGAACACAATCAGTGTAGGTGTTCCGCTGGAGCTTCGTAGTGACAATCCGAAGGTGGGTTTTGTCACGGCCGTCGGTGGTATTTATTCCACAACGCCGTCTCAGACACTCTCAATAAGGGCTAGCTCTAGTATAACGGATCAGGTTGCGACATCCTATTTCGTTGTTCCTTTGGATGATTCCGCAATAGGCGAAGTCGCTAACATAAGCCTAGTCAGGACAGACTCAAATACTCCTATCGCCTTCAGCCACTCGGATATGCCTGGTACTACCGATCATACTAAGGTCCCTTACATAGTTCTGAGCGTTGGTGATTACAATTCCAAAACACATGATGAAGTCCCTTCCATTTAATTTGACATGATGAATATGAAAACATACAAATTGGCTAGTTGGGTCTTATCCGCTTTTATGACCATTGCTTTGGCAATTTCTTGTCAGAGGGAATTTGGCCAAGATATTGAGGCGGAAGAACCATTATTGATTTCACCAGCCCTATTGGAGTTGTCCACCCGCGCTGATGGTGACGTGCTCACGGAGGATGATCTTAAGGACGACAAATACAATGAGAACAAAGTGGATCGTCTGGATGTGTTTTTCTTCAAATCAGATAATACTTTTTTGAAGGCTTATCATATCACGACAGAAGGCGGAATTGTGTCCCATGGCGGGAAGGAAGGTTATTTGCTTTCCAATAATTGGAAAGGTGACGGTTTTGTTGAGAACTCCGCATACACGGTCTATGTCGTTGCTAACAGCACAAATGAGACTATCAATAGTGCTGACAATATCACCGTCGACGCTTTACAGGCCCTTACCCTGACGGATCCCGATATCTATAAGCGTTATCACGCCAGCATCGACAATGACACTTACACGACCACAAAGGCATTCTTGATGAACGCTAAGGTTGCCTCCTGGTCTATCACGTCCAGTGGTACACAGTTGGTCAATGACGCTGTTGTCTCGCTTAATCGGGCAGCTGTCAAGTTTGTTGTCGATGTGTCCTTAAGTCCGGCTTTCCTCGAGCGGTTGAGTGCCAAGGGAGATCACTACGGCGCTCCTAGCTGGAAACAAGTTAATTTCAACACGATAACCGCTGAAGTTCCCGGGGGAACCGCCCCGGAGGCTGTCTTGGCGACTGGAAGTAGCGGGGCTTATTTGGCTGTTGAGCAAGGAACGGGAGAGCAGCAGGGTCATTATTCAATTGTGACTTATGCTTATCCTCATAAGTGGACTTTTGAAACCGCCCCTGACAAGGCTCCTGCGGTTTTCCTCAGTTTCCCTTCTTATCACGGAGAATCAAGTAACGCCGCATACCACTATTATTATATCCCCCTGTGTGAAAGTGGTATAAGGGAAACAGTCAGCAACAACCTCTATAAAGTCAATGCTGTAATCAGTTCCTTCGGAAGCTCCGAGGTTATTACCACTGATGAGGTCGAGCTGAATTATGAGGTGATGGAATGGGGTACATCATACTCTGCTGACATTGACGCCCAGCTCGTTGATTATCTTGTTGTCACGCCCACCACTTATACTTTTAAAGGAGGGACTTCAACGGAATTCCTTAGCACAACTCTTAAGTACTACGCTAGTTCTTCTGTATCTATCAAAGAGGGAAGCGTTGATGCTTACTATATTGATAAGAATGGGACCAAGCAGAGTGTATCTTCTTCACAGTATGAAATCAATGTCAATGCGAATGGCACGATAGTCATAAAGTCCAAAATCCCTACCAATGGTACTTACCAGGAAGTCGATTTTGTCGTGACATGCGGGGAGGGCGATGACGCTATTGAACGGACCATTAAGTTCCGTCACTATCCTTTGGATTTCATAACGGCAGAGGAAGGAGCTTATTCCACATATGATGAAACTAGTTGGGTTCGGATGGGGAGTTCAGGGACTTATAATCGTTCCGCTGTTTATGATAGCCATTTCCGATATCGGAACTATAGCAATAACAATGCAGGTACTGAAATTTTCAGAGCAAAGGTCTTTTCAGGAGGAATCGTTCATTACTTAAATACAAATGGCACAGTTGGAGATCAAGTAAATTCCACCCCTTTGACGAATAATAGGATGTATGTCTTGCAGTTAACATCGTCTAATGACTCTTACACGCTTGGTCGTCCAACTTTGGTTGCTCATACGGTTACTAATAATAATGACCCTCGCAGCATCACATATTATACATCTGCCGATGATGTCATTTCACCAGCGTTTATGTTGGGTTCTCAGTTGGGTGCTGTAAATCAGGTATCCTCCTCAGAATATGCTGCGATGCATTGTGCGAAGTATCTTGAGTATTCAGATGGAAAGGAGTATAAAGGATGGCGGCTTCCTACCAAACAAGAGCTTCAGTACATGATGGATCATCAGAATGGTGCCGCAATGATCGAGGTCCTTACTGGAGAGTATTATTGGACATTGGATGGAACTTATGGCCGCTACTCCGGAGGGTCTGGCGGCGATGCAAATGGGTCAAAATATGTCCGCTGTGTCCGGGACCTTGATCAAGAGGATCTTGCGAGGATCAATAAATTTGAATAATCTTTAACTGCGTACGGAAATGAATCAAAGAAATCTTTTTAAAGTCTTTGCGTCGATTGCTGTCATTCTGGCCGGATGCAGTAAGATTGAAGTTACAGACCATCAGTTTGACGCCCCCGAAGGTGAGATGGCTGTGAGATTAGGTATCAGTAGTCCGGCTGGTTTATCAGTCAGGAGTTATATTAGTGGTGAAGAAAAGGCGATCAGCACAATAGTGATGCTCTGCTTTGACGGTGAAGGTAAGTACATAACTTATAAGAATGCCGAGGTTCACCCATCTTCAACTGATCCGGCCACGAAAGGCACTTTGACTGGCAATGTCCCGTCCAATACCTGTCGTATCCATTTCATCGCCAATTATTCTCCTAATCTTTCTTCCATTGCGATGGGTTCTTTGGAGCGTGCGGTGATGAAGTCAGATCTTTTCTCCTCTGACTATAATGACGATGTCAAGTTTTGGGGGTATCATTCTGAAACCACATCTTCTTCAATGAAGACATGGCTGACAGGTGGTAATACCGTTATGCTCTTGCGTGACCGGGCAAAGGTGATTCTCAAGAAAGCCTCCACAGCCAACGGAATCAGTGAGATAAAGTGGACTGTTGCCAACGGCTTGAATAAAGGATATTTAGCTCCGACTACGGCCTCGGGAAACAATCCCTACACTAATGATTATACCACGGCTACACGTCTGACTGAATATACATCTTCTGGCAGATATTCTACTATGGATGAAAGTGGTGCGATTTGGGCAGCGGAAGATGAGCCTCAGTATCTATTTGAGAACGCAAATCCACAGAATAACCCTGTAAAAGTTATCATTAAGACTACCTACACCAACAACAAGGTTAAGTACCATACGGTTTTGTTGCAGAGTAATGAGGGGGTGCCTTATCAAGTGATGCGTAACCAGACTTTTGTTTTGACCGTAAAGAATCTTCCGGAAGTTGTTGGTTCTGATGATTTTGACGATGCTTTAACCACCACGGATTATTCCAACAACCCTTATGCGCAAGTTGATAGGGAGGTCGAAGAAATCAGTAATGGAACATATACCCTGAAGGTCGAGAAAAACGTCAAGTTGTTTAATAGTAATGGTACTGGGACAATCGGCTTCACCTATTCTCCTTCTTCCGGTTTCGATGCTTCCAATTTTTCTGCGATATGGGAAGCGAAGCCTGATACAGATGAGACAGATGATGTTGTAGCTTCTGACAACGAAGGAAAGCTTATTACTCCCAGTATTGCATTTAACTCGTCCACAGGGGAAGGCACCATTTCTTTCCCGTTGGCGACACTGAATACAGAGCTCAAGCACAATTCGTTGCAACTTATTGCCAAAAATTCTGGGATGTCTAGGTTCGTGGATGTTTATTCCATTACCCAGTTTAGTTATTCCACCAGGCCGGAGTTGAAAGATAATAATACCACTCGAACTGTAGGAGGTAAAAGCCGTGAGGTTTACAAACTCACTTTTGCATTACCGGAGGATTTCCCTTCATCGCAGTACCCTGTCAAGGTAAAGATGTTCACTTCCACCTTAGTTCCTTATAGTGACAATTCTGCTAATACGCCTTCCGGAGTTTTCGATGTTGTAGTCGCTTCTACTATCAGTTTGAATGAGAGTACATCTACATCCTCTTGGAACTATGAGGCCAAGAGTTGGGGACAGTACTATGAGTATGTGATAGAGCAACCTTCTTCTGACAATTCATACACGATCTATATGTATGACATAAGGGAGAACTACTCCCGGACCATTAATAATGTCGGTCTTTACTTCCATATTGACGGTTTCGGTAATCCAATTCCTTTGACTGCCCAAATCATTCAGTATGGTAGCCAGACATTCCAAGGTGCTAATTTCTCATTCAGTAACAACACTGGTACAGCGACTCTGGGTGGCGCTTCAGTCACTCTCGGCAATTCCGATTGGTACAGGAATAGCCGGACAATTATCTTTGTCCAGTATGCATCAGATTACGCTTTGAGAGTCGGTAGGGATAATGGTAATGGAACGGTGGCTGTCACCGCTCCTAGCGGAATGGTTATCACTGGAATAGAGGTCACTTACTTCCACAGGACCGAGCAAGGTTCTTATACCCAAGGTACTCTTTGGGCAGCCAAGGACTTTGTCGGAGGCAATGTGACAACCTCGTCAGGATCCTACTCAAAGAATGGTCTGACTGGGACTTGGGTCGGTGACCCTACGGAGACCGTGACCTTGACGATGGCTCGAGACAGCGCCAACGAGTCTCCTCGAATTGTTTCCATCAAGGTGGACTACCAGACAAAAGTGGAGTAGTTCCGGACTCTAATTTCGATAAAGAGGCTGGCTCGTTATGAGCCAGCCTCTTATTCTTTATGTCATGGTCGGTACTTGAACGGTGGTTGAAAGCCGGATGGTCTAGAACCTCTTTCCGGAGATGATCGACAGGAAAGTAAGACCTAAAACCTTTATGTCGAACCAGACGCTGCGGTTGCGGAGGTAATAGAGATCCAGGTCAAGACGGGTGAGCATCTTGTCGATGGTGTCCGTGTAGCCGTTATAGAGTGTCGCATAGCTGGTGACCCCAGGACGGATCTGGTAAAGAAACCGGTACCTTGGATCGAGAGACATGATCTGGTCGATATAGAACTTTCTCTCAGGCCGGTGCCCAATAAAAGACATATCTCCTTTGAATACATTGTAAAGCTGAGGCAGCTCGTCAAGATGGTGATTCCTCAGGAACCGTCCGACCTTTGTGAGACGATCGTCATCGTCACCTTGAAACAGAGCGGGGCCTCCGTCTGCTTCGGCATCAATCCGCATCGATCTTAACTTATAGATAGTGAACGGTTTCCCGTCACGTCCTATTCTTTCTTGCTTAAAAAACACAGGCCCTCCGTCCTCCATTTTGACGGCTATGGCGCATATGGCCAGAAGGGGAGAGAATACCACTATCAACACACCGGAAAGACCGATGTCAAACGCCCGTTTCATGGCGAGCCCCGCGATTGACATGCCGTCGTTGTGGTGGACATCGTTGTCCTCTTGGGTCAGGTCATTTTTTTTTTGACTCGGTTTGTAGTCCCTCGGGAAAAGAATGGCATCCACCCCTCCTACCTTCCAGTTGAGAGTCTCGATGCTTCCGGTGTCTTTGCAGTAATATATGGGCTTGTCGGCGATCACTCTTCCAGCCACCTCCGGATCGTCAGTGACGAATCCTGCGACATTGTAATAGCCTTCTTCCTCAACCTCATCACAAAGCTTCACGGCTCCGGTTGTCGTCCCGGCAATGAGTACATTCTTGCGTACTGATTTCTGCCGGACCTCCTCGTCTGATGACGGTGAGAGCACCTTGGCCGCTATCCTGATGAATAGCAGGAAAATAGCGGTTAAGATGAAGTCGGCGGAAACGGCAAGCACCCCGAACGCAGATGAAGGCAGCTTCACAAATCCGGTCACAAGGAAGAGAATAAGAATGATTTCCTTTATTAGGATGGCCAGGATAGCATACCCTGTCGAGCGTAAGGTGGCGTACCGTCTGACGATCTTCCATGAACCTGTAACAAGAAATCCTATTAGAGAGCCGATCAATGCGCCGGACTGCCACTTCACGACGGTCCACGTGAATCCGGGCATGGGCTCGGAAAGCCAGCGGACAAGGAGGATGGAAAAAATGGAAGCTACAAGAGACAGGATACAGTCTTGCACGAGTATCCAGCGAGATCTGGTGTATTTGCTATTGTCTCTCATAATTTGGAATGTAAAATTACATATAATTTTTATTTTTTCATCTTTTTTAAATTCGCTATATTTGAATTCTGGATATTTGGAGGAATATGCGGATGTCTGCAGGCGAGAACAAATTGATGAAGAGAAGGCTTGCCGGAGCCTGGATTTCAAGTGTGATAAGCATCACGCTGGTGTTGTTCCTTGTGGGCGTGGGCAGTTTACTGTTGGTCAATGCGAAGAGCGTTTCCGACTATTTCAAAGAGAATGTCCAGGTGTCTGTCCTGCTGAAGCAGGAAGTCACTGAGGATGAGGCCATGAACTTCGCCACTGAACTGGATTCCCGCCCATTCGTTAAAGGGACCCGCTTCGTCTCGAGGGCGGAGGGCACCCAAGAGATGTCGAACATGCTCGGTGAAGATTTCCTAAAGGTTTTTGAGACGGCTCCGATTCCTCTTTCCATTGATGTCACCCTTAGGGCTGACTATGTAACCACTGACAGTCTGGCCGTGGTTGAGAAAGAGATATCCTCTTCTCCTATTGTTGAGGAAGTGGCTTATCAGCAGTCCCTTATTGACAAGCTCAACACTAATCTGGCGAAGATTTCCCTTGTCCTTGGAATATTCGTCCTGCTGCTCCTCTTCATATCCTTTGTTCTTATTAATAACACGGTGAGACTCAATGTGTTCTCTAAGAGGTTCACAATCCACACCATGAAACTGGTCGGAGCTACCAAGTCCTTCATCCGGGCGCCTTTCCTGGGCCAGTCGGTGTTCCAGGGACTGATCTCGGCCTTACTTGCGATTCTGATGCTCCTTGCCGGCTTGTTCATAGTCAGGAAAGAGTTCTCCCAACTTTTCGAGGTGTTCAGCCTTGACTTGTTGCTGGTCGTGATAGGAATCGTTATAGTGTCGGGAGTCGTGATTTGCCTGGTCAGCACCTGGTTCGTGGTCGGGAAGTTGGTCTCTCTTCCAAAGGATGAGCTATATTATTGATTGATATATATTTCTGATATATGGCAGATAACACGAAGATGGCGATCACACGCAAGGGTTTGAAGTGGATCCTTATGGGTTTTCTGGTCATGGTGGCCGGCTTCATCCTTATGATGGGTGGCGGAGTCAAGGATCCGCAGGTGTTCAATTGGTCTATGTTCAATTTCCAAAGGCTCGTCGCTGCTCCTTTGGTCATCCTTTGCGGTGTTGTGATTGTCATTATAGCCATCATCCGGCGTCCCGCCGAATCGGAGGATAACATAAAGAAGTGATATGAGCTGGTTGCAAGCCCTCCTGCTGGGTATAGTGCAGGGCCTCACCGAGTTCCTTCCTGTCAGTTCCAGCGGTCACCTTATGATTGTCAAGGAGTTGCTGGGTGTTGACGGGGAAGGTTTCCTGGATTTCACGGTAACTGTCCATCTGGCCACAGTCCTGAGCACTCTGGTTGTGTTCTGGAAGCCGATTTGCAAGCTCCTGGCCGGGTTCTTCAAGTTCAAGTATAATGATGAGACCGACTATATCTTCAAGATTCTGGTCTCGATGATTCCTGTGGCTTTGGTCGGCTTCCTTTTCAAGGATCAGGTCGAGGCTCTCTTCGGCGATTCCCTCACGACAGTCGCCATCTGCCTCCTTGTCACCGCCGCCTTGCTCTTCCTTTCCGATGTTTTCGGCTCCCAGTCTTCTGCCGGCAGGAGTGCCGCCGGGGCGGACATTTACCCGGATAGGGCGCGAAGCGCAGGGAGCCCCGACGGCACCTCCTCCGGCAAAGGTGAGTCGCGCAACGGGATCAATTACTGGCAGGCTTTTGTGGTGGGTATTGGCCAGGCTTTCGCCGTGGCGCCGGGTTTGTCACGCTCCGGAACCACCATCGCCACCGGTCTTCTCTGCGGCGTCAAACGTGAGGTCATGGCCCAGTTCTCCTTCCTGATTGTTCTCATCCCTATTATCGGAGAACAAGCCCTGGATATCCTCAAGGCAGCCACCGGGCATGCCGAGCTGGGCGGCGGATTGAGTCCCGTCTGTCTGGTCGTAGGCTTCATCTCCGCCTTCTTTGCCGGGCTATTCGCTTGCAAGGCCATGGTCGCCTTGGTCAAAAAAGCCAAGCTTGGCTGGTTCGCCCTGTATTGTGCGATAATCGCTGTTTTGATATTCATTTTCGCCTAATTTTCGAGACATGGCGGAACGGTCTCTGGTTTATTTCGTGGCTGATGTCCATCTCGGGTTGGACGTCAATGGTCCCGCGGATCGTGAGGCCCGCTTCGTCCGTTTCCTGGAATCGATTCCTAAGGACAAAACCCTCGCCCTCTACATGTTGGGCGACATTTGGGACTTCTGGTATGAATATAAGGACTTGGTCCCAAAGGGTTACGTGCGGGT
Source organism: Bacteroidales bacterium (assembly GCA_024693285.1). GTDB lineage: Bacteria > Bacteroidota > Bacteroidia > Bacteroidales > UBA932 > Cryptobacteroides. The sequence continues at coordinate 73,139 of JAILLE010000001.1, forward strand.
ATTCGCCGCATTGATGGACTTGATGGAGGCCGGAGTGAAGGTGTATTTCTTCCAGGGAAATCATGACATTTGGTGCTACCACTATTTCTCCGATATGGGGATTGAAATCCTCCAGCAGCCATATGTCGTTGAGTTGGGTGGCAAGGTGTTCTGTCTCGGCCATGGAGATGGCCTGGGACCGGGATTGTTCTCCTATAAACTAATGCGTGGATTATTCCGGAACAAATTCTGTCAGAGGATGTTCAGCGCTTTGATCCATCCCACATTGGCATTCGCCTTAGGGAAGGGATGGTCGAAGAGGAACCGCCTGTCAAGGAGTGGGGAATATGTGTTTAAAGGCGCTGACGAACCTCTCTACAAGTTCGCGGTCGAGTTCTCTGGAAACAGGAAGATTGATTATATGATTTTCGGCCATTTTCACACATCGGTCGACTTGGAATTGCCGACAGGGGCCAGGCTATTGGTGCTGAAGGATTGGATGGATCCTCAGTCCTCGAATTTTATCGTCTTTGATTTGATTTCCGGGTGCTTGGGCATCTCCCAGAATATCGAGTAATACAGGGCATCGAATTCGCCCCTTCTCCATTTTTCCACCAGGTATTCGGTCATCTTGTCGTCGCCTTTCGGGTCATAGGCGCTTTTTAGGTCGTTCCCGAATATTTTCGCGACTCCTTGCCAGAATCCGGCCGTGATGCCGCTCTTGTAGTCCTTGATTATCTTATAGGAAGAGCGGCCTATCTCCCTGTCTATGAGTTTGATGAGCAGACGGCCCTGGGATATGCTCATGCTCTTTAGCGGCTTTTCATAAGCTTCGAACAGCTCTTTCTGCATCTGCCCGATATATTTCTCTTTTTTCCTCCTCCGCAGGCTGTTCTGGGCTATATGGTTGTCAACTTGCATTGTCAGATCTTTGGCCAGCAATGCGTATGGGTAGACTTTGTTGAAGTTATATACGAGTCTGTAGTAGCTCTTCAGGTCGCTCTTGCCCCTGCGCCCGCGGGGGAATATCCAAATGGGATTGATGCTGTCGTAATAGACTGTGTCACCTTTCTCAACCCTATAGCCCATGTAAGTGGCGCCCGTCCTGCTTGGAGGTATGGGAATGCCAGATTCCTCCTGGGCGGCAGCGTTTGTTGTCGTCAGGAGTCCGGCCATCATCAGGCAAATCAGAAGATAATAAGTTTTCAATCTTCCCATTTCGGAATGGTTGGGCAAAAGCCCCCCGGTTCACTGAAAAAAAAGTGCCATAAAGATAGACTCTCGCGAGCGTTGTCGAAATTGGGCTTAATTATTTTTGAACGTAAGTTATAAATCGCTGATAATGACTATGTTCTTTGTTCATTTTTGTGGTCGAAAAAGAATAAAAATTTTTCAAATAATGTTTGAAATCCAGTATTTTTTACTAACTTTGCAGTCCCAAAAACCGGGGATTATTGGGTTAAGCCGCTGATAATCAACGAGTTGGAAAGTTTGAAAATTTATTTAAAGTAATACGGCAATGTTACAACCAAAGAAAACAAAGTTCAGAAGGGAACAGAAGAACGTGATGAAGGGAATGGCCCAGAGGGGCAATCAGCTCGCGTTCGGTTCCTTCGGTCTTAAGACCCTCGAGAACTGCTGGATCACAGCGCAGCAGATTGAGTCTGCTCGTCAGGCTATCTCACGTCGCATGAACCGTGAGGGACAGATATGGATCAGGATATTCCCTGTCAAGCCCTTCACCAAGAAGCCTCTCGACACCCGTATGGGTAAGGGTAAGGGCGATCCTCAGGGATTCGTCGCTCCCGTGACTCCGGGCCGCATCCTCTTCGAGGCTGACGGTGTCTCTCTCGCCATCGCGAAGGAGGCCATGCGTCTCGCGTCACACAAGCTCCCGATCGCGACCAAGTTTGTCGTTCGCAGGGATTATGTTGAATAATATTAATGGAGAAGAAAGGAAATGAAAACATCTGAAGTACGCGAGATGTCCATCGCAGATCTGCAGGACCGCATCCAGGTAGAAAAGAACAGGCTTGAGACCATGAAGCTCAACCACGCCATCTCTCCATTGGAGAACACATCGGAATTCAAGAAAGTCAGAAAGGATATCGCTCGCATGATCACTATCCTCGCTGAGAAAGAAAAAGACCAGAAATAATTAAGTCATGGAAAGAAATCTTCGTAAGGAAAGAATCGGCGTAGTGGTCAGCAACAAGATGGACAAGACCATCGTTGTCCAAGTCGAGACCAGAAAGAAGCATCCTCTCTACGGAAAGTTCATCAAGCAGTCGACCAAGTTCGTCGCCCAGGATGACAAGAACGAGTGCGATGAGGGAGATACCGTGCGCATCATGGAGACCCGCCCGCTCAGCAAGACCAAGAGGTGGAGATTAGTTGAAATCGTTGAAAAAGTCAAATAGTTATGATACAGCAGGAAACACGTTTACAGGTTGCCGACAACAGCGGAGCGAAGGAAGTCCTTTGCATCCGTGTGCTTGGCGGTACGCATCATAGGTATGCGACAGTGGGCGACCAGATCGTGGTTGCGATCAAGAGCGCCATCCCTAGTGGAGACGCCAAGAAGGGTACGGTCTCCAAGGCCGTCGTCGTCCGCACCAAGAAGGAAATCCGCAGACCGGACGGATCTTACATCCGTTTCGATGACAACGCTTGCGTTCTTCTGAACAACGCTGGCGAGCTCCGCGGAACGCGTATCTTCGGCCCCGTGGCCAGGGAGTTGCGCGAGAACTACATGAAGATTGTTTCACTGGCACCTGAGGTCCTTTAATATCTGGAGAATCATGAAAAAGTTACATATCAAGAAAGGTGACACAGTGTATGTCAACGCTGGCAACGACAAGGGCAAGACCGGCAAGGTCCTGACCGTCATCCCCGCCAAGGATCGCGTGATTGTCGAGGGTGTCAATGTCATCAGCAAGCACACCAAACCCAACGCGGCTCATCCGCAGGGTGGTATCATCAAGCAGGAGGCGGGTGTCCACATCTCCAACCTCCAGCTCATCGACCCGTCAACTAACAAGCCCACCAGGGTTGGTTACAAGTATGTCGACGGCAAGAAGGTTCGTTACGCTAAGAAATCAGGAGAGGAGATCAAGTAATCATGGCAAAGAAAGCAACATCAAAACCCGTGGAGGCTCAGGAGCTTCCGAAGGATTATGTCCCTTCCCTCAAGAAGGTCTATAAAGAGGAGATCGTTGACAAGCTCATGAAGCAGTTCTCCTATACTACTGTCATGCAGGTTCCCAAGCTCGTGAAGATCACGATCAACGAGGGAGTCGGCGACGCCACCTCCGACAAGAAGATGGTCGAGGAGGCCGCTGAGGAGCTCTCAAAGATCGTCGGACAGAAGGCTATCCTCACCCACTCCAGGAAGGACGTCTCCAACTTCCGTCTTCGTAAGGGCATGCCCATCGGTGTTAAAGTCACCCTGCGTGATGTCAAGATGTACGAGTTCCTCGAGAGGCTCGTCCGCATCTCTCTTCCCCGAATCAGGGATTTCAACGGTATCGCCGAGAAGATGGACGGCAGGGGCAACTACACCCTTGGTCTGAAAGAGCAGATCATCTTCCCCGAGGTTGACATCGACAAGAACCCTCGTATCCACGGAATGGAGATCACTTTCGTCACCACGGCCAAGACTGATGAGGAGGCCCACGCTCTCCTCGCCGCCTTCGGTCTTCCTTTCAAGAAACATAACAACTAAGGAATATGGCAAAGGAATCAATGAAAGCCCGCGAAGTTAAGCGCGCGAAGCTGGTCGCCAAGTATGCCGAGAAGAGGCAGGCGCTCAAGGAAGCCGGTGACTGGGCAGCTCTCGACAAGCTCCCCAAGAACTCTTCCGCCGTCCGTCTTCACAACCGTTGCTCCCTCACCGGTCGTCCGAAGGGCTACATGAGGAAGTTCGGTCTCAGCAGGATCCAGTTCCGTGAGATGGCCAGCAACGGCCTCATCCCGGGAGTGAAGAAGGCTAGCTGGTAGAAACAGGGCAAATTCACCTATTTATTATATTAACAATCGGATATCGGGCGTCTTACAGGCGTCGAACCCAAAAAACAAAAAACAATGACTGATCCAATTGCAGATTATCTCACCAGGATCCGCAACGCTTATCTGGCAGGGAAGAAGATCGTCGAGATCCCTTCCTCCAAGATGAAGGTTGCCATTACTGAAATCCTCTGTGAGAAGGGTTACATCCTCAGCTACAAGGTAGTCGAGGGAACCCCCTACAACACTATCAAGATCGCTCTGAAGTACCATCCCCAGACCAAGATGGCCGCTATCAAGAAGATCCAGCGCATCTCCACTCCCGGTCTGCGTGTTTACGCTGACGTGGAGAACATGCCCAGGGTTCTCAACGGCCTCGGAATCGCGATCCTTTCGACATCCAAGGGCATCATCACTGACAAGGAGGCAAAGAGCCTGAATGTCGGCGGCGAAGTTCTCTGCTACGTTTATTAATATTTAAAGAATAGAATAATGTCAAGAATTGGTAAATTACCTGTAAGCCTTCCGGACAAGGTGAGCGTTGAAGTTCTCCCTGGCAACGTGTTGAAGGTTAAAGGACCTCTTGGTGAGCTTAGCCAGAAAGTCGATCCCGACATCAAGGTCACCGTCGAGGACAATCAGATCAAGTTCGAACGCCCTACTGACCAGCCGCGTCACCGTTCGATGCACGGTCTCTACCGCGCACTCGTCAACAACATGGTGAAAGGCGTCTCTGAGGGCTTCCAGACAAAGCAGGAATTAGTGGGTGTCGGTTACCGCGTAGCTGCGCAGGGACAGCTCCTCACTTTCTCACTTGGCTACTCCCACGAGATCCAGCTCATGCTTGCTCCCGAGGTCAAGGCCGAGGTTCCTGATGTAAAGAAGGGCGAAAACCCCGTCCTGATCCTCAAGAGCAACGACAAGCAGCTCCTCGGACAGGTCGCGGCTAAGGTCCGTTCACTCCGTAAGCCTGAACCTTACAAGGGCAAGGGTATCAAGTTCGCCGGTGAGCAGCTCCGCCGCAAGGCCGGTAAGACTGCTGCTGCTAAATAATTAGGAGGACACAGATATGGCATTGAATAAAATTGAAAGAAGAAGAAGGATCCATTACCGCATCCGCAAGCATGTCAATGGAACTGCTGAAAGGCCAAGACTGGTTGTCTTCAGAAGCAACAAGCAGATCTATGCCCAGGTAATCGATGATGAGAAGGGTGTGACCCTCGTGGCCGCCGCTTCCAACGACAAGGTTCTTGCCGCAGAGTGCAAGGGCAAGACTGGTATTGAAGCCGCCGCCATCGTCGGAAAGGCTATCGCCGAGCGCGCCAAGGAAAAGGGTATCGACAAGGTCTCCTTTGACCGTGGAGGTTACCTCTATCATGGCAGGGTTAAGAGTTTGGCGGACGGTGCCCGCGAAGGTGGACTTATTTTCTAATTGAAGAAGACTATGGCAAATACAAATGTTAAAAGAGTAAAGACCTCTGATCTTGAACTTAAGGACAGATTGGTCGCCATCCAGAGAGTAACCAAGGTTACTAAGGGTGGTCGTCACTTCCGCTTCGCAGCAATCGTGGTGGTTGGTGACGAGAACGGCGTTGTTGGTTATGGTCTTGGAAAAGCCAATGAGGTAACTGCCGCCATCGCAAAGGGTGTCGAGGATGCCAAGAAGAATCTTGTCAAGATTCCTGTCATCAACACGACCATCCCTCACGAGCAGGTCGCCAAGTTCGGTGGCGCTGAGGTTTTCATGAAGCCCGCAGCTCCCGGTACCGGTGTCAAGGCAGGAGGTGCTATGCGTGCTGTCTTCGAGTCAGCCGGCATCCAGAACGTCCTTGCGAAGTCCAAGGGTTCCTCGAACCCTCACAACCTCGTGAAGGCTACCGTCGCCGCTCTCACCGAGATGAGGGACGCCTACACTGTCGCCGGACTCCGTGGTATTCCTATGAACAAAGTATTTAACGGATAGGAGGCTAAAGTTATGGCAAAACTCAAAATAACCCAGGTCAGAAGCAAGAACGGAAGCACCAAGAGGCAGCAGGACAACCTCCGCTCCCTCGGCATCCGCAGGATTCACCAGACCGTCGTGGTCGAGAAGAACCCGGTGACAGAAGGCCAGCTCGCCAAGATCCGTCAC
>JAILLE010000051.1 GCA_024693285.1 Bacteroidales bacterium
GAGGAGAAGGGCAAGACCAATCCGGTCTACGCCGAGCTCGATCGTCTCTGCAAGGCCCATCACGGCCTGTGGAACATCGAGGCCGAGGATTATCTTCTCAGCCACGCTGACCAACTGTAGCGTCGCATTCGTAACTACTTGATTCTGGATTCTTTATAGAAAACGGGTAGCTAACTTGGCTACCCGTTTTTTATAAGTGATTGACACTCAGCATATTCCAGATAACGCTATACCCGAGGTTTCTGGATAATCCGGATAATTAGTGAGATGAAATAAACTATCAGTCCGTAGAAGGTGGATATCATCACCAACTTGAAGCCTCCGCATGTTACTCCACGACTGATATCATCGAATGATTCGATAATTCCCAGTATCTGATATATTCCCCGCAGAGTCCAGAAAACAGATACGACCAGCGCTCCTATTCCTATTTCCTTTACCCAGCGAGGAGCTTTCCATGCGGCGATGAGCATGGCTATCAAAAACAGTGTGATGAGGATCATTCCGGTGGGACCGCCTCCTAAGAATAAACTCGATATTGACCAATCGGCTTTTTCAATAGTCTCGGGATGGAATATCCCCAGAGAATCAGCAGTGTAGATTACATCCTGTGTCATGACATAAATAGTTAAAGATTACACTGCAAAGTTACGCCAAGATGTCCGTATTGTCGCAAGTTGAATCCCATCGCGAGGGCGTAGAAACCCACTCCAGGACATTTCCGCATTTGCATTCGTATCAAGAAAACCTTACTTTTACATCATGATGAGAACAGTAGGTAAAATAGCATATTGGGTTGTGGCGATCGCGTTGGCGGCGGCCATCCTTGTCAGTTTGGAATACACGTCGTCCCAGGCATTGCTCATCGCTCTTGTTTTCTGCCCATGTTCTTTGGCTCTGGAGTTCTTTATGCCAAAAGCGAGGAAGGTTATTGACAAGGTATATCTTTCACTCTCCGTGCTAGTCTCCTTGATCCTACTGATCTTGATCTGCCATCATTTCCTGTGGGCGATGATAGTCCCGGAAGTATCTTACACAAATATGAAATTAGTGCCTCCTATGCTTATCAACCCGGTTTTTCTGGGATTGATCCTCACGGCATTGGCTTTTGGCGACTATTTTTGGAGCAAGTGGCTTAACCGGAGGTTCCGTCAGGCGGACCGTACTATCACATTCCATTCGGACAGGAAAAGCGTGACACTCAGGATAGCGGACATCGCGTATATCGAGTCAAATGATACTGAGGTGAAGATAGAGACAACAAAAGGCGAGATATTCAGGAATAAAACCAGAATCAGCCAATGGGAAAACCTTCTTGGAGATGACTTTTTAAGGATTCACAGGTCATATCTCGTCAATGCGGATCTTGCGGAGATGGTATCTCCCGATGTCGTCTCCGTTCATGGCACCCGGCTTCCCGTCTCCCGTAAATACAAGGAAGTCACCGGAATAGTCCTGACAAAGACAGAAATCCCGTTTCCAAGATAGATGGCTATCAAAGTGAATATAATTGAAACAGCGACCTCGATGTACAGTTTCCATTCCCCAATGAGAGCACGTATACTGTCAATGGGGGCAAGGAGTAGGAAAACCGCGATCAGTATCCCTGCCGCCAAGCCTATGAGCAGGGTAACTGACAGGGCGATCAGCCCGTGTTTCCGTTGACGGTCGACTTCATTCTTTATTCCTTCGACAGCGCTCATCCTTTGTCTGGCTTTAAGCATGAAAGCCGGATCGTCCTTCACGACAGGTTTGTTTGTCCTGAGGAGTATATTTAAGTCATTCTCGTTCATAGACTTATCAGTTCTTTAAGATGGGCCCTTCCCATCGACAGGTGATACTTGACGGTTCCCGAAGGGATACCTAGGATAGATGCTGTTTCCTTGATGCTCCTATCTTCGAAATAAAACAAGATGATGACGGCTTTCTCCTTTTCGGGGAGCCGTTCAAGCGCTTGATTGATTTGTTGGAAACGGAAAGCGGCGTCAGACGTTTCTTCAGCGGGAAGATTCAACGTGTCTTTACCTTCTATCGGGACCATTTCCGGGTGTTTCTTCCTGCTATAGTCAACATAGCAGTTGTAGGCTATCCTGAAAAGCCAGGTGCGGAAAGAAGATAGTCCAAGATATGATCCTGACGCCACATATGCCCGAGCGATGGCGTCTTGTGCCAGATCATCGGCCAGGGCGGAATTTCCGCCACACAAAGCAAGCAGAAACCGTCTCAGGGGTTCCTGCTCAACTCTGACAAGGTCGATGAACCGTTCCTCGGTCATTTCTCCACGGACGCTTCCAGTGCTTGTCTCTCGGCTTCGAGCTCCTTTGCGAGAATCCTTTTCCTGATAAAGTAAACTACCAGAAGCGCTATCCCGATCACAAGCACGAGTCCGCCTGCGAAGGTTAACAACGAATATGCTGTCGGAGCGGTATCGTATGTCCAATTGTTTATCAGGATGATAATACCTCCGACCAGAATGGAGCCTAGCCCCAAAGCGATCAGAATACAAGCAGCGGTCAACCAGCCGAGCTGCCTTTCCTTGAGGCTCTTCTGCAGGGCCCGGGTTTGTGTCTTAAAGAAGTCAGGGTCTAAGGGTATGCCTGCCTCGATAGCCTTAAGCATTATCTCGGCCATCTTGTTCGTCTCATTCTGTTTTGCCCTCATCACCAGCCAGACGATCGCGACCGGCATCACTACGCACATAAAAATCGGGAGGATAATGTCTTCCATAATGGTCTTTTCTGTTTTGATTAATGATTAACTATTCCCGCCATCAGGGCGGTTCAATATGTTAGACGGAAAAGCGGCCCGAAAGGTTGGGAAAAGATCAGGTTAATATTAAGTCGAGGACATCAGATGAATTGGTGTCTCGGAAAAAGCGGGAAACGTCAGTTTTACCGAGTACGGAAGCGAGGGCGTCATGTTCGAAACGGCAACCAACCAGTTTCGATTCCAATTCCGTCGCGGGTTCGTCAAACATGAAGTCACCTCTGAATGAAATATCTGTGATGAGACCACGGTCAAGACTGATCGAAGCTTCGACAGTCCCGCAAGGGAGTTTGGCGCTTCGGACGAGGTCGGCCTGGCGAGACCGGCCATAGATGAAATCCCAGGTTGAGAACTTCTCGTCGGCCATCCTTCGTACTTCTGAGAGTTGATTCTCAGTCAGTTCCATCTGACAATCCCCACTCGCCAGAATATCTTGCAAGGCCGCCTGTACCTCATCCAAAGACTTGAATCCAGGCAGATAGTCCTTCAAGTTCGCGACTCTGCTTTTCACTGAACCTATTCCCTTGGCCTGCAGTTTAGAGCCGGGAGTGTCAAGAACATGCGTCAATGTGTCCAGGTCGACATCGTACATCAACGTCCCATGGATAATCTCCTGCTTGGAAACCCTTCTGGCATAACCAGATACCTTTCGGCCTTCGACGAATATGTCGTTCCTTCCGGTCAGCTCGGCCGGGACTCCGAGTTGTCGTAACGCTTCGGCTATAACCGCCGGTCCTGTCACGGCAGGCGGCAATACGCTGCAGCGACCATTTGCCCGGATAGGGTGCGAAGCACAGGGAGCGGCAGTGTCATTTGCCGCCTGCCAGCCAACGATGGTGTAGTTCAGGTTCTGGAGGTCGTGGTAGACCGCGCCGCCGCCAGTGACACGCCTCGCCAGAGTGATCCCGTTCGCGTTCAAGTATCCCAAATTGACTTCTGAATATGCGTTCTGGTTGAGCCCGATAATGACCGAAGGCCGGTTTCTCCAGAGGTAGAAATACGGCTCTTCCAAGACGATATTCTCGAGACAGAACTCGTCCAGAGCCATATTGAAATACGGGTCTGTGCTGTTATTCAGAAGATATCTCATTGAGGATCACAGGCAGGAAATACTGTTTAATCTGCGGATAGTTCGGAAGATGGGTCCCTGGATAGCGGTGCCCTCTCTCCGGATAATGGGCGTTGAATTCTTCGAAGCAGTCAACCATCTCATCGTGATCGGCGAACAAACCGGTCGTAAGGGCTGCTTCTGAATTATCAAGACCTTCAAACTGAACGGCTTCCAAGGCTTCATAACCTTGACATATCTCCTCCGTGATCTCAAATGACAAAGCGCCGTCCTGCCGTGGAGAAAGATATTCCATTACTCCGATCCTGCTTCTCAGAAGGCGTGAGACGTGAAAATCAGGATTGACAAGCACTTTCCGGAAGCCCCGGAGTTTTTGCGCCCAGAAACCTCCAAGGGAATGGCCGACTATCAGGTTCGGACTCTCACTCGAGCATATTCCTTCAAGCATGGCCAAAGCATCTGAAGGCTCTATCGGCACATCGGGGGCGATAACCTCACTCCCTTTGAGTAGAATCCGTAGGGAAGAGGCCATCTTGTATGCGCCCGAAGATGCTAGGCCATGTATGAATAATATCTTCATTTACAGTTATTTCCGGCTTTCGAGGATTAAGTCTCCAAGCTCCTCCAGATCCCTGACGATGAAATCAGCGGTGCCAGCTTCAAGTGCCGTCTCCAAAGTGGTCTCGCCGGAGAGAACCAGCACGCTGACCGCTCCGGCCCTGCGGCCCATCTCGATGTCGGTGTAGATCCTGTCCCCGACCATGGCTATCTCATCAGAACGTAGCCCGTGGCGGTCACGAATGCCGTCCAGCATCGTGGGATCGGGCTTTCCCATCACCTTGTCGGGCTTCCGGCCTGTGGCGGCCTCGATACATTTCTGGAGAGAACCGCAATCCACAAGGATGGTCTCAGCGTCAGTCGGGCAGACCCAGTCCGGGTTGGTGGCGATGTATGGAACTCCTTGTTTCGCCCACCAGGCGGCCCTGCAGAGCCTTGAATAGACCAATGTCGTGTCGAAGGCGACTACCAGCATATCAGGCTTGTCGGCCGGGTCGTCCTCACAAGAAATGAACCCCGCCTCGACAAACTGTTCCCGCATACTCGGCGTGCCGAGCATAAACAGTCTCTTGACTTCCGGATACGCCTTTTTGATGTAGTCTATCGTGGCTATCGGGGTTGTGTACATATCCTCCCAGGCGCACTCAATGCCCATTTTGGCAAGTTTGGCGACATAGTCCCCGACAGATTTCGTGGGGTTGTTGGTCAGGAATGAATGTCCAACCCCGGCGGCCTTTAGAGCGTCCAGCGTAGGTATGGTGAACGAGAATATATTGTTCTCCATATAGATGGTCCCATCCATGTCAAGCGCCAGATGCCTGATTCGGCGCAGCCTAGTCCTCTGCTCTTCCGACAGAGTCTTGTTGTAGTTCTCTTTCATATCTAACGCGAATATACTAATTCCTATTTTGATTCCGATTTCTTATATTTGTACTGATACTATCTGATAGGCTATATGAAAGCGGTGACAATCCTCAAAATGCTGGTTTTAGGAGCACTTGTCTCCCTCGTTTCTTGCAATAGGGAAATCAGCATCGATGACAATCTTCCAGCCGGGAACATCATTGTGGAGAAAATGTCTGGAGACACGGTTTATGTCAAGCCGGATCTTAGAGACACTGAGGGAGAATGGTTCTATTGGGCTATGAGGGTGCGTGGGGCGCAAGGGAAGACCCTTGTGTTCAAGTTCCCGTTCGCTTGCGTGGGTGTTAGGGGAGCGGTTGTCTCTCTTGATAAGGGAAAGACATTCTCCTTCGCAGGTAACGAGTCAAGGTACTGGTATTCATTCACTTGGACCTTCGGTCCGAAAGATAAGGACGTTTATTTCTATGAGTGCCATCCTTATCTTTTGGCCGACTGGAACAGCTTTGTCAGCTCGATAGACAAGGAAGACATCTCGTTAGGAGTGTTATGCCAGAGCCGGGAGGGCAAGGATGTCCCCCGGGCGACCATCGGAAGAAGGGACGGGAAAGCGGAGCATAAAGTTGTGATATCCGCCCGGCATCATTGCTCAGAGACCATGGCCTCTTACGTGATGGAAGGCATAGTGAAAGGCTTCCTCGATGATGATGAGACCGGTAAATGGCTGAGAGACAATGTGGAACTGACTATAGTGCCTTTCGTGGACTATGACGGAGCAATGAATGGTGACCAGGGTAAAAACCGTCGTCCCCACGACCACAACAGGGACTATACTGAGTTCCTTTATCCTGAGACAAAGGCCCTGACTGAGCTTTGGCAGGAAAAGCGCCCGGAGATAATCCTTGACCTTCATTGCCCATGGATATATGGGGAGGAGAATAACGAGCATGTGTATAGCCCTCGAGGAGACCCCGCCATAACTCCGAATATGGAGGCGGAGGATCATTTCTTGAGTCTTGTCGAGAAAGAAGCGAAGGGACTGCCTTATCAGGTGTCAGGGAATATTCCCTTCGGAACCAACTGGAACACCAACCAGAACTATGCCCAGGGACTGTCAAGTCTCCAATGGGCGAGGATGAACGCGCCGGGAGCGCAGGTGTGCTGTTGTTTTGAGATTCCGTTCGCCAATGCCCGAGGCGTTGAGGTCAACCCTGAGTCCGCGCGAGTCTTCGGCACAAGTATCGCTGCCGCTATAGCTGATTACTTCCGGGATTAGAGCGTTAAATACCAGGTATATCCAACTGTAAGTTGAAATTCGCTATATTTGTGATATGGACCAGAGTATCAAGAAAAAATACAACTATTGGCAGTGGCGCACGCTCATCATCCTGATGATCGGCTATGCGCTGTTCTATTTCGTAAGGAAGAATTTCAGCATCGCTATGCCGGCGCTGAAGTCAGAGCTTGGACTTGACGAGACACAGCTTGGTATATTCCTGACATTGAACGGAATAGTCTATGGTGTGTCCCGCTTCATCAACGGATTCATCTCCGACAGGGCCAAATCGAAGAAATTCATTATGGGCCTGGGACTTCTGCTCTCGGCGATAGTCAACTTCGTCATCGGGTTGAGTCCCCAGATGAACGGGTTGTTCCATTATATGGACGCTAGCGGGAAGGCCACTGTCGGACTGGTGTATTTCATAGGTTCTTTGTGGCTTATCAACGGCTTCACTCAGGGAATGGGCTATCCGCCTTGCGGCAGCCTTATGGCCCACTGGATCAAGCCTTCCGAGCTCGCCACGAAACAGAGTGTCTGGAACAGTTCCCACTCCATTGGAGCTGGTCTGGTGGCCGTCCTGATCGGAACATTCATCTTGGGGCGTTTCGGCTATGAAGCCTGGCAGTGGTGTTTCTTCATCCCTGCCATCCTCGCCGCGGCCGGTAGTTTCCTGCTGTTCTTCGGCTTGAAGAATTCTCCTTCGGATGTGGGTCTTCCCAGCCCGGAGTTGCTTGACGAGCATATCACTTCAAAACCTGTCGAGGAGAAGACAGAGACTCCAGAGCATGCCCACGCCCTTTACAAGGTTCTCCTTAAGAAGATGGTATTCCGTAACCCGATGATCTGGATATTGGCTGTGTCCAATTTCTGCGTCTATGTCATAAGGTTCACGATCCTTGATTGGGGATCCATGTTCCTAACTGATTATAAGCAGCTTCCAATCGCCACCGCGGCTAATGTGGTGGCCGCTTCGGAGATTGTGGGAGGAATAATCGGCACCTTGTTGGCCGGTTGGGCGACCGACAAGTTTTTCAAGAGCAAGGCACATCACACTTGCCTTTTCTGCATGATCCTGGCGACTCTCAGCTTCTTCGCGTTCTGGAAGATGCCGCAGTCCAACACGGGTCTGGCAATATTCTTCCTGATCATGTCCAGTTTCTTCATTTACGGTCCCCAGGCGCTTACCGGAATCGCCGCCTCCAACCAGGCTACCAAGCGAGCCGCCGCATCCGCAAATGGTGTTCTCGGAATATTCGGTTACGCCAGCACGACTGTATCCGGACTGGCTTTCGGTATGATAGCCAAGTCCTTCGGCTGGAACACGGTGTTTGCTGTGGCGATCGCTTTCGGTATCCTGGGTTGCCTTGTCTTTGCCATCATGTGGAAGGCTCCGGCTGACGGTTACGCCAAGGCTGAAAAGATTATTGAAGAATTCGAAGCCGCTAAAGAATAATGGAGATAAAGAAAAGGCTCGCCTCCCTGGACATCCTGCGCGGGATGGATCTCTTCCTCCTGTTGGTGGCCGGGCCGCTTATCCATAAATTCCTGGAGATCAACACTTCTCCTATTTGGGATGGGGTGCGCCGTCAGGTAACCCATGTCTCATGGGAAGGCTTTGTGCTGTGGGATATAATAATGCCCTTGTTCATGTTCATGTCAGGGGCGACAATACCGTTCTCGATGGCAAAGTACAGGGAAGGGGAAAGGCCTGGGAAGGCATTCCATCTCAAACTTCTCAAACGCTTCGCCCTGTTGTTCTTCCTTGGTTGGATAGTTCAAGGCAACCTTTTGAATTTGGATTTCAAGCAGTTCCATCCGTTCGCCAATACACTTCAGGCCATTGCGGTCGGCTATGTCTTCTCGGCTCTGGCATTTGTATATTTCGGAAAAAAAGGGAGCTGGGTTTTCGGCACCGCATGTTTCGGGTTGTATATTCTCGTGTTCGTCCTTTTCGGTCATATGAACCTTGATCCTCAAGGGAATATAGCGATGGTCATAGACAAGGCCGTTTTAGGGTCTCACCGAGACGGCGTGATTTGGAATCCTGACGGGACATGGGCCTGGAATGAGGGCTATCAATATACATGGATCCTGAGCAGCCTCAATTTCATTGTGACCGTGATGCTAGGATCTTATGCTGGAAGTCTGCTGAAGGATGAGGCTCGCCCCAAGAAGCTGAGAGGCTTCATTCTCGCCGCCACAGGGGTCTCCTTGGTCATATTCGGCATAGCTCTCGATTCGTGGTTCCCTTGTGTCAAAAAGATTTGGAGCAGTTCCATGACTCTGTATTCGGCTGGTTTTTGCAGCTTGGCCTTGGCACTTGTCTACTTGATCGTGGATGTGTGGGGGAAAGGGAACAAGAGTCTCGGTTGGTTCAAGTATTTCGGGATGAACTCGATAGCGGCGTACTGCATCGGTGAGGTGGTTAATTTCTCTTCCGTCAGCAGGTCCCTGCTGCACGGTTTTGATCATCTTTTAGGAGAGTATTATCCTCTTCTCATCACTTTCTGCAATGTCACTATCCTTTTCCTGATCATGAGACTCATGTACAAGAGGGGATTATTCCTTAAGGTTTAGTGATGGCGGTCGAAGTCGAGAGACATCCATTCGAGCCCTTCCTGCCGGAAGGGGCTAAAGTGCTGATGCTGGGGAGTTTCCCGCCCCAGAAGAAGCGTTGGAGCATGGAGTTCTATTATCCGAATTTCATCAATGACTTTTGGCGGATCATCGGGATATTGTTCTTTGGTGACCGCGACAAGTTCGTGGACATCCCCGCCAAGAAGTTCAAACTCCAGGAAATAAAGGAGTTCTGCACCGAGAAGGGGATAGCGATGTTCGACACCGCCACAGTTGTGCGCCGGCTCAAGGACAACGCCTCGGACAAGTTCCTTGAAGTCGTGGAACCTACTGACATTCCGGCACTTCTGCGTCGCATACCGCTTTGTGAGGCAGTCGTGGTCACAGGTGAGAAGGCGGCCCAGACTCTTTGCGCGGCATTCGGGACACAGGCTCCGGCTGTAGGAGATTATTCACAGTTCAGTTTTGAGGGCAGGAATATGCGCCTTTACCGCATGCCCTCCACCTCCCGGGCATATCCCCTCCCGATACAGAAAAAAGCCGACGCTTACCGCCGGCTCTTTGAGGATCTCAATATACTTAGTTAATATAAATCAGCTAATTCTTTATAGTGACCCCGAGATTTCTGATCAGGAATTCTTCCGCGTCAGAGGTGTCTATTACATTAATTGACATAAAACCAGCACTTTTGGCCTTGAACAAACATTCGGTGTCGGTGTAACTCACATCCACATGTGTCGCTCCGAAAATAATATTGATCTTCCAGTCTGTGGTTTTGAGGAAGGACTTCGTCGTATTGTCAAATAAACTAAATTTAAACACATCCCCTTGATTTGTCCCCATAAAGTAATTATTTCCTCCGGATTGTGCTTCCTTGCCTTCGAAATATACTTTATAATCAGTTACCTTGACATCGAACGTGCGCCTGAATTCGCCATATCCTAGGGTTATTGTGGCTGTGCCCGCATTGTTACCAAAAACACCCCAAGTGTAAGCGGCACCTCCTGAATGGTTCACAGATACGATATTCGGGTCAGAAGATTCCCACATAATCGATTTATCGTCTAAAATCCGGGATTTATTTATCAGATCAAATAGATCCAAAAAGCTGGTGGCGGTAGCGGGGTTTAATCTAAGTACAACTTCCTCCGCTATCTTAAGATCTTCAGAAAGAGGATCCACATAATCAAGAGAGGTATGAGTATATATCCCGAATTCCGTTGGTTTAGGAAGCACTTTCAAGGTGAAAGAACCAAATTGCTCGTCTCCCCAGCTGAAGGTCAAAGTGGATAGCCCGGCGCTTTCTGCTTTCACAAAACCGGAGCCACCCTTATTGCCCAAATATGTCGCCACCTCCTTTGATGAGGATGAGACTTGAAGATTGTCAGCGTCAACGAAAGCCCCGGTAGCATTGTCAAACACTTCGAAACTGATAGAGTCACCGGGGGTTGATTCCAACCTGTATATGAGCGAGTCGCCGACTTCCTTGCCGCTATGGTATACCTTGAGAGAGAGCGGCTCTTTAACGGTGATGGTGAATTTGGCGGTCATATTGCCGTCTTTGGTAATGACAGAGATAGTCGTGGTGCCACCTTTGACAGCCGTGACCAATCCCTTTCCATCGACATTCGCTATGGACGAATCGTCGGTCTTCCACGATATGCTTTTCTCGGTGGCATTGGCGGGCTCAACCGTGGCGGAAAGCTGCACGGTCTCACCTACCATCAATGTCGCCTCAGTCTTGTCAAGTTTTACTCCGGTGACTTTGACAACTTGCGGGGTAGGATCCACCGGTGGTTTCGGATTATCGGGAGTGACAGGTTCTTTTTTGTCGCATGCGACAGCCAGCAATGCCATACACAACAGGTTGAATATAAAGAGTCTTCTCATGATTGAATATAAGGTCGTTACGTTTTACTTCTCTCAAATATACGCGATAATAGCCGAAACTCAAAAGATTAGGCGCCAGTGGTGACATCCTGTTTCCGGATCACTTGACAAAGAGGCTGTTGGGAGTGACTGAGCTTGGCAATGAGTAAAGTACGGCATCGTTCTTCCAGATGAAGAAATAGCTATCATTGCCGTCGAAAACATCCACGGAGACATAGACATCCCCCGAGCCGGACACGAATATATTTTCTCCGTAAGTGGCGACTGGCTGTGATATTGTGTAGAGGACGGTCCCGTTCTTATAGATTCTCACAAGGTAATGGTCATCATTATCCTTCGGGTCTATCTGCTCGGTGGAGCAGATGTACAGGTCGTCTCCCTTTACCGTCAAGTCGCAATAATGTCCGAAACGGCAGAACTTGTCTGTCAGTTTGGACATCTGCTTGCCGTTCTTGTAAATGTATAGGGTCTTTTCATTATCCCATACGGCCGCATAGACATCCCCTTTCTCGGATACCGCGACAGACAGGCATTCCCAATTGGATGTTCCTGAGGACAGTTTGGTGGAGGTCACTTTCCCGTCAGTCGCTACCTTGAACACAATCGCGTTCAAGACCTTGTATTCATCTTTAAACGCTCCTGCGATGTAGGCGTTACCCTTGGCGTCCACCGCGATATCCCTTATAAATGAGGAATATGATTCAAATCCTTCGTGAAGCGTAAACTCCTTTTCCTCGCCACTGTCAGAATACCTGCGCACAGCGGCGTTCCTCTCATAAATGTAGGTGTAAGGCATGAAGTAGTAACCGCCTCCCGCGGCTGACATGATACCGTATTCTATCCCGTTTGTTGACACTTCCATATAGTCCACCCCATTCTTGCTGAGGGCTAATTTGTAGGCTTCTCCGGTGTCATGTCCATAATAGATGTTGCCTTCCGTGTCCATCGCGTTCCCGTATGGCGCGAAAATGTTCAGATTTGTTTCATCCCGGTACAAATCCCATCCGAGATTATAGTACAAACCGGAAGTGAAACTCGATGAGACAGCAACCACGCATGTCGTCGTGAAACTCCCTTCCTCGGAGGTGGCGGTAATGGTGGCCTCTCCCTCTTTGACGCCGGTCACGGTGCCGTCGGAGGCGACAGTGGCGATGGAAGTATTTGAGCTTGAGAATGTCACGTTCTTGTTGGCGGCATAAGTGGGGGTGAAAGCGATTTCTAGTGTAGTGGTCTTGCCGACTCCTACCTCGACCTTGCCCGCAGTGAATTCTATTCCCTTCAGGGCGGTGTCCGGAGTGACGGTCACCTCGCAGAAAGCCTCAATCTCGGAGCCGGTCACGGTGGCGACTATCCTGGTCTTGCCTTCCTTGATGGCTGTAACCAGGCCGGATCCGTCCACAGTGGCAGCCTCGGTGTTTGTCGATTTCCATGTGATATCTTGTGATGTCGCGTCAGCTGGGGTGAAGACCACATTGAGCTGGCCAGTGTCGCCTTCCTTTATCTCCAGAGTGGCGGGATCCACTGAAATCCCTGTCACTTTGACTTCCTTAGCCGTCACGGTCACCGCACAAGTCGCGGTCTTGGAACCATCCGCGGTTGTAACAGTTATGGTGGCTGAGCCGGCTTTCACGGCGGTCACCTTGCCTGAATTGTCAACGGTGGCTACGGCAGCGTCGGAGGACTTCCAACTGACAGCCTTGTTGGTGGCGTTGTCGGGAGCCACGGTTGCGGTCAGCGTCTCCGAAACGCCCTCAACGAGACTGATGGTGGACTTGTTGAGCGATACTCCGGTTACGGCGACTGTCGCGGGGCCTGCCTGGCCGCCTCCGCCGGTTCCTGAGCCTGGCGAAGGATCCGGCTCGTCGGGTCCGCATGAGATCATAGTCACGGAAAAAACAGCGGCAGCGAGCGCCGCAAAAGATGATCTAAATAGCTTTTTCATATTCTAACTAATTAATATAGAGGGAACATCACAAATATAGAAATATTTCTCGGAAAAACAACTTGATACCTCACGGGATAAGGGAGACCTTGATGGAGACCTTCTCGTGAGGCATGACATTCTTGACTTCGAATCCCACGAGGCAGGTGCCGGGATTCTCGGCGTCATAGTCATGCCGGGGCGTCGTCGGCCATATTCTCGGACTGGCGTAATGCTTTGTGGATATCCTTAATTTCTTTGTCTTGCCGTCTTTCTTCAACTCGATAGCCGCCGGCCCGAGGATCCTTGCCTCGGCCTCGGTGCACATAGTCCAGAACAGATTCTGTCTGGTCTCTCCGCCAATAAAGAAATCCTCGACGTGGAGGTTTTCTTTCTTGTCGAGATATACCTTCCGGTAGCAGGAGTCGAGATCTCCGCCGTAGAAAGAAGTCATGGGCAACCCACAGCCCTTCCTTGACTTCTTCTTCCAAACATCACGGATAGGAATCCTTGTGTCGACTATCGGTCTTTTACCCTTGACTGTAAGGATGTTATGAGACTCGGCTCCAATCCTGAACACGTCCCAACGCTGGCTTTTCTGGTCCATGGCCCACAGGTCTATTCCACGAGTCTCCAGAGAGTTGTAGTTCTGACTTCCGAGGTCGACCGCCCAGCCGATTCCTTCACTTTCAAAGAAGAAGGAACCCGCGTCGATATGGCCATGATTATCGGCCGCCCGTCCGCCTTTGACAGCGAGATAGGTGTCGTTCTGATTGTCCCATCCGCTCCTGTAGATGAACATAGGCTCGAGACCAGAGCAGATGTAGTAATTGTCCTCCGGCTTCGGAACTTCGTTGAAATCAATTCCTTTTCCGACGATGAGGAACATGGGTAACAGCCTGTCCTCATCGTTCATGATGAGTCCCCGGTCTTTGTGGAAGGTGAGTTCGGGATAAAGCGCTGAGGTGTCACCAGTCTTGGCTGCCATCCAAGCCTGGATGTGCTGGAAGTTCTGTCTTCTTCCACCATCGAAATAGCTGAACACATTGTGTTTAGGGGTGCTCATCATGCAGATGAACCGGGACGAGTTGTAGAATCTCTCCTGTCCGTCCATGAGTCCGAGATCGCTGCCGAAGGCACTCTCGAGTGCGGCGATCAGCATTATCTGGAAAGATGTGCCATATGCCCAATAGCCGTAACCTTCCGGATAGCAACCTTCCTCCGAATAGCTCGCCAAACTTATAGGGTTGGATTCCAAGCATTTGGATATCATCGTTCGGGCTTCTTTAGGGACGTCCTCGAAGATCGCGAGGGCACCATATACCATTCCTGCGTTGCAGACCTGGTTCCAGTTGTTGTTCGAGGTGAAGAACCATTGTCCTTCGGAAGTCCTAAGTCCTTTATTCAGAATAGATTCTCGTATCTCGGCCCTGTCGGTTTCGCTTATGACATCGTACAACCAGTCATAACCTATAGCGATAGCCATAGTCATCTCACCCACATCCAGGAAATGCGAAGGGTTCCAGTCCTGGAAACGGCTTAGGGCGAGCATCTCGCTAATCGCCCGGTCGGAATACCTCTTGTCTCCGTCCAGCCTGTACATTGTCGAGAGGTGAAAAATCCTCTTTAGAGCCTGGCGGGAGACACTCAGCAGACGACGGCCGGTCATTACTCTTTCCAGAGGTGGTTCAGTCAGGAGATTATCGGAAAAGTCCTTGATATAGGAATATGCTTCCGACATGATTCCGCCTTTTCCGATGGCTTCTTTGACCGCTGTCTCTTCTCCAGCTCTCAACACGAGTCTGGGGTGGTCGCAGGGCTCCGGAATATTCGCTGGAGAACCGTAAACCGAGATGGAGAACAGGCAGATTATGACTAGAGCCGAGATTTTGTTTCCCATGTTGGACAAATGATTAATTAGTGGCGTTTAAAGTTAGTGAAAGATAGCGAAAAATGAGTATATTTGTAAGATTGTAATAAAGAAATAACATCAGCATATGGCAAGAGAAATCAAGTTCTCCCTGGTGTACAGGGACATGTGGCAGAGCTCGGGCAAGTACGTCCCCAGGGTTGACCAGCTTTGCGAGGTAGCCCCGGCTATCGTGGATATGGGCTGCTTCGACAGGGTTGAGACCAACGGAGGCGCTTTTGAGCAGGTCAATCTCCTTTTCGGAGAGAATCCCAATGTGGCGGTCCGTAAGTGGACGGCGCCTTTCCATAAAGCCGGGATCCAGACCCACATGCTTGAGAGGGGATTGAACGCCCTAAGGATGAATCCTGTCCCGAGAGATGTCAGGGACTTGATGTTCAAGGTCAAGAAAAAGCAAGGCACCGACATCGCCCGTTCCTTCTGCGGTCTTAATGACCACCGTAACCTCCGTGGCTCGGTTGAGGGTGCGAAGAAGGGCGGTATGATTTCCCAGGTGGCTCTCTCGATCACCAATTCCCCTGTACACACCGTGGCATATTACATGGGTATTGTCGACAAGGTAGTGGAATATGGTTGCGATGAGATATGCCTCAAGGATATGGCCGGAATCGGTCGCCCCACTTTCCTTGGCGAGCTTGTCAGTGATATCAAGAAGAAATATCCCCACATCGTTGTCCAGTACCATGGCCATACCGGTCCCGGTTTCTCTCCCGCGTCTATGCTGGAGGTCGCCCGCGCCGGAGCGGACTATCTGGATGTAGCGGTGGAGCCTCTCTCCTGGGGAAAGGTTCATCCGGATGTGATAACTATCCGTGAGATGATGAAGGCTGACGGCTTCCTGGTGAAGGATCTCAACATGGACGCCTACATGGAGGTCCGCCGCCTGACCCAGAAGTTTATCGATGACTTCCTCGGCTACTGGATCAATCCGACCAACTCCCAGATGAGCTCGCTTCTCGTGGGATGTGGCCTGCCCGGGGGAATGATGGGCTCCATGATGGCCGACCTCAAGGGCTTCCAGGGCGCGATCAACGCCGCCCAAAGGGCTCACGGCCGTCCGGAGATGAGCCTTGACACCTTGATGGTCAAGCTCTTCCAGGAGGTTGAATACGTGTGGCCCCGTCTGGGTTACCCGCCACTCGTGACTCCGTTCAGCCAGTATGTCAAAAACACCGCATTGATGAACCTCTTCAATATGCTCAACGACAAGCCGCGTTGGACAACTATCGATAAGGACACCTGGGGCATGATTCTGGGCAACATGGGTCAGTTACCTGGGCCTCTGGCTCCTGAGATCATCGAGCTGGCAAAGGAGAAAGGGCATGAGTTCTCGACCGGTAACCCGCAGGACAATTATCCCGATGAGCTTCCTAAGTTCCGCAAGATGATGGATGAGAATGGCTGGGACTATGGCGAGGATGACGAGGAATTGTTCGAGCTGGCCATGCATGAGCGCCAGTACCTCGACTACAAGAGCGGAATCGCCAAGGAGCGTTTCAATAAGGAACTTGAGGACTTCAGGGCTAAGGCCGGAGCACCCATCGTCGTGACCCGTCCCGTGGTTGAGATGCCCAAGTTCGATGTCGAGGAATATACCAGGAAATATCCGAATGCCGTGCCTGTTCAGGCTCCTGTCAAGGGCCAGCTTCTCTGGCAGGTCGATGTGGATGACGATTCGGCCGCTCCTGTGGTCGGAACCGAGGTGAAGGCTGGAGTCGGAATGGGCTTTGTCCAGACATATTACGGTATGGAAGAGCTGGTTCCGGCTATCGACGGAAGAGTCGTCGCAGTTCTCGGCAAGCAGGGTGATAAGGTTGTCAAGGGCGAGATTGTCGCGTTTATTGTTCCTGAGAAGTAGTTTATGAGAAGAGTGCTCCCGGTTGTTGTCCTCGTGTTGTCTGTGGCTTTGATGGCTACAGGCTGCGATTTCTTCCGTGTTCTGGCCGGGAGGCCGACTTCAAAGGACATTGAGGCCAAGCGGGAGCAGATCCTTCGCTCCTCAGAACAACCGGTCTCGACTGGGCAGGCCGAGACTAAGCCGGATACTGTCGTTGCCGCGCCAATTCGTCCTGCTGGCGACAAGGACCCTTCGACAAGCTCAGGGGCCGGGACGGAGAAGAAGCGTTTCTATGTCATCATGGGGGCGTTCTCCAGCAGGGAGAATGCGGAGAGATATGCCGATAGGATAAAAGGCTATGGCTACGAGCCGGAGTTTTTTGGCTTCACTGAGGGGCGCACCGCTGTCGGAATCGGAGGTACTGATGACCAGGAAGAAGCCAAAGCTTTCATGAAAGAATTGAAAGGGCAGGATTTTTGCCCTGAGGGCGTCTGGATTTTAGACAGGAAAAAGAAATGATCAGAAAATCAGCGCTCATAACCATTGTCGCGGCCATTTTCGCCTTGTCCGGGCAGGTTCACGCACAGTACATGTCAGGGTATTCAGAGTTGGGAGACACGGAGACGGTCTCTTCTCTTAAGAAGCATATCACTACCGTTTCCTCCGCTATGATGGAGGGCCGCAAGGCCGGGTCGGAAGGAGAGAAGATGACGGCGGAGTATATCACCGAAGTATTGAATGAATACGGGGTAGATGTGCTCTCTGGGGAATCCGGTGATCCTTTCGGAATTCGTCAGGAGAATGGGGACACTCTTGTGTCAAGGAATGTGTGCGGTTTTATACAAGGTTGGGATAAGTCGTTGAGGGACAGGTATATTGTCATAGGCGCCAGGATGGACAACCTTGGCACCGGCTCAATGACTGTTGACGGAAACAAGGTCGAGAAGATTTATTACGGGGCCAACGGCAATGCCTCCGGAGTGGCTATGATGCTGGAACTAGCGAGGATGCTCAAGACCAACAATGCTTTGCTTCGCCGCTCTGTTCTTCTTTTGGCTTTCGGGGCTTCGAAAGAGTCTTTCGCCGGGTCGTGGTATTTCTTAAACCGCTCTTTCTCAGATGTTTCCAACATCGACGCCATGATCAATCTGGATATGCTCGGGACGGGTGCTGACGGCTTCTATGCTTTCACGGCCTCCAATGCCGACATGAACGCGATGGTTGAGTCCCTTTCAAGCGAGCTTCAGCCAATCAGGCCGGTCATCACCACGCAGGAGCCATACCCTTCCGACAATATCGCTTTTTACGACAAGGGTATTCCCTCGATCTTTTTCACTACCGGACGTTATCCTGCCCATGACACCGAGAGGGACACCCAGTCGATTATTGATTATGACAATATGGAGAAGGAACTGGAATATATCTACAACTATTCCGTTTCTCTCGCCAATGGACCCAAACCTATATTCAACCCGACGGAAGTGGTAAAACTCACCGGTGGAGTCTCTGGTGTGGTCCCTTATTACGACTGTGATGTCAAGCCGTCATTCCTGGGCAGCACCGATCCTACGGTTTTTCTTCAGAAGTGGGTATATTCCTACATGAGGTATCCTGAAGAGGCCATTAAGCAAGGCATCCAGGGAAGGGTTCTCGTTGATTTCGTCATTGGGGAAGATGGTAAGATCCGGGATGTGAAGGTTCTCAAAGGTGCGGATCCTCTCCTTGATGACGAGGCTGTCAGGATCATCAGCGGATCACCGGCTTGGAAGCCGGGCAAAGTCCGCGGCAAGAAAGTCAGCTCCGAGATGTCTTTGTACGTCGAGTTCCGTCTGGAAAAGAAAGGGACCAGGAGTTTTGGATTTAAGAAGCATAATACTTAGAAATAACTTATAAACAATGGATTACGATTTCAGGCAAATTGAGAGGAAATGGCAGGCCTACTGGGCTGAGAAAGGAACTTTCAGGACGGGTACCGATCCGTCCAAACCTAAGTTCTATGTCCTTGACATGTTCCCTTACCCTTCCGGAGCGGGACTTCATGTGGGCCATCCGCTGGGATACATAGCGAGTGACATATTCTCCCGTTACAAGAGGTTGAAGGGATTTAATGTGCTCCATCCGATGGGTTACGACGCTTTCGGCTTGCCTGCCGAGCAGTACGCCATCCAGACTGGCCAGCATCCTGAAGTCACGACCGTCAATAACATCAACCGTTACCGCCAGCAAATGGACAGGATCGGTTTCTCCTATGACTGGAACCGTGAGGTGAGGACATGTGATCCGGCTTACTACAAGTGGACACAATGGGCTTTCTTGAAGATGTTCGGCTGCTGGTACGACGCCGATATGGACAAGGCCCGCCCGATCGAGGATCTTGTCGCGGCCTTCGAGAAGGGCGGCAGCGAAGCCGTAAACGCCTCATGTTCAGAGCATAACCCGTTCACGGCCGAGCAGTGGAAGGCGTTCTCTGAGAAGGAGAAGTCCGACATGCTCATGAACTACAGGATCGCTTATCAGGGAGAGACTTCTGTCAACTGGTGCGCTGGTTTGGGAACTGTGTTGGCCAACGATGAGGTCAAGGATGGATTCTCCGTCAGAGGTGGCTTCCCTGTGGAGCAGAAGAAGATGATGCAGTGGCAGTTGAGGGTGTCCGCCTATGCCGGGAGGCTTCTTGATGGCCTTGACAAGATTGACTGGACAGATTCCCTTAAGGAGATGCAGCGCAACTGGATCGGCAAGTCCAATGGGTGCGAGGTCGTGTTCAAATGCTATAATGGTGATGAGGAACATGATGTGACGATATTCACCACCAGGGTGGACACTATCTTCGGTGTGACCTTCATGGTTCTCGCGCCTGAGAGCGAGCTTACCCCGATCCTCACCACCGAGGCCCAAAAGGCTGAGGTTGAGGAATATCTCGCCTATGTCAAGAAGAAGACGGAGAGGGAGAGAATCGCCGAGACCAAGACCGTCACCGGTGTTTTCTCCGGATCTTATGGTGTCAATCCGCTTACAGGTGAGAGGGTTCCGATCTGGATCTCTGAATATGTGCTCGCCGGATATGGTACGGGTGCGATTATGGCTGTCCCGGCCCATGACAGCAGGGATTATGTGTTCGCCAAGAAGTTCAACCTCCCGATCGTTCCGATCATCGAAGGCTGCGATGTCAGTGAGGAGAGTTTCGACGCCAAAGAAGGCAAGATGGTCAATTCGGGCTTCCTGGACGGGATGGAGGTCAAGGATGCTATTCCGGCCGCTATCAAGTATGTCGAGGAGAAAGGGTTGGGCCACAGCAAGGTCAATTACAGGCTCCGTGACGCCATATTCAGCCGCCAGAGATACTGGGGGGAGCCATTCCCTATCTACTACAAAGATGGGATTCCTACTCCCGTGCCGTTTGAGGATCTGCCTCTGACTCTTCCTGAGATCAGCGAGTTCAAGCCTACCGAGAAGGGAGAACCGCCGCTCGCCAGGGCGAAAGATTGGACCTATAAGGGCTATCCTCTGGAGACCAGTACGATGCCTGGATTCGCCGGATCGAGCGCCTATTATCTCCGCTACATGGATCCCCACAATGATAACGCCTTGGTTGACAAGGATGTGGACGCATACTGGAGGGATGTTGATCTCTACATTGGCGGCACCGAGCACGCCACCGGCCACCTCATTTATTCCCGTTTCTGGAACAAGTTCCTGTTCGATTTGGGATATGTTTGTGAGGATGAGCCTTTCCGCAAGCTGATCAACCAGGGTATGATCCAAGGCCGATCCAACTTTGTGTACCGTATTGTCGGGACCAACAAGTTTGTATCCCTCGGTCTCAAGGACCAGTACCAGACCACTGAGATCCATGTCGATATCAGCCTGGTGCGCAACGACAGGCTTGACCTTGAGGCGTTCAAGGCTTGGAGGCCGGAATTCGCTGATGCTGAGTTCGTTCTGGAGAACGGAGAGTATATTTGCGGATGGGCTGTCGAGAAGATGAGCAAATCTATGTTCAATGTGGTCAACCCTGACAATATTTGCGATGATTACGGTGCAGACACGCTTCGCCTTTACGAGATGTTTCTTGGCCCGCTCGAGCAGAGCAAGCCTTGGGACACCAAGGGAATCGACGGTGTCAACCGTTTCCTGAAGAAGTTCTGGAGGATGTTCTTTGACGGGGAAGACCTGGCTGTCTCTGATGAGGAGCCTACAGCGGAGGAGTTGAAGGTCCTGCACAAGTTGATCGGGAAAGAGGAGTCTGACATCGAGCACTTCTCATTCAATACCACTGTCAGTGCCTTTATGATAGCGCTTAATGACCTCGGCGCGTTGAAATGCCACAAGAGGGCTATCCTGGAGCCTATGGTTATCCTTCTCTCACCTTTTGCCCCTCATATCGCTGAGGAACTCTGGTCGCTGCTCGGCCATGAGGAGAGTGTCACATTCGCATCCTTCCCGGTCTTTAATCCGGCCTTGGCCGCGGAAGACAGTATCAAGTATCCGGTTTCTTTCAACGGGAAGATGAGGTTCACCGTGGATCTTCCCAAGTCCATGGCTCCCGCTGATGTCGAGGCTACGGTCAGAGGAATGGAACAGACTATTAAGTGGGTAGGAGACAAGTCGATAGCCAAGGTTATCGTGGTCCCCGGCAGGATTGTCAACATAGTTATCAAGTAGCGGAAATGGTTCAAACAGCGAAAAAGAAGAAAAGCGCTTTCTTGAATACCCTTGATGACTATGTCGTCATAACCATCGGTGTGTTGTTCTACACCTTTGCTTGGGCAGACATGCTGATTCCGAATGGAATCGCCAGTGGTGGTCTGACTGGTGCGTGTACAATCATCAATTTCGCCACCGGCATTCCGGTTTATCTTTCTTATATTGTTGTAAATGGCTTGCTGATAATAGCCGGAAGCATCATTCTTGGGAAGGGGTTCGGATTCAAGACTCTTTACGCCATCGGTCTTTCCACTTTGGGCCTGGATTTCTTGGCCGGGATGGAGTTCCTCCATGTGTTCTTTGACAACAAGCTTCTTCTTGTAGTCGTGGCGGCCATCATCGAGTCCATCGGCATCACATGTATCTTGGCGAGAGGGGGAAGTACCGGAGGAACCGATATTGTCGCATTGATAGTCAATAAGTTCTGGCCAGTCTCATTAGGGAAGGTCTTCTTAGCTGTGGATATGTTTATCATAGCGTCGGTACTCCTGGTTCCCGGAAAGACCATTGAGGATATGGTATATGGTTATGTGGCCATGGTCATCTTCTCGGTTTTTGTGGACTGGGTCCTTCTGGGACGCAATTCCACATGGCAGATAATGGTGTTTTCCGAGAAGTATAAGGAAATCGCGGACACAGTCATTAATGATCTTGAGCGCGGAGTCACTGCCCTTGAAGCCCAGGGTTGGTACTCAGGTCAGAGCAAGAAGGTTCTTCTTATACTGGTGCGCAAACCGGAACTCCATACCATCACCAAATTGGTCAAGGAAATAGATCCCAGGGCATTCGTCACGGTGTCCTCAGCCAGCACAGTCTACGGCGAAGGCTTCGATGAGATGAAGACAGGAATTAAACTGAAGTTGAAAAAGAACAATAATAATGGCAATACAAGAGAAAAACCTGATGCGCGCGGTTAAGGAATATTTCCTTATCACGCTCGGAATATTGATTTACACGTCCGGTTGGACAATTTTCCTGACTCCAAACAACATGTTCGGTGGCGGAGTGTCCGGTATAAGTGCCATCATCCAGTTCGCCACGGGGATCAAGATGGGTTACACCTATTTTGTGATCAATGCCTTACTGCTGCTTATATCCTTGTTCATTATCGGCCCTTCCTTCGGTGTAAAGACCGTTTACGCGATCTTTCTGGCGTCATTCTGCTTGAATATCGAGCAGACTTTGATTCCGACTCAGTTTATCCAGGATATCGCCCTGTCCAATGGGAAGCTACTCTGCTCTATCATAGGTGGTTCCATGGCTGGATTCGGAATCGGTATGTCGATTTCACAAGGAGGAAGTACCGGAGGAACGGACATTATAGCTTTGATTATCACAAAGTATAGAAACGTCTCTCCGGGCAAGGTGATCTTGCTGATGGATGTGTTCATCATCGCTTTTTCCTTGCTTGTACCTTCTTACGATTCTAATGGTCAGGCGCTTCCTTTCGTTGATAAGTTCATCACGGCTGTCTATGGTATGATCACTGTCACGGTTTGCGGCAATGTCGCCGACCTTTATCTTTCAGGTTCCAGACGAAGTGTACAGCTTTTCATCCTCTCCCACGAGCATGTGGCTATCGCTGACATGATCACCACGGAATTCCATAGGGGAGTGACTGTCCTTGATGGACAGGGATGGTATACCAAGCAACAGGCCTCTGTCTTGATGGTCATCACAAGGAAGACGGATGTGAATATCCTTCTCAGGGCGATCAAGAGGATTGATCCGGATGCGTTCTTGTCGATTTCCTCAGTTGCTGGTGTCTACGGAAAGGGATTTGACTCGATAAAGGAAAACAAATCGTAATTTCTCTTTTTAACACCTTTTTTTTGAAAGAAACCCCCGGCGTACCTATCCGCTGGGGGCTTTTGTATAGTTTTCATGGCTATATTCGACCCTGATAAGAAAAACTCGAAAACTAAAACCATTCTTGAACAGTATGTCGACAGTAGTAACTATTTTTCTAATCGTCGAATATCTTTCTTTCCTTTTTTATGACATTTATAAAAACCATTCCAGGAGAAATCGTCAAATGGTCATCAGGATGCTGGCGGGATTGACCGGGGCGTTACTTGTTGTCCTTGAGATTGTGAGACAGGGACCGGTCGAGATCCGCTATCTTGTCCTGGACATCACGGCCGTGGTGGAGATACTGCTGCTCTATCCCTGTTCTTTCGAAAAGCCGGGCTTCTCTTTTTGCGCCACGCTCCTGCTTGAGATCGCCTTCGTGATATCATTCGTCTTCTCTCTGTTTGTTCCTTCGGGGAAAGTCTCTTTTCGCTCTGAGAGGATATTCTTTTCCTACATTGTTGTGCTTGTGGTTTTCTCATGTTATTTCACGACTGTCGCGGCAAAGAGATTCAGCTGTATAAGGTTGTTCTTCCGCAATTCAGCGGTCTGGCATAACTTGGAGGATTACTCCCGGTTCATATATTCATTGGTTTTCATGGGTTTGGGAATATATTCACTTTGCTCGGTTCTCTTGCCTGGTAACGCGGGGGTGGTTATGACTTACACGAGCCTGGCTTTTTTCATGGCTCTGTACGCCGTCTTATACTTAAGGGACATGACCGGGAGGACGTACATGCTCAATCAGGGTACCGAGAACAAGGTAAAGGAGATCATAAAGGGCAACCTGAGAACATCTGTCATTGATAAAGCTGAGGAAGACAAGAAGATGAACAACCTTTACCGCAGGGTCCTGATGTATATGAATGAGCAGAGGCCTTACCTTAATCCGTCTTTCTGTATGGAGGATATGTCCGAGGCACTGTACTCGAATAAACTCTATTTATCGCGCACAATTAACCTGTTGTCAGGCAGGAACTTCCGTCAATTCATCAATTACCATAGGGTGCAGTATGCGATATCGTTGTTCAAGAAGGATCCACGTTTGAAAGTAGGGGAGGTCTCCATGATGTCCGGCTTCCATTCCTCCGTTTCTTTCAATATGGCTTTCAAGGTCAACACTGGCCAGACCCCTTCCGAATGGCTGCATGACCATGCCTTTGACCGGATGTGATAATAGTGAAGATTTTTTTATATTCGCGTTATGAAAAGATTCATTTTATCCATTCTTTTGGGTGCCATGGTGTTAGCTCCCGTCGCCGCACAGAGCAGGAAAGCCGTGAAACAAGCGAAAAAGGACACCAAGATTGAGGTCAAGCAGCTTAAGGCCGATGGTTACAAGTCTCTTGACAATGTCAAGCTCGATGAGGTGGTTAACCGTTACCTTACCTCTTTATATTCCACCAAGAATTCCACTGAGGTGATTGGAAAAGCTGAGAACAAGGATTTGAACATCGCCAAAGCTGAGGCCAGGACCGATGCGCTTTATGGTTATCCGGAGGATGATGTGGTCGATTCATTTTTCGTCTACAAAAAGACGAGGAACAGGTATGAGGTGGTCTGCTATGCGGTTTTGAAAGGCAGATCAGCCAAGGATGCCTCAAAGGACAGGACCCAGATGCGCAGGCGTTCTGAGGGGACTGAGGCCACGATAGCCACCGCCAGATCAGAGCAGGAGGCTAAGGAAGCCAAGGCTAAGGAGGATAAGGCCCGGGCCAAGGCTGAAAAAGAAGCCAAGAAGGCTGAGAAGAAGGCTGAGAAAGCCAGAAAAGATGCCGAGTCCGCAAGACAGAACGCTGTTTCAGCCAGAGAGAAGGTTGATGATTACAGGTAGGGTTCTATCCCTTTCCAAGAGCTAGGAGGTGGCGCGATAATCGTCATCTCCTCTTTTTTTACGGGATGGATGAAACTTATCTCCCTGGAATGGAGGCATATTCCTCCATCCGGATTGGAACGTGGAGCTCCATATTTGAGATCCCCTTTAATGATGCAACCCATCGCCGCAAGTTGGCATCTGATCTGATGATGACGGCCTGTCAGCAGCTGGACTGACAGGAGATGATAGCGCTCTGTCTTTCCGATCACTTTGTACAAGAGCCTGGCTTCTTTCGCGCCTTGTGCGGAGCTGCCGTTCTTCGCGACGAAACTTTTGTTCATCATCTCATTCCTGATGAGCCAGTCCACGAGTTCCCCTGACTCTTTCTGGGGAGCGTTAAGGCAAAGCGCCCAATAGGTCTTGTGTATATTTCCGGTCCTGAACATCTCAGATAAACGGGAGAGAGCCTTTGAGGTTTTCGCGAACACCACAATGCCGCTGACAGGCCGATCCAGCCGGTGAGGAACGCCCATAAAGACCTTGCCCGGCTTTGAATCCCTCTGGGCAATGAAAGCCTTCAGGGTCTCAGCCAGGCACTCATCCCCGGTCTTGTCCCCCTGGACTATTTCGCCGGGGACTTTGTTGAATACGAGGATATGGTTGTCTTCGTGGAGAATCCTTGAAGAGAGGTCCTCGAACTCGTCAGGATCCAGTCTTCTGTATTCCATCTTATTGCTGGATAGGGACTAAGGCGAATGAAGGCATTCCCTTGCAGCAGAGCTTTCCGTTGACCTCCAGCTTAGCGGAGCAGAAGAAGAGCAAACCGCGCCTGTCATCAAGGCTGGCGGTCACCTCACAAACGTCTCCGGGCTTCACGGAGTTTTTGAAACGGACTTTGTCAAGGCCGGCATAGAGGGTGATATGGCCGGGAATCTCGTCCTTTACCAGGATGGCGCAGCTTTGTGCCATGATCTCGCACAGGATCACTCCTGGAACCACTGGATTGCCAGGGAAGTGGCCTCTGGTGAAGAACTCGTCTTCCTTGATACGGTATTTGGCGTGGGCCAGACCATTTTCGTCTATATATGCTTCCTCGATAAGGAGCATGGGCTCCCTATGCGGCAGGAATTGCTTGATATCTTCTTTGTTAAGAACTTCTGACATAGCTATTTACTTTTAGTCCTCGCATTTTCTGAAAGCGACACAAGCGTCGTGTCCTCCGAATCCGAACGAATCCGAAATACCCAGAGTCAGGTCTGCCTTGACCGCTACATTAGGGGTGTAATCGAGGTCGCACTCGGGATCGGGGGTGTCCAAGTTGATAGTGGGAGGGCATATCCCGTCACGGAGGGCAAGGATCGTCGCTATCGCCTCAGCGGCACCTGCCGCGCCGAACATGTGTCCGGTCATAGACTTGATGGAGCTTATGTGGGCCTTGTAAGCGAAATCTCCAAGGGCGTTCTTGTAAGCCATAGTTTCAGCGGCATCGTTAAGCTTGGTGCCGGTTCCATGGGCGTTGATGTAGAGATTGTCTTTCTCCTTGTCGAAATTGGCCTCCTTAAGAGCCAACTCGATACATTTGGCCTGGGTGGTTCCGTCCGGCCTGGGGGCTGTTGAATGGTAGGCGTCGCAGGTATTGCCATAACCGACCATCTCTCCGAGGATCACGGCTCCACGGGCTTTGGCATGCTCATATTCCTCAAGAATGAGGGCTGCGGAACCGTCTCCCATAACGAATCCGGCGCGATTGGCGTTGAAAGGCAATGACGCGTATTTGGGATCGGTTGACCTCGAAAGGGCTTTCAGGTTGGCGAAACCGGCAATTCCGATCGGAATGGTGGCGTTCTCGCTTCCTCCGGTAATGATAGCGTCGGCATAGCCATGTTTGATGGCCCTGTAGGCCTCACCCATAGCGTTAGTTGAGGTCGCGCAAGCTGTCACGATGTCGAGACAGGGACCTTCCGCATGGTTGAGAATAGCGATCTGGCCAGCGGCGATATTAGAGATCATCGTAGGAATGAACAGCGGGGAAATCCACTGCCCGGAAGGATCATCGATCATCTTGGCCATTTCCCTGTACTGCGTGGCGAAACCTCCGATACCTGATCCGAAATACACTCCGAATCTGAAGGGATCGATGTTCTGCCCCTCACCGGTGGAGACGAGACCGGATTGTTTTACGGCCTGATATGCCGCCGCGACACCGAATTGAGTGAACAGGTCCTGCTTACGGATGAACGGCTTGTCCATACCATATTCCTCGGCGTGAAACTCCTTTACCTTGCCGGCGATCCTCACGGGAAGCTGCTCGGTGTCCTCGCTCTCGATCACTTCGATACCGCAGTAACCGTCGCAAAGGTTTTTCCAGAAAGTGGTGACGTCATTCCCGACAGGGGAGATGACACCCATTCCAGTTATAACTACTCTTTTTTCCATATTGATTATATTATTTGTCTGATAGTCAATCCGTAAATATAACGATTATTGTTTAAATCACCACTCGAGGACGGCGGCTCCGGAAAGGAGTCCGGCCCCGAACGCGCTCAGCACGATGATATCACCTTGCTTGAACAATCCCTTGCGGTTACATTCGTCAAGAAGAATAGGGCAAGAAGCGGAAGATGAGTTGCCATGGTCATGGATATTGACAGGGAATCTATCCGCAGGCACCTGCATAAAATCGATGATAGAGTCAATAATCCTTTTATTGGCTTGGTGGACCATGAACCAGGAAACATCCTCCTTATTGATGCCTACCTCGTCAAGAAGACTCTTCACACCATTGGTGCAAGCACCGACAGCAAAACGGAATACCTCACGGCCGCGCATCTGGAGCGGAATGTCAACTTCTGCCTTTTTGATGTAAGGAGTTGATTCCAAGACCCTTCTCATAAATAACTTGTCAGTGTCGGGCTGTGCGTTGAGCTTGGTTCCTTTGATGTTGTCTCCTTCCGTCAGCACCACGGCTCCGGCTCCGTCGCCAAAGAGGACACAGGTGGCGCGGTCATCCCAACTTGCCATCCTGGTAGGCTCCTCGATGCATGCGATGAGGACATTCTTCACTTTTCCGGCTTTGTAATATGCCTCGGCCATGTCAAGGGCATATATGAATCCCGGACAGGCGCAATTTATGTCGAACATGGGACAGCTGAGACCGATTTTCTCAGCCACGACACAACTCATCCCGGGGGTGATATGCTCTGATACGACGTTAGAGACGATGAACAAATCGATATCTTCTACTCCGAGGCCTGACATCTCCAAAGCCTTCATGGCCGCCTCGGCTCCCAAGTCTTCGAGCTGCTCATCAGAAATGACGTGCCTGGACTTGATCCCTGTGCGGGTGGTGATCCACTCGTCACTTGTGTCCAGGAACTCGGAGAGCATTTCGTTGGTGACTATTTTCTTCGGAAGAGCGCTTCCGGTTCCAATGATTCTCATATTTCTTTTTTGTTTTCGGTCGCGAAATTACCAATCTTCCGGCCGGGTTCAAAATAATTGTGGTGAATACTTCCCTTTGCGCATGATATTTAGTAAGAAGTGGTGAATTAGCGGCATTTGTGGTGAAATACTAGGATGCCTATATTCCGAAATAAGTGTTATATTTGCAATCCCGAGGAAGAAATATGGCAATTACCAACCAGATTCCTGATTATTTTAGGGAGAAATACCAGTTGATTTACACCGTGACTTTCGCGGCGTTCTTCTCGATTGTGTTCCTGCTTCTCAGCTTACCATTTTCCCACAATAGTTGGATGGCCCTCGGGAATTCCAAGTTTTTTGCCTTCACCGTCCTTTTCGCCGCCGGATCACTGACGTTTGTCGCTTTGAGCCGATATTTGATGTATAGGACCAGGAAGGTTCTGAGAATGACTTACTTGGGTTACGTGGCATGGTGTGTTGCCGAAGTTATAATAATCTGCCTGGCATATTCGTTCATCACGGTTCCGATCACCGGAATAGGATGGGACCAGTTTCCTGAGACTCTTGGGAACGCCCTTCTTTATGGTGTTATATCCCTAATCATTCCGTACATCCTTGCGGGTATGTATTTCGCCTTGCAGGACAAGAATCAGACGATCCGTCTGATGAACTATGGCAATGTCGTCTTGGACGAGAATGTGCTCCCGTCTCGGCTGGAGAAGATAACTCTGTTCGACAATAGCGGGAATCTGAAGCTTGTCGTCAGCGCTTCCAGCCTATATTATTTGGAATCTGACGACAACTACATCATTGTCCGTTACACCGACAGCCGGGGCGACCTCAAGCGCTACATGATCCGCAGCAAGATGAAGACTGTGGAAGAGAGTTTCCGGGGTAGCAGTCTGGTGCGTTGCCACCGGAAATACCTGGTGAATATGGATAAGGTCAAGGTGCTCAGAAAGGAGAAAGACGGCTATGAACTCGATTTAGACAATGATACCATTCCTCCTATTCCTGTCTCCAAGACGTATGAGGGCAATGTCCTCGCAAGTTTCAATAACTCCCTCTTATCTCGTCAGCCTGTCAAGTGACAACTCCACCAACTGACGGACCATTGCCTTGTAGTCCGGGTTACTGCTCTTGAGATAGCGGTTGGCTATCGCGCAGCAAATGGTTCCGGCCTTGTGGCCCAAGTGCTTTGCCAGACCGGCGACAGCGGATCCTTCCATCTCAAAGTTGGTGATCCTGTATTCCCCGAACCTGAATGTCTCGAATTTCTCAAGCATGTCCGGCATGGCGAGACCGAGCCTGACGACTCGTCCTTGTGGACCGTAAAAACCTGGAGCAGAGAGGGTGATACCCTTTACCGAGCAGTCCTCAAACCTGCTGATCAGGTCATCGCTCGCTTTGATGAAATAAGGTGAGGGGAGGTGCTTGTCCCAACCTGTATGCTCCTTGAAAGCATCTTCCATCTGCTGGTTTGTGATCAGCTCCCTATTGGCATACCAATTAAGGAGACCGTCACAACCGATGGAGTAGTGGGAGAATATGGGTGATCCGATCGGGATGTCAGGTTGTATGGCTCCGGTAGTACCGATCCTGAGGATCGTCAGTTCCCTATGTTCAGCTTTGGGCTCCCGGGTCTGGAAATCCACATTGGCGAGAGCGTCCAATTCTGTCAAAACTATGTCGCAATTATCCGTGCCTATTCCTGTTGACAGGGCGGTCAAGCGCTTCCCGTTATAGTTGCCGGTGATGGAGACGAACTCCCTGCTGGCGTGACGGAACTCTACGTCAGAGAGATAATAACCGATCATATCCACCCTGCCCGGGTCGCCTACAAGTATCACTGTATCAGCGAGTTCCTCTGGTCTCATATGGATGTGGAACGCAGATCCGTCGTCGTTGATGATGAGTTCTGATTCAGCTATTCTCATGTTGTCTTTAGTTTTATGTGGATTTCAAATATAAGAAATTTCGATGGAATTCACTATTTTCGCGTCACTATGTGGCAAAGAATCCAGACATTGTATCTCGCGATCGCGACCGCTTTGGTCGTGACGCTTTTCTTTTGTGTGAAATCTTTTATGTTGGGCCCTGGCGGTGCTCATATCGATGAAGTCAAGTACATCAGTTTCATCCCTTACACCATCCTATTGGTGATAGCGACGATTCTTCAGGTCATCGCCTTGTTCACGTTCAATGTGAGAGTGCTTCAGATGCGCACCGCGGTCCTGTCAGCTCTCATCCTGATCGGTCTTCAGGGTTGGCTGGTGTTTGATTATCTGACGGCTGCGGACGGTGTCCTTTTCCGCTGGACGACCATATTACCGCTATTGGCGGCTATTCTTGATTTCATGGCTGCCAGGCGTATATTGAGGGATCAGTTGCTTGTCGAAAGCATTTCACGCCTTCGCTCCCGGAAGAAGAACGGGAAGCTTTAATCAAGGAACCGGGTCGTAGCCGCTGCCGCCCCACGGGTTACAGCGAAGGACCCTCCAGACAGTCAGATACAATCCTTTGAACGGTCCCCATTTGCGGAACGCCTCAATGGCGTAGGTCGAGCAGGAAGGCTCGAAACGGCAAGTCTTGGGAATATAAGGACCGATACACTTGCGGTAGAACCAGATAAGGGCAAGGAAGGGGGCGGACAAGACGTCCCTCACAACCTTGCGCCAATGAGGTATGCTATAACTGTCTTTCATCTGCCACTTTTTTCAGAATCTCGGCGACTTCTTCCTTAATGGTCTGGAAATCATTTATTTCCTTAGAATTGTATAAGAACAGTATGTCCGTTGAAGATGGCCCGAGTATGGATTTTTGAGTCCGATAGGCTTCTCTCAAACGGCGCTTGAGAAGATTCCTTTTTACCGCTCTTTTGAAAAAGCGTTTCGGCACGGAGACCATGATCCTGTTCGGCCCCTCGGAGGTTTCGTTCCAGAGATAGCAATATTTAAGGCCGCGCGAGAAACCCCAGCGGCCCTTTGACATCAGAGCCGAAACCGCGATCTTGCCCCTAAGACGCTCTGATTTCGGTAAGGTGTCCATTTTATCTATTTCTGTTCCTGCAAATAAAGCTCGATGGCACGCGCTACCGAGGGTGCCTCCGGAGTTGGAGCCTTGACCTCGATTGTAAGACCGGCCTCTTCCATAGCCTTGACTATGGATTTGCCGAATGAGACGAACTTTATGTCACCCTGCTTGAAGTCAGGAAAATTCTCGAAAAGGGACTGGACATCAGAAGGATTGTAGAAGACTATCATGTCATATTCCTTCAGGTCCATATCCTTAAGATCCTGAGGCACGCTCTTGATGAAAACGGCTGTCTGATAGGAGATTCCCTCAGCATCAAGAAGCCGGGTGAGTGTCGAGCTGCCGTTGGAGTCCGACTGGGTCACCAGGAATTTCTCTCCTTTATGCTTGGTGCCGATCTGCTCAATAACAGACTCGGGAGTGCCGTTTCCGAAGAATATCTTGCGCTTGCGGTAGACAATGTGCTTCTGGAGATACATCGCGACAGCCTCTGTTGTGCAGAAATACTTCATAGTCTCAGGCACCTTAACCCTCAGTTCGTCGCATAATCCATAGAAAGCATCGATGGCGTGACGTGATGAGAATACTACGGCGGTGTAATCCAGGATGTTGATTCTCTGGGCACGGAACTCTCTGGAAGTCAAAGGTTCGACGACAAAGAACTGATGGAACGTGATGTCCACGCCATAGTTCTCTTTCAGGGCGACATAAGGGGCGTCCTTTAGAGGGGCGCGTTGGGAGATCAATATCTTCTTGATAGCCATTCGTTTACTGTTTACAATCCGACCGTGCTCTTCTTACAGGAGCCTCTCGGAGAGGATGAGAGCGGCTGTCGGAAGCAATTCAAGGCTGCAAAGATACAAAAATGTCGAAAAAGGATTGCAAACGGATGCGAAAATCTGTCCTCGGCGGAATATATAAACGATATAGGTCACTCCGATTTCCCAGAGCATGATAGTCCTTACGGTGGAGGAAGAGCCTCCCAGGAGCCTCGTGATACCAGCGGTCAAGAACAACAGGAAGAACAACAGGACACAGTAGTTGTAGAAAGACCTGTTGGCCGCCGTGAAAGTCGATGATCCATAATTGTGCATCTCCAGCTGCCAATTGAGGAATGTCCTCAGCAGCAGATACACTAGGAATACCCCCATGACGACAGTGAACTGGAGAGTCTGCGGCAGCCACTGCAGGAACTCCGGGGAATAGAGGCCGTTATAGTAGACAAGCAGACAAAAAGGGACGAATAGGATCGCGGCTATCCAGTTGCGGCTCCTGCATAGTTGTATGCTGTCCTCAAGATCCAGGTTTCCCTTCCATCTGGTGGCGCAATCCAGTAATGAGGGAGTGATTTTCAGCAAACTCTTCAGATTCAGCAGAAAGAGTAGCGTGAAGAACACGACCAGCGCGCAGAATACAGGATTGTCCAGGAGCTCTGTCATCTTAAGTCACTTTTTCAGTTGCCCCTTTTCGCGTTGTAACCGAGCTGTTTAAGCAATTCTGTGACCTTGTCGCGGAAATCTCCCTGAACTGTGATTTCCCCATCTTTCGCCGATCCTCCCACTCCACATTTGACTTTGAGGGTCCTTCCCAACTCGGCCAGATCCTCCTGGGTGCCTTGGAATCCGGTCACCAATGTCACCTGCTTGCCACCTCTGTTCCTTCTGTCGATAGATACGATCAGGCGCTGTTTGGAAGGCGGAAGAGTCTCCACCAAATCCTCTTCTGATGAGGAATATTCAAAATCGGGATTTGTCGAGTAGACTACCCCGAGTCGTTGTTTCCAATCGTTGTCCTGCTTCATTTTCCCGTATCAATTTTCGCGAAGATAGGTATTCCTTTTATATCTTTTTGTAAATTTGTCCGGAATATGCCTTATTATTTATGGACAGCAAAAAATTCAAACAATGGAA
The DNA here is from genome assembly GCA_024693285.1 of Bacteroidales bacterium. Lineage (GTDB taxonomy): Bacteria > Bacteroidota > Bacteroidia > Bacteroidales > UBA932 > Cryptobacteroides. Next base: position 33,429 of record JAILLE010000051.1, read on the forward strand.
TCTTCTGACCGCGGCGGTGGTCTTCCTCATCTCCGCGTTCACATATCTTTCTACAATAGAACCGACCGCATCGTTCTGGGATTGCGGTGAGTTTATCGCCTCATCATACAAGCTTGAGGTGGGCCACCCCCCGGGAAACCCTGTCTTCCAGATTATCGCGAGGTTTTTCACGATGTTCACAGGCCCTTCCAAGGCTGCCGTGATGGTCAATTGCATGAGTGCCCTTTGCTCCGCGCTGACCATATTCTTCCTGTATCTGACTATCGTCTTTTTCACCAAGAGGCTTATTATTCCGAAGAAAAGGCCGGACGGTAGCGCTGGAGATTATTCCACCGGTGAGTCGATAGCGATATTCGGAAGCGGCGCTGTGGGTGCCCTCGCGTATTGCTTCTCCGACACGTTCTGGTTCTCCGCGGTCGAAGGTGAGGTGTATGCCATGTCATCCCTCTTCACGGCTATTGTGGTGTGGGCGATGACGAAATGGTACGAATCTGAGGACCGTAGGTATGCCAACAGGTGGATCGTGCTGATATCCTTCCTTATGGGTCTCTCGATCGGGGTCCACGTGCTGAACTTGCTGGCTCTCCCGATGATCGTGTTCATGTATTACTACAAGATCAGGGAAGACAAGCCTTATTCTTTCTGGGAGTGTGTGAAGATTCTAGCGCTGTCAGCCGTCATCCTAGGAGTCCTGTTCTTCATAATGATTCCTTGGCTTCCTAAGATGGCCGCCTACTTCGATCTTGTCTTTGTGAACGGCTTCGGACTGCCTTACAACACGGGTGCCGCCTTCTTTGTCCTAGGCATCATCGGACTTTGCTTCTGGGGACTGTTCAAGACTCTGGAGAAGGGGAAAGTGTTCTGGAACACGGCTTTGCTTTGCTTCACGACCATATTGATCGGATTCTCGATATTCAGCGTGGTGATCATACGTTCCAGTGTCAAGCCGCCGACAAACGAGTATCAGCCGGACAACGCTTTCACATTGGTCAGATATCTTTCCCGTGAGCAGTATGGCTCTGTCCCGCTCGTTTATGGACAGTATTTCGGTGCTCCTTATGAACTCAAGCAGGGTTCCTATTGGGCTCCTCTGAACGGGAAATACAAAAAGGTTCCCAGTCCGATAGAACCGGTTTATAACGCTTCTGGAAAGATGCTTTTCCCGAGGATGTACAACAATGATGACCGCTCTATCAAGTTCTATCAGACCTATATGAACGGCAAGGGCATAACTGTGCCGGGAGCGGAGTACAAAAAACCTACATTCGGGGCTAACTTGAAGTATTTCTTTGACTTCCAGGTCGGATGGATGTATTGGAGGTACTTTATGTGGAACTTTGTCGGCCGCCAGAACGAGATTCATGCCCCGCAAGCTGACCTTTTCACAGGCAACTGGGAAAGTGGAATCAAGGTCATAGACAGGATCCATCTGGGCGACCAGGATAACGCTCCGACTTGGCTGAAGGAGAACAAGGGCAAAAACCACTTGTTCTTCCTGCCCTTGCTTCTCGGCTTGTTGGGTTTGCTGTTCCAGTTCGACCGGGACAAGAGGGGTTGCTGGCTTACTTTCCTGCTCTTCTTCCTGACAGGAATAGCTGTCGTGATGTACCTCAACCAGCCTCCGTTCCAGGTCAGGGAGAGGGATTACGCCTATGCCGGTTCATTCTATGCCTTCACAATTTGGATAGGCTTCGCTGTTGCCGCCATATATTCTTGGATAACTGGAGCTTTGAAGAATAAGAACACCACCGCCGTGGCTGCGGCGACGACATTGGTTTGCCTTTGCGTTCCCGCCCTCATGTGCGCCCAGGAGTGGGATGACCACGACAGGAGCCACCGCAGGACAGCTGTGGAGGTCGCCTACAACTATCTGAATTCCGTAGGTCCGAATGGCCTTTTGGTGACACATGGCGACAATGACACCTTCCCTCTGTGGTACGCCCAGGAGGTAGAGGAGATCAGGAATGACGTGAGGATACTCAACACATCCTTGCTCGGAACCGACTGGTACATCGACCAGATGAGATATGCTATCAACAACGCCGCCCCTCTGACTCTTTCAATCGGGCAGGAGCAATATCTATATGGCACCAATGATTGGGTGCTCATACAGGACAGCAGGAACCAGGCTGTACCTATCTCCGAATGTATCAAGGTTTTCAAGCATCCCGACGCCAAACTCATGACCCAGGACGGCCGCAAGCTGGATTACTGGGTCTCAAGGAAGATGATTATACCGGTCAACAAGGAGAACTGTCTTAAGTCGGGGATCGTCAGTCCCAAGTTCGCAGACATGATCCCTGAGTCAATTGTGCTTGAGATACCTCAAGGCAAGACCGGACTCACCAAACCTGAGCTCTTTATGCTGGATCTCCTGGCTAACTACAAGTGGGACAGGCCTCTCAACTTGCTTAACCAGGGAGGTGATCTCAATATCGGCCTTAAAGAGTATTTGATGTATGATGGGTTCTCATATCGTTTCATCCCTATTAAGAACAAGGTGGAATCTTTCAATATCGGCCTTGTCGACACGGATGAGCTTTATAAGAAACTGACAGAGACCTTCAAATTCGATGCTGTCGGCGCTGATAACTATCTGGTTGATTATCAGAATATTTACACCTTCATGGGTGTAATGTCCATTCGCAACCTCTTAGTTTCTTCGGCGGATGCCTTTATGGAGGCTGGAGAAAAAGACAGGGCGGAGAAAGTCCTGGATATGTGCCGGCAGATTATGAGGCCGGACAGGTATCCTTACGACAACACTTTGTTCGGCTGGAGTTCCAACGCCTTGTTCCCGATAGAGATGGCTCGTTGCTACTATGGCCTTGGCAAGCCGGAAAAGGCTCGCGAGGTGATTGGTGAGATCGATAAGGAGTTGAAGGAGTCAATAGCTTTGTTCCTTGATTTCTATCCGGAATACAAGGATGAGTTCGAGTACAACTGCCAGTTGATTTACTATATGGCGAATGAGGCCTCGAAGTGTGGTGACAAAGAGTTCGCCAAAGAGTTGGAGTCAGACCTGGCGGCTTTCCTCAACTCGAATAGCTGAGGCTCGCCCTTTTGTTATCTTCTAAGACGGACGAAGATGGAGAGTGGGAGGACTTTGCCGAATTTGTCCTTGAGGGCAAGTTCGCCGGAATCAAGAGGAGTGTCAGCTTTTAGCCCAAGCGCTTGACGGACAACCGTTTCCCCAAGTACGGCGGAGAATCCGTTGGAATACAGGTTCAGTACCATGAAGCTGTTTTCGGGTGCGAGGATCTGGCCGACATTGCGCATCATTTCAAACAGGCATTCATCAAGTTTCCATTTCTCCCCGTCCGGGCCATGCCCATATGCTGGCGGATCAAGGATTATTCCGTTATAAAGATTCCCTCTGCGGGCCTCTCTCTTCGCGAATTTCATGGCGTCCTCCACCACCCAGCGTATGCCGTCCAGGCCACTGCGGTCCTGGTTCTCATGCGCCCAGGTCACTACCTGTCGCACAGAATCAAGATGAGTCACATCCGCCCCCGCGGCCCTTGCGGCTAGCGATGCGGCACCGGTGTAAGCGAAAAGATTAAGCACCTTCGGTCGCTGCTCCATGGAAGCGGCGATCTCCGAAGTGTTCCGGAATATATATTCCCAATTCGCCGCCTGCTCCGGAAATACCCCCACATGCTTGAAAGACGTCAGCCCAAGACGTAGATTCATGGATAACGTCGCAGGCTTTGGCGGTTGTTCTTCCGGCGAGCATTTACCCGGATAGGGCGCGAAGCGCAGCGAGCCGGAGGAATTACCGCCAAAG
>JAILLE010000006.1 GCA_024693285.1 Bacteroidales bacterium
TCCAGCTCCATATTGGAAGGGACGCTTATCCTCATCGTGATCTCATAAGTACCGTTGCGGTAGTTCTCCGAGACATTGAAGGAACGCAGCGAGGCTTTGAATGAGCCTACCACCTCCGTTATCCTGCCGATCACAGAAGGCTCAATTCCGGTCACAACTTTCAAAGTGCCCTGGAAACTGCCTCCGGACGGTGACTCAGCCCACCTGACTCTCTGGATCCTATAAGGATAAGTGCTGATCAACCTGGCCGCGTTCGGGCAAGAGATACGGTGTATCTTGATGCCTTCGGTACGTGTCACAAAGCCGAAAACATCATCTCCGAAGACAGGATGGCAGCACTTGGCCATCTTATAGTCAAGTCCCTTCAAGTCCTTGGCGTTCAAGACCAGGATATCATCCGAGGCGCTTCGTCCCTCCCATGCCCCGGACCTTGCCTCGATCCGGGCAGCCTCCGCCTCCTTGGCGGCATCAACAGCTAACGCGGCGGCTTTGTCATGGTCTTGGATGAAGGTCTTCACATCATTCACATCAATGATGGAGTCGGCTACAGCGGCATAGAAAGAATTCTGGGTGGTGTACCTGATCTTCTTCAGATACTCCGCTATCATATCGTCCGGGAACTCGAGTTTCCAGTTCTTCAGACGTCTTCCAAGCAGCTCACGACCAGCGGCGGCCTTCTTGTATTCCTCCTCATCCAACTCACGCTTGATACGACTCTTGGCCTTGGAGGTCACGACAAAATTGAGCCAGTCCGGAGAAGGTCTCTGGTTCTTGCCGGACATGATCTCGACCACATCACCTGTCTTCAGTTTTTCCCTGATGGAAACCGCTTTCCCGTTGACACGGCCTCCTGTGCACTTGACTCCGAGACCAGTGTGGATATTGAAAGCGAAGTCAAGGACCGTCGCCCCCGCGGACAGTATTCTCAGCTCGCCACTTGGCGTGAACACGAATATCTCCCTGGAAGGCGGCTCCGGCAAATCCTCCGGACCACCGTCTCCAGGATGCTCAAGGGCGTATCTGACTGAAGTCAGCCATTTGTCCATCTGCTCCTCATGGAGGACTCCTTTGTAAGACCAATGGGAGGCCTGCCCGTTCTCGGCCTCCTCGTCCATCCTACGGGTGCGGATCTGAACCTCCAAATATGCCCCGCGACGGTTCTTTACAGTAATATGCAAAGATTCGTAACCGTTTGGTTTAGGATTGGTTATCCAATCACGGAGACGGTTGGTGTCCTGCTCATACTCCTTGGTAACATAGGAGAACACTTTCCAGCAAAGGTCCTTCTCTATCTTCGGATCCGGCTCACAGTCTATAATGAAGCGGATAGCGAACACATCGAAAACTCCTTCAAAAGGAACCTTCTGCTTCCGCATCTTTGTCCAGATCGAGTAAGCGGCCTTTGTCCTTATCTTCAGTTTGTACTTGATCCCCTCGTCTGAAAGTTCCTGCTTAAGCGGCTGGATAAACTCCATCATGAGTCTTTCCCTGTCTCTCTCGGTCGCCTTGAGCTTATTCGTTATCGCCCTATACTCAACAGGTTCCGTGTAGCGGAAATAGATATCCTCCATCTCCCTCTTAATGTTGTAGAGCCCCAGCTGATGAGCCAGTGGGATGTACAACATCAAAGTCTCCAGGATCTTGTTGTCACGTGAGCTTTTCGGGAACACGTCCAAATTCCTCATGACCTCGAGCCTGTCCGCGATCTTCAAGACAGTAACCCTCGGATCAGTGGAATACTGGACTATCAGTTTCTTATAACTCTCAGCCTCCAGACGAGTATCTTTGGGCTTGATAGTAGAGATCTTGTTAAGACCTTCCACCATCTTGACAACATCGTCCGGGAAGCCCGAAACTGAATCACAATCACCCATGCGCATCGCCTCATGAAGGAACACCGCGGCGGCGCACTCCGCAGGGAGACCGATCTCATCAGTGGCGATCAACGCCACATTCTCAGGATGCTCCAGGAAAGGCTTGCCATTCTCACGGGTCTTGCCCGAGAGAGCCCTGGCGGCCACATTATAAGCCTTTTCGACAAGGGCCTGACCGGCTCCGTCGAACTGGGGAAATATTTGCCGGATCCTATCTTTCATATTCTTTAATCAATTAAAATCCAGCTATTTCCCCGAAAAACGCCGCAAATCGAGAGCCCGTTGGAACTCTCTGGCGTTACGATTATGCTCAGAAAGCGTGGACGCGAACTTGTGGGTGCCGTCCATAGCGGCGCTGGCGCAGAAATAGAGGTAACCATGACGGTCAGGGTTTAACACCGCATTGAGGCTGGGCTTGTCCGGGACGCAGATAGGACCCGGGGGCAGACCTTCATGGAGATAAGTATTGTAAGGGGAATCCACCTCCAAGTGTTTGTAAAGAATCCTGGTCGGCTCATAGTCGAAGCAAAAAGCCACTGTCGGATCCGCTTGAAGCCTCATTCCCTGATGCAGGCGATTCAGATACACCCCAGCTATCGAAGGATACTCCGGCTCGTGGTTCGACTCCGCCTTGACTATTGACGCCACGACCGAGACCTCTTTAGGGGACAGTCCCTGGGCGCTCGCGAGACGTAGGTTATCAGCTGTCCAGAACGCGTCATAGGCGGCCTTCTGCCGGTCAAGTATGTCTTTCATGGAGTCTGTCCAATAGACCTGATAAGTGTCAGGAATAAACAAGGAGAAGACATCCTCGGGAGTGAACCCATACGATGCAAGCAAAGCCTTGTCATTCAAAGCTTGGGCGACAGAGGACGAATCAATCAGCATCTGTCTGGAAATCTTCCTCGCGATGGCGCCTTTCTGCCTCATCATGCCTGACAGGGTAAGATTCACCGGGGTCTGCCATCCGGCTCTCAACATCCTTGGCACATACACGCTCGGCTTGCCCTTCTCGACCACATAATGGCCAGGTTTGAGATCAGAGTCTGACAACGAAGCCATAACCCTGGAAAGGCTGCGGCGACGTGAGACAATGCTGTCCGGAATAGATGCCAGCACATCAGCGACACTCTCTCCCGGATAGACATATAAGTCAGCCTTGCCCGAGAAATTGGACTTCCGATTATCACCGTACCATCTGCCGCCGAAAACTCCGACAGCGATAATAGCAAGCAACAAACCAAAGAGAATCAGCAGTTTCCAAGTTTTCATCTCTTATTCCTCCTTTTTCCTCGAAGCACTATGGTGTCACCCTCTCCGGGCTGGTATCCCGCATTGAAACCATTCATCTTCTGGACGCTGGACATCCTGACACCGAACCTCTGGCAGATATCACGCAGAGACTGAGAATCGTCCTCCACAATAAACTTGTCAAGGCCCTTCTCGCTCTGTTTCTTTTTGGCTTGGAGATATACCACAGTCCCAGGAAGAAGCTCCTGAGGAGCCGCAAGGTCGTTATACTTAAGGATTTCCTTCAGGAACAGACCATAACGGGCGGCGATGGAGGAATATGTCTCCCCTTCCACAGAAGTCACGAATGGCACGCCATTCTTCGAATACGCCTCCCTGGAGAGCGAGAACTTGAACTCCTCAAGCTGGCTCTTGTCTATCCGCTTAGGTTCCTCAAGAGACAACGGAGACTCAGGAATCTTCCCTGTGAGCTCCTCGTCAACCACAGAGGTCTTCTTCTTGGCTTTCTTCTTGGAGGCCTTTACAGATTTCCTTGAGGACTTATCCTTATTCTTGGCCTTGACCTCCTGCTTCCCCTGTTCCGGCTGAACAGTCTGGCCAACTACTTCTTCTGCCTTTTCCTCGAGAGCCTCAGTCTCCGTCAAAGGCATGATGTCATATTCGTAAAGCTTATAGTCCTCGATGTATTTGATAAGCTTGCCCGGATAGCCGGGATCGGTGGCGTAACCAGCTTTCTTCAGACCATTAGCCCATGACTTATAATCAGTTGTCTCGAAATCAAAGAGGAATTTATAGCGATCCCGATAGCGCAAGAAATCAGAATGGTCCCGGAACGACTCATCCGCCGAATCATATACCCTGAAGCATTCTCCCTTCGCATCATCATCGTAGTACTGCTTCTTGCCGGTCCAATCCTTGTGGCATTTGATTCCGAAATGGTTGTTGCCATCAGCAGCAAGAGTCGAGAGCCCGTAACGTGACTCCAATATCCCCTGCGCCAGCGTGATGCTGGCAGGCACCCCACTTCGGTACATCTCCCGTACAGCCGTCGGCGCCCACTGGGCTATATATTTTTCGATCGGTGACTGCGCTGACGCGACCACAGCCATCAGTCCGACCACCACCGTTATTACAAGCCGTCTCATTTCATACAAATATAGTTATTTTTCGGTATTAACTGAAAATCCAAGGTATTCCCTCCAGAACCCGTAGCCACCCTCGGCTCGTAAGAGGGAGGGGCCCATCGCAGTTGCGATGGGAGGGGCCGCGCAGCGGAGGTTCTGGAGGGAATACCTTGGATTTATTGGTTCTTCACAAGAGGAACGTCGAAGATGTCGAGGTCGGAAGCGGCATAGGACTCCGGGAAGATCGCGCGGCATTCAGCCTCATACCTCGCGACATCTTTCACCCTCGAAGAATAGTGCCCGATGACCAGCCTCTTCACACCAGCCTCAAGCGCGACACCAGCCGCCTGCGAAGTTGTCGAATGATGCCTGGCCTTAGCCAGATCAGCGAACTCATCCACATAAGTAGCCTCATGGTAAAGAAGATCGACACCAGCCACCCAACCTGCCTCCTCATTAAAAGGAGCAGTGTCAGAACAATAGGCGTAGGAACGAGGTTCGAAAGGCTTATAACCCAATTCCTCGAAAGGCAAAGTCAAATAAGTCCCGTCAGGCAGTTCCCTGACCACATTCTCTCCCCTCTTGACAGCCGCGATCTCAGCGAGACTAAGGCCATATTCCTCAACTTTCCACTTCTTCACATTGAACTGGGGCTCCTTCTCACGGAATAGGAAACCGAATGTCTCAATCCCGTGATTGAGCGGGAAGGCGCTGACTTCCAGCGACTTCGTCTGATAGACCACCTCCGGCTCCCTCATAGTTAAAGGAATATGCCTGATCTCAAAGGCTATCCCCTCACCATAGTAAGACAAGAAGAATTTGAGAAGCGGGCCGAAACTGGCTGGCGCGTAAATATTCAATGGTTGGGTCCTGGAAAGCATCCCCATAGTGGAGAGCAGTCCAGGTAGCCCGAAGACATGGTCGCCATGGATATGGGAAATGAAGATAGAATCAATCTTCATCGGAGACACATGACTCTCCTCGAGGCGTGTCTGCGCCCCTTCACCGCAGTCGACCAAGAAAGAGCGCCCACGTACCGAAAGTACCTGGGCGCTCTGATGTCTTCCGGCGGTTGGCTTGGCCGAAGCCGTGCCCAGAACCGTCAAAGTGAAGTTCATGCTTTACTCACCTTTCTCAAGCTTGTCCTTGAGGGCAGCGAGCTCGCTGATGTCACCAAGAGTGGTCTTCTCAAGGTTGGAGTTGATCTTCTTGACAGCTTTCTTGGTGTTGTCAACCTCAGCGGCAACCTTCTCCTGCTTGGCCTCGCTGTAAGTCCTCACATGGGAAAGGAGGATCCTGCGGGTGCTTCTGCGGAGCTCAACAACCTTGAAAGGAAGAGTCTCACCAACGATAGGCTGCTTGCCGTCTTCCTTGATGAGGTCGCGGCTGAAAGCGAAGCCCTCGTCATCACCCTCGAGCTTGATGTTAGCGCCCTTGTCGGTCAGAGAGGCGATAGTGCCCTCAACTGTGGAACCGACAGCGTACTTCTGCTCGACAGCGTCCCAAGGGTTAGGAGTGAGCTGCTTGTGACCAAGGCTGAGCTTGTGGTTAGCCTCGTCGAAGTCAAGGATAACGACATCGATCTCGTCACCAGGAGCAACCATCTCTGAAGGATGCTTGATCTTGTTCCAGCTGAGGTCGCTGATGTGGATGAGACCCTCGACACCGTCCTCAGGCTCGGCGAACACACCGAAGTTGGTGACATTGCGGACAATAGCCTTGTGAGCGGAACCGACAGGATACTTGTCGCGGATGCTCTCCCAAGGGTTGGGGGTGAGCTGCTTCAGACCGAGGGACATCTTCCTGTTCTCACGGTCGATAGAAAGAACCTGAGCCTCGACCTCGTCGCCGACCTTGAGGAACTCCTGGGCGCTGTGAAGCCTGGGAGACCAGCTCATCTCGGAGACATGGATAAGACCCTCGACACCAGGCTCGATCTCAACGAAGGCGCCGTAGTCAGCGATCAGGACAACCTTACCCTTGACAGTGTCACCGACCTTGACATTCTGGTCGAGATTGTCCCAAGGATGAGGAGTGAGCTGCTTGTAACC
>JAILLE010000023.1 GCA_024693285.1 Bacteroidales bacterium
GCATATACAAAGCGGAAAGGATTGATCCTGTGTGGCTTGAAGAAGTGTCGGTTCCACGGCTCTTGCCGTCAGAGAAATGGATATTCTCAGTGAGCTTAATCCATTTGTTCATTTGGTATTGGCCGTTATAACGAACACCAACGCTCTTGGCGTAAGTTCCCACAAGAACACCCGGGTTGTCATTGTAAGTGAAAGTCAAGCGACTCTTCAGCTGCTCTGTACCATAGTTGAGGGTAGCGGAGTGGCGCTGATAAAGGGCTTCACGGAAGATCTCGTCCATCCAGTCGGTCCTTGTGGTGGCGATCCAAGGGTTGACCGAAGGATCCCAACCAACATCAAGTTTGATGCCGGCGTTGGCGGAAGAGATAGTCCTCATCTGGATCTCCTCCTCAGCGGTAAGGCACTCAGGGAGGTTACTGGCGTGGCGGATACCGGTAACGAGGTCATACTCGACGTGGATACCCTTACTGGCCTTCTTAGTAGTGACGATAATAACACCACCAGCTCCAGATGTGGCACCATAAATAGCAGCGGAGGCGGCGTCCTTCAGGACGACGATGCTCTCGATGTCATTCATGGAGGTGATAGGACCGCCGGGGACACCATCGACAACCCAAAGAACAGAGTCTCCGTTACGGGAGCCTTGTCCACGGATAAGGATGCCGGGGCCGCTGGTAGGCGAACCGTTACTGTAAGAGACAACCACACCAGGGATCTGGCCCTGGAGCATACCGGTCGTCGAAGTGACAGGACGGCCGGCGAGCTTCTCGGGATTGCTCACGATACCGACCGAGGCGGACAGGTCCTTCTTCTTGGTCTGGGCACCGTAACCGAGGGCGACGGCCTCCTGGAGCATCTCCACATCCTCAGAGAGGACGATGTCGATGACAGACCTGCCGTTAACGTTCACATTTTGAGTGGCGTAACCAAGACAGGAAACTTCCAGGACAGCGTTCGATGGTACGGTAATTGAGTAGTTACCATTGACATCCGTGACAGCATTGGCTCCGCCACTGAGCACCACGGCTCCCACGACGGGACCCTGGGCGTCCTTGACGGTTCCGCGTACTGTCAGGCTTTGGGCGTAAGCGCCAAAGCTAGCTGCCATGCCGATCAGCAAGGCAACAACGCAGAAAAGTTTCTTGGAAAACATTGTTTAAACTAATTAATTGGTTTGGTGAATAATAGTGTCTTCAAAAATTATTAATATGTGTAGTATGCCGACATGTCGGCACAATCGCTAGCAAAAATATAAAAAGGGTTTTTTAGGAAGATGAAATTTTGCGTATTAGAGGACGCAAATCCCGCAAACATTATATTGAGACTGAACACAACAAACCTTATACATACAAACCTAATTATAAAAAAAATGAATGTTACAAGTTTCAAAGACGCTTGCTTACGATGGGAAGCAAGCAAGGCGGGTTTTATCAAAGACACAAGCCTTGCCGCCTATTCATTGATTATCCGAGCGCACCTTCTTCCACGGTTCCGACGTTTGAATGATGTGACTCCGGAGTCTTTCCAAGCATTGATTGACAACAAGTTCCAAGAAGGCTTGAGTGTTAATTCAGTCAAGGCTATCATCCTCGTCCTTAAAATGATCATCCGCTTTTGCGAGGATGAGGAATGGATGGAGCCCAAGGCCTATCGACTCAGAATGCCCACACGTCGGAGAGGAACCGAACCCCAAGTGCTCCAGCTCCGGGAAGAGAAGAATCTGCTGGCGTGGCTGCACGAGCATCCTACACCATATAACGTGGGCCTTCTGATATGCGTTTATTGCGGACTCCGGATCGGAGAGGTATGCGCCCTGCGTTGGAGCGACTTCGACACAGATGAGCAAATCATCCATGTACGTAGGTCGGTGCACCGGATATATTTGGTGAATCAGATTCCCAAGAAATCGGTTCTGGCCATCGGTCCTCCGAAAACAGCGGACTCCTGGAGGGATGTGCCTGTAGCGAAAAGGCTCGCCCATTCGATAGAGAAAGTTTGCCTCAAGGGGGAAGGAAACCCTTACATATTGACTGGCAAGGATTTCCCGGCAGATCCACAGAATTTCAGGAATAATTTCAAAAGAATATGCCGGAGGTTGGGAATGCCTGTACGTAAGGTCCACAGCCTCCGCCACACCTTCGCCACCAGATGCATCGAGAGCCAGTGCGACTTCAAGACATTAAGCTCAATTCTCGGCCACTCCGATGTCTCCACGACTCTGAATATTTATGTCCATCCGGACATGAACCAAAAAAGAAAAGTCGTCGAACGGATGATTAGGAATATCTGATTGATTTATAAGAGATTAGTTTCTTGGAATTTTTTACTAACCAGGCTCAGTAAACCATGTCATCCTGAGGCCGAAGGCCGAAGGATCTAATGATAGGCGGGACGGCTTTGAAGCCGCCCCGCTTTATTTTCGTATATGCATGAAATAATTTAATATGATATTTGTTTATATCATATTGATTTATTAGATTTGCGAAAAACAACAGAATATGGAAATCCCTTTCATTTACGGTAAGATCGTTTCAGACCGAGATTTTACTGACAGGACGCAAGAGTCTTCCAAATTACTGGCTAATTTTCTCTCTCAAACCAATACGGCTATTATTTCTCCGCGGCGGTGGGGAAAATCTTCCCTGGTCAACAAAGTGATCAAGCTGGCATCTGAGGCGAATAGCAAACTCTTATTTGTCAGAATGAATGCTTTTAAGTGTGAGACGCCACAGGAGTTTTATGAACTATTCGCTAAGCGCACTGTAAAAGACTTGTCTTTAGGTGTGGATTGGCGAGACGCTTCTGTTGGTGAGGATGTTCTAAACCTTCCACAGCTGATTGCCAAAAAGCGTAAAAAGAAGGTGATAGTCTGTATTGATGAGTTCCAGCAAATTGGTGAGTTTGACCAGTCTTCCCGTTTCCAAAAGATACTTCGTAATCACTGGCAAGAGCAGACCGATGTCGCATATATTCTGTACGGCAGCAAGAAACATATGATGCTGAATATTTTCGGTGAATATGGGAAACCATTCTATCGCTTTTGCGATATGATGTTTTTGCCTAAGATCGACAATCAAGATTGGCAAGAGTATATTACGCGGCGTTTTTCTGAGACAGGAAAGGCAATTTCGCCAGAGCTGTCAGGGAAGTTGGCTGATATTGTGGATAATCATCCGTATTATGTTCAGCAGTTGGCGCAGTACACTTGGCTTAGGACTCCCAGAAAGTGTACAGAGGATATCGTCCAATCCGCGTTTCAGTCAATGCTGGATTCTTTGAATTTGCAGTTCGTGAATCTGATGGATTCACTGACGGAAAAGCAGAGGGGTTTCCTTTGCGCGATATGTGACGGGGTAAGAAATTTTTCCTCGGTAGAAACTCTCTCAAGATATAGGCTTGGAACAAGCGGAAATATCCGGATTATGAAAAACGCTTTGATTAAGAGAGATCTGATTGAAGTGTCTGGGTCTATTGTCGATATTCAGGACCCTGTTTTCAAACAGTGGATTTTGAAGGAGTATTATTCTATATGATAGTGTGATGGAAATTGTTATGAAGCTGAACCGTTTTCTTGTATTCCTGTTTCTTGGTTTGATATTGGTTGCCTGCGGAGATTCCCAGTCTCTTTCTGTGGAGGTTAACCCCTTTATCGGTACTGACTTGGACGGTCACACCAGTCCGGCTGCCGCGGCTCCTTTTGGTCTCGTCCAGCTGGGACCTGACACTGTGGACGGGGGTGTGGCTGGCTATCACGATAAAGACAGTCTGATTCTCGGATTCTCCCACACCCACTTGAGCGGCACCGGCCAAGGAGATCTCGGAGACTTCCTCTTCGTGCCGGTTATTGGGGAAGTTCCTCAGAATCAGGACGGTTTTGCCGTCCCGCCGCTTCCGTTCTCCCATAAAGACGAGAAGGCGAGCGCAGGATATTACCAAGTCAAATTCCCTTCGCTCGGTATCGTGGCCGAGATGACAGCCTTGCCACACACCGGCTGTCACCGCTACACTTTCACCGGGAAAGGGGAGAGGAGGATTCTTGTGGATATGGCACACGCTCTAGCTTATGCGAAAGCTGACGGGATGACCTTGCAGGCAGTCTCGGATAACCGTATAGTTGGCGGACGCCATGTCACCGGCTGGGCTCCTGACCGTTGGGTGTATTTCTCAGCGCTTTTCTCCGAGCCTTTTACAGAGTGTGTCTCCGATGACCATGATCGCTACCTTCTCACTTTCCCAGAAACAATAAAGCAGCTCACAATCAGTGTCGGCCTTTCCTCTGTCGATGCGGAAGGCGCTGAGAATAACCGTCTTGCGGAGGCTCCGCAGGCTGATTTTGACAGCGTGCTGAAAGCCTCTGAGGCCGCTTGGAATGCAAGTCTTGGCAAAGTCACCGTGGAAGGAGGCAGCAAGGAACGCCGCGAGGTTTTCTATACCTCCCTTTACCACAGCCTTATCGTTCCTAACCAGATGGCCGACCTTGACGGCCGTTACAAAAACCATCTTGGGGAGGTCAAGAAAGCTCCTGATGGAATGGGATTCTATTTCCCTTTGTCCTTATGGGACACTTTCCGTTCATGGAACCCCCTCATGACTCTGCTGGAGCCGGACCTTGTTAACGGAATGGTATTCAGTATGTTGGATATGTACGACCTGAACGGCCAGTTGCCTTTGTGGCCGCTTTGGGGAGACGAGGTGGACTGTATGATAGGCTATCACGCCGTTTCGGTTATAGCCGATGCTTGGTTACGTGGAATAAGGGGCTTCGACGGCGAGAAAGCCCTGAAAGCGATGATCGCATCTTCTAATTCCTACCCCGCCACGGATTGGTACAATGAATATGGCTATATCCCTTGCGACTTCACCCCCCAGTCAGTCTCGATGACTCTTGAATATGCCTACGACGACTGGTGCATAGCCCGAATGGCGGAGTCGCTAGGTCACGCCGACATAGCCGCTGAATATGACGCCAGGGCTCTCAGATACAGGAATATACTGGACACTTCCACGGGATTCTTCCGTGGAAAGGATTCCGATGGCAACTGGAGGGCTCCATTTACTCCTGATGGTACTGGAAGAGAATCCTCCCGAGACTACACTGAAGCCACCGCTTGGCAGTACCGCCATTTCATGATACATGATGTGGCCGGCTTCGCGGCTATGTTGGGAGGCGACCAGGCCGCCAAGGCATCCCTGGATTCATTGTTCTCTGAGGGTTACGAGAGTCTTGATGACCACGCCGAGTGGTTCGTGACAGGGCGTATCGGCAAATATGCCCATGGCAACGAGCCCAGCCACTCCACCGCATGGCTGTACACGGCGCTTGGTGATCCTTCCTCCACACAGCGTTATGTCAGGGAAATAATTGATAACCTGTACTCTACCGGGCCGGATGGCCTCTGCGGAAACGAGGATTGCGGTCAGATGAGCGCCTGGTATATCTTTGCCGCGTTAGGGTTCTACCCCCTTTGCCCGGGCACGGGTGAGTTCGTGTTCTCCGCACCTGTTTTCCCGAAAGCAACGGTCACGTTCGGTAACGGGAACCTATTGATAATCACCGCTGACCATCCGGAGTATTCGTACATCAAGGAAGTGTCGCTGAATGGAGTGCCGATCGATGCTCAATACATAACTTATGGCCAGTTGATGGCTGGCGGAGAGCTTTCCTTCAAGCTCTGTATGGAGCCTTGCAACGACAGAGACGGTCTTAAGGCCCCATATTCATTGTCGGATGGGAAGGTCGTCTCCACGCCGTATTTGGTTGGGAATCCACGCTTTTTCGACAAGAAGTTCACTGTCGACCTCCGGACTCGCACTGAAGGAGCCCAGATCAGATACACTCTTGATGGAAAGGAACCGACTCAAAACTCAACCTTATATGAAGCGCCGTTTCTGATTGAACGTGATGTCACAATCTTGGCCAGAGCTTTCAAGGATGGGTTCGAAGCAAGTCCCATTATGAGTGTCCACGCTTTCCCGGTCGAGTATCTTCCTGCTAAGAAAGTCTCTTCCACCAGCCCCGGATGCCGCTACACCTACCATCTCGGCGAGTTTAAAAAAGCCGCTGATGTGCTTGCCTCACCGGTCGTGTCCAAGGGAACTATGCCTGCTCCGTCCATAGCCGGCGCCCCTGACGCTGATCATTTCGGCTATGTGTTCACAGGATATATTGACGTACCGGAGGACGGGCTTTGGGAGTTCGCCCTTAGAAGTGATGACGGAAGCATCCTTGAAATCGGCGGCCGCCTTGCCGTCAACAATGACGGTTCACATTCAGACTATACCGCCACCGGACAGGTCGCCCTGCGAAAGGGTCTACATTCCTTCCGCTTAGTTTACTTGGAGGACTATGAGGGCCAGGTACTGGGCTGGGCTTGGAAAGCCCCGTCCTCTGATAAGTTTGAGAATATACCTGAAACGAATATTAATCATTGAATCTGAAATGAGATATTGTTTGCCGTTTATCCTGATGGTGTGTGTCGCATGTTCGACGTCGCCAAAGCAAAAAGCTGAGGTTGAGCCTTTGGTTGCCGATTTTATCCCGGCGGCTTCCCACGACAACGGGTGGCAGAAGCGTGGTGAAGGTCCCGTGCTGGGCAGCCCCGAACTTGGCACCTGCTTCGATGTCAATGTCATTCCGGACGGCTCCGCCAAGTACAATATGTATTTCTCCTGGCGCCCGAAGAAGGCCATAGCATTGTCAAGGAGCGAGGATGGTTTGACTTGGACTGATCCGAAGATAGTCCTTGAATATGATGAGTCAAGCGGCTGGGAAGATGATCTTAACCGTTCCTGCACTCTTTTCCTTCACGGGGTCTATCACATGTGGTATACCGGCCAGGCGAGGGGCTACAGTAAGATCGGATATGCGGTATCGTACGACGGGGAGACTTTCGAACGAGTGACAACCGATCCGGTTATGGTTCCCGAATTCAACTACGAGGGTTATTCCGTGATGAATCCCTATGTCCTTTATGACGAGGACAGGGGAGTGTTCCGTATGTGGTACGCTTGTGGTGAGACCTATGAGCCGAATATGATAGCTTACGCCGAGTCGAAAGACGGTGTCAACTGGGAGCGTTCGCCTCTTAATCCTATTTTCGTCAAAGGCGAAGGCTGGGAACAAGACAGGATCGGCGGATGCGAAGTTCACGAGCTTCCCGACGGGCGATTCATTATGTTTTATATTGGATATTCCGACATCAACACCGCCCGCATCGGATCGGCGATTTCCCCGGATGGTATCCGCCAGTGGAAACGATTGGAAACCAATCCTTTGGTTGAGCCGACAGAAGGCTATTTCGACGCCTCGGCCTGCTATAAGCCAAGCGTTTTCCGGGACGAGGATAACGATCGCTGGCAGCTTTGGTACAATGGCCGGAATGGTGGAGAGGAATATATCGGTTATGCGGTACACGAAGGTTTGGAACTGAAATAATTAATAATAGTCATATATGGATAGAAGGAAATTCATCAAAGTTTCAGGGGCGGCGACCGCTGGACTTGCCCTGACTGGTTGTGCCCCTAAAGGCGGTGCCGCTAAAGAGGCGGCTGTCACCGGGATTCCGGTTCCTGACTACACCGGAAGGATCACCCGTGAGATTGATAAGCTGAAACCTCTTAATATTAAGGAGATTACTGTTGAGGTCGGAGCCACAAAGCCATTCGACGTTATGCACCTTTCCGACACTCACATCACCTTCGCGGACGACAGGGATGACGAGAGGAAGATACTCCTCGCCGGCCGGCGTTCCCGTTATATGGGTTATGGCGAGCATTACCTGGATGAGGCGATCCATTATGCTAAAGAAAAGGGAATGTATATGATGCACACCGGGGACATGATTGATTTCGTTTCAGAGGCCAATCTGGATGTCACCGCTATGCATATGATGCTGGCCGACTGGTTTGTCAGTGCCGGTAACCATGAGTATTCGAAATACGTGGGAGAGGCCAAGGAGGACGAGGAATACAAAGCTAGCAGCAGGGAAGCGGTTCAAGGAGCCTTCCCCAACGACCTGACTTTCGTCAGCAGAGTGATCAACGGAGTGAATTTCGTGGCTGTGGACGATGTTTACTACAACTTCACTGAGCACCAGTTAGAGATGATGAAGAAGGAGATGGAGAAAGGACTTCCGGTCGTGATGCTCATCCATGTGCCTATTTACACGCCCGAGTTCTGCAAATCAGAGTTGGAGGTGAATAATGGCAACTGCGCCTACCTAACGGGTGTCCCCCTTGAGATAACCGAGAAATACGATCCCGGAAAGACTTACCCTGCCGGGGAAGAATGGCGCTATCGCAAGGTCCAACAAAGGGCAGACAAACCCACCCGGGATTTCATCGCCTGGCTCAAGGAGCAGAAACAACTAAAGGCCATTCTCGCGGGCCATATGCACCGCTTCTTCGAGGAACGTTTCTCGCCCACGGCCATACAGTACACGGTTGGCGCCACGTATAACGGTGATGTTCAAGTGGTTCATTTCAAGTAATTTATATATTAAAAACATATAGGGTATGAAAAGATTTGTGATTATTATCCTGACTTTGGCTTTAGCTATGCCAATGCTTAATGCCCAAAAGAAAAAATCGGTTGTCGAAAAGAAACAGTACGATGTCGCCGCCTACCTTTATCCCGCTTATGCGGCGGGCGAGCCTCGCTTGAAACCGTTCTGGCCGATGGATCGGGGAGAATGGGAAACTGTCATGACAATGCAGCAGCGTAATCCCGGCCACTATTGGGATCGTCATCCTCTTTGGGGGTATATCAATGAGGCAGACCCGGCGGTCATGGAGATGGAGATTGAGCAGGCTACCCGTCACGGGGTCAATGTGTTCATCTTTGATTGGTACTGGTTCGACGGACGGCCTTTCATGGAGACAACCCTTACGGAGGGTTTCCTCAAGGCCGCGAATCGTGACAAGATGAAGTTCTACCTGATGTGGGCGAACCATAACGTTGACAACAGCTGGGACACCCGTATAGGTGGCGATAACATCATCTGGAGGGGTGGCGTGGACCGTGAGGAATTCGAGAAGGTCTGCAAGAGGAATATCGAGATGTTCTTCAAGCAGCCGAACTATTACAAGATTGACGGCAAGCCCGTGTTTATGATTTATGAGGTGACGACTTTCATCGAAGGTATTGGTGGCGTTGATAAGGCCGTGGATGCCTTGAAGTGGTTCCGTCAGGAGGTGAAAAAGGCCGGTTTCCCTGACCTTGAACTCCAATTCACGATGTGGGATAACCAGTTCAATTTCAGCGGTGTGGATGACGCCAAGACCAAATCCGAGCGTCCTCGTGACGAGTTTGCCCGCAAGCTTGGTTTCAACAGTATGTCGCATTACCAGTTCTGCCATTTTATCTGGATGGATGATGACTACCAGAACATACTTGACAAAGCGTATGAGGAGTGGGACAAGCTGGACGCCGAGTTCACCATCCCGTATTATCCTCACGTCAGCATCGGTTGGGACAACAGCCCCCGTTTCGGAGACAGTGCTGTGGTGAAGGAGAACACTCCGGAACGCTTCGAGGGCGCTCTCCGCAAAGCAAAGGCATGGGTCGACGCACGTCCTAATCTACATCCTCTCATCACCATCAATTCTTGGAACGAGTGGACGGAGACCAGCTACCTCCAGCCGGATGATGTGTATGGCTACGGCTACCTTGACGCTGTCAAAAAAGTGTTTGTGGATGAATAGGTTACTTAGATTATTGGTTCTGTCAGGCATCACCGCCTTCATTGTCTCTTGTAAGGCTCCTGTCCCTAACGGGAATACTTGGGGAGACACAGGTGACGGCCGTTACCTGAATCCTATTCTGGCGGCTGATTATTCTGACCCGGACGCCATCCGTTTCGGTAACAAATACTATATGGTAGCCTCAGACTTCCATTTCATGGGCATGCAGGTTCTCGAGTCGGACGATTTGGTGAACTGGAAACTGATAGGCCAGATTTACGACCGTTTCGACAGACCTGGCTGGGATGAGATGGAACACTACGGCCAAGGATCGTGGGCGCCAAGCATCAGGGAGCACAACGGCAGATTCTATGTCTATTTCTGCACCCCTGACGAGGGCTTGTTCATGAGCTCGGCAGATAATCCGGCCGGGCCTTGGGAGCCACTGCATTGCGTCAAGGCGATATCCGGATGGGAGGATCCGTGCCCGTTCTGGGATGAGGATGGTACGGCTTATCTTGGCCACAGCAAAGTGGGTGCTGGACCGATCATCCTCCACAAAATGTCTGAAGATGGGAAGGAGCTGCTCGATGATGGCGTCACTGTTTACGAAGGACCTGTCGCGGAGGGTACCAAGTTCCTCAAACTTAACGGGTATTACTACCTCAGCATCCCAGAGGGAGGAGTTGGAACCGGATGGCAGACAATTCTCCGCTCAAAAGATATTTACGGCCCCTATGAGAGTAAAAAAGTCCTGGAAATGGGATTATCCGGAATCAACGGACCCCACCAGGGAGCTATCGTTGACACTCCTTATGGAGAGTGGTGGTTCATGCATTTCCAGCAGAGGGATCCTTTAGGAAGGGTGTTACATCTGCAACCGATGCGGTGGGAAGATGGATGGCCGGTAATTGGTGTAGACCGTGATGGAAACTCCGTTGGCGAACCTGTAGAAGGCTGGGCTAAGCCAAAGTCCAAAAAGAAAATCGCGCCATCCCTTCCGGCTTCTTCCGATGATTTCAGCGGTTCTGAGCTTGGATTACAATGGCAGTTCAACCACAATCCAGTTGATGAAGCCTGGTCACTGACCAGACGTCCCGGCTTCCTGGCGATAGACGCTTTAAAAGCCGAATCATTCTGGAAGGCACGTAATACTGTCTCCCAGAAACTGATGGGCTACGAAGGATCTTATACCACCTGTCTTGATTGCTCATCCATGGCGGAAGGGCAATTCGCGGGTCTGGCTTGCATGGGGAAAAATAACGATCTCGTTGGAGTCTTGGTCGAAAACGGAACGAAATATATCGCATTGGAAGATGAAGACGGAAGAAGGAATATCTCCCAGTTGGATTCCGGCAAGGTCTGGCTAAGGTTGAAGTTTGACTCCAACCTTAATATATTTGTTTTCTCCTATAGTCTTGATGGTGAGACATTTCTGCCTGCGGGACAGATATTCACGGCATGGTTCGGATTCTGGAAAGGAGCCCGTCCCGCATTGTTCAGTTTCAACACTGTCGATTCCTCGGGAACGGCATTTTTCGATGATTTCATATATCAAAGGGACAAATAATAAAAGGGACAAATAATAACAAATGAGGCGATTAATGATGAGGCGTTTTTATGTGATTGCGATGGCGGTCATTCTCCTGGCTTCGTGCGGAAGGACTATGGAGACGATTGACACGAGCGACTTGATGAGCGATACCTGGGTGGCGACGGATGGTCTTGGGAGGCAGATGCCTCTCATAGATTCCGTAGGCCAGGTCAAGACTGATCATAAGAGGGCTACGGGAATATTCTATATCACATGGCATGGGGCGGGAAACCACAATCTTAAGGGCCCTTATACCGATGTCACCAAGATTCTCGCGGAGGACCCCTCCGCCCGATTGGATGCGAATCATCCTCTTTGGAAATATGGTGGTTATCACTGGGGAGAGCCTGAGATGGGCTATTTCTTGAGTCAGGACGAGTGGGTGATACGCAAGGATATTTCCATGCTCGAGGATGCGGGAATAGATGTCCTGGTCATGGACGTGACCAATGGCGTTTGCTATTGGGACGAGTGGGAGCTTCTTTTCTCCACCATGATGAAGATGAGGGAAGAGGGTAACCGCACGCCTGAGTTTGTGTTCTGGTCTTATAACAATAGCCCTGTGAATGTGGTTAAGTCGTTGTATGAGAAGTACTATAAGGAAGGCAAGTTCTCGGATCTATGGTTCTATTGGGACGGCAAGCCCCTGCTTCTTTACAATGCGGATCCTTCTGTCGACGCCACCGGCAACTTCGAGGCCAAGGCTTCTGACTATCTGCCTGAGATATTTGAATTCTTCACTCTCAGGAATATGTGGTGGGGCTATTACGAATGGGGAAAAGACCATGAGCACGGACCGGGCCGCTTTGTCGGAACTGAGGACAACTGGAGTTTCGGTTATAGTATGGACGATGAGCGTGTGAAGGCTTTGTCGCCTGAGGAACTGGCTTCCAAGCATAACGGCCAGGTTGAGGAATGTGCCGTGACCCCAGCCCAGCATTCGTTAGGAATGAAGGGAGCGAAGATGGGAGTCGGGAAATCCTGGTCCGTAAAGACTGGGGAACCTCCTCTGAATGAATATGATATGCCTGTTGACAACACTTCGGGAGATGGAATATATTTCCAGGAGCGCTGGGAAGATGCTTTGGCTGTTGACCCGCCTTTCATTTACCTTAATGACTGGAATGAGTGGAGCGCCGGGAAATATCATTTTGGAGACACTTGGTTCATGGGACGCAAGAACAGTCCATACGCGTTTGTGGACCAATACAACGCCGAGTTCAACCGTACCATACAACCCATGAAAGGCGGCTATACCGACAACTACTACATGCAGATGGCCCAGAACATCCGCCGATACAAGGGAGTCCGGCCAATTCCTGTCAACAAAGGTTTTGGAAAGATCAGGATAAATGGAGGATTCAGGGATTGGGATAGGATCGGTGTGTATTACTTGGACACACGTGGAGATGTGACTTTCAGGGATGCTGACGGCTATGCCGGCCTGCATTACACGGATTCTACTGGACGCAATGATATCCAGGAAAGCAAAGTCGCTCTTACCAAGAACGGGAAGGTATGTTTCTATGTCCGTTGCGGGTCTCCGATCACGGCTTCCTCTGATCCGGATTGGATGCTTCTGCTGATTGATTCAGACCAGGATTCCTCCACGGGTTGGTACGGTTATGACTTTATCGTCAACAAGAAAGTCGTGGATGGAAGACACACCACAATAATGAGTTATTCTGACGGAACCTGGAAAGAGGTGGCGACTGTCCCTTATAAGGTTTCCGGAACAGAGATGGAACTCGCTGTTCCGGCTTCGATACTTGGAGTCGGAGGTGATTCCATTAGTTTTGATTTCAAGTGGGCGGACAACGTGGGTGAGTTGATCGATCCGATTTCTCTCTGCCAGCATGGAGATACCGCTCCGAACAGAAGGTTCAACTATCGTTTCATCTTTGAGAAGTAATTGATTCACAATTTATTCTAACCACATTATGAGGAGGTTTTTGATATTCATTTGCCTATTGTCCGCACAGTTTCTCTACGGACAAGACAAGGTGAATACGCTATGGTATCGCCAGGCGGCCAAGGATTGGAATGAGGCTCTTCCGGTCGGAAATGGAAGAATCGGGGCCATGGTATATGGAGATCCGTGGAACGAGACCATCCAGCTCAATGAGGAAAGCCTTTGGGCGGGATGCCCCGCTGACGGTAACGCTGACGCCGCCGCGATCATGCCTGAGATCCAGAAACTATTGTTGGAAGGCAAGATAGCCGAGGCAAATGCTCTGGCTCAAGAGAAATTGGCAGGAAATCCTATGCGGATTCGCTCCTATCAGACCTTCGGGGAATTGTTGATTGATTTCTTTGACAGGGGCTCTAATGATGCCAATGGTTTCTACCCAGATGGGATAACGGACTACGAGCGTTCCTTGGATTTGATGACCGGAATCTCCTCCACTGTATTCTCTGCCGGGGGCATAAGGTTTTCCAGGGAAGTGTTCGCTTCAAGACCGGATGATGTCATTGTCGTCAGGCTCTTTGCCGATCGTCCCGGAGCCTTGACTTTCAAACTGAGTTACGACCGGGTTGAGAACGCGGGGGTTCGTCCTGAAGGATCATCTTCGCTCGTGGTTTTCGGGCAGCTGATTGATTTGCCGGACGCTACTCAGGTGGAGCCGGGAGCGCACATGCGGTTCGCTGGCAAGATAAAGGCTTTGAACAGAGGTGGTTCTGTAATAGCGGCCGGCAACTCAATATTCGTGGATAAGGCTGATGAGGTTGTGATACTGGTCGCTATGAACACTGACTACAATTTCAGCAAACTCGACTTTGATCGCTCCATTGATCCAACCGCTCTTTGCGATTCCCGGATCAGTGCGGTAGAGGGAAAGAGCTTCTCTGATCTGAAAGACAGCCATGTTAAAGACCACCAGTCCGTAATGGGAAGGGTTTCCCTCACTTTGGGAGACCCCTCCATGTCGGAAGTTCCGACTGACGAGAGACTCGCCAAGATGAAAGAAGGAAAGTCAGACCCGGCTCTCGCGGCCTTGTATTTCCAGTATGGACGTTACCTGCTCGCAGGCTCTTCCAGCCGCCCCGGCAGGCTTCCGGCGAATCTTCAGGGAATATGGAACCAAGAGATTGACGCCCCTTGGAACGCTGATTACCACACCAATATCAACATCCAGATGAACTACTGGCCAGCAGAGGTCTGCAACCTTTCTGAGACAGTTATGCCGTTCTCTGACTGGATTAACGCCATCAGGGTTCCAGGCCGCGCCACCGCGAAGAAAACCTTTGGAGCTGAAGGTTGGACTGTGAACCATGTCGCGGACCCGTTCGGCCATACATCGATCAGCGACGGAGTTGGCTGGGGAACCTTCCCGATCGCGGGGCCTTGGCTGACATTGCATCTTTGGGACCATTACCAGTTCACTATGGACAAGGAATATCTCCGCACCCAGGCCTATCCGGCGATGAAGGAGGCGGCTGAGTTCCTTCTCTCATTTATGGTCACGGATAAGAACGGTAATCTGGCCACGGCTCCGTCCAACTCTCCAGAAAATGCCTACCGGATGCCGGATGGCAAGTCGTTTAACCTGACATATTCGGCCACGATGGACATCGAGATAGCGATGGAGCTATTCAATGCTTGCATCAAAGCTTCCGATATTCTTGGCGATGACAAAGAGTTCAAGGCCCGTGTCAAAGATGCCATGACAAAGTTGCCTCCGATCAGGATCGGGAAGCGCTATGACACCATTCAAGAGTGGATTGAGGACTATGAGGAAGTAGAGCCTGGCCACCGTCACATGTCCCATCTTTTCGGCCTCTATCCGGGTACTGTCATCACGGATAAGAATCCTGAGTTATTCGCCGCCGCGAAGCGTACAATCGAGCGCAGGCGCAAGTACAATGAGGATCCCGTTACCCGTCAAGGTTCCTACACCGGATGGAGCAGGGCTTGGCTTATCAACTTCTACGCCCGGTTGAGGGACGGAGAGGAGGCCGGAGCCAATGTTAACGCCTTGCTCTCCAAATCCACACAGGACAACCTTTTCGACACCCATCCGCCGTTTCAGATTGACGGGAACTTTGGAGGAACCGCAGGTATAGCTGAGATGCTTCTCCAGTCGCACGCCGGAGAGATCCACCTGCTGCCCGCCTTGCCTTCAGAATGGGCAGACGGAGAAGTTAGAGGCTTGCGCGCGAGAGGTGGTTTCACAGTTGATATTGTCTGGAGGGGAGGTATTCTCCAATCCGCCACAATTGTCCCAGACCATACATGCAAGTACTCCGTCCGATACGGAAACAAGATTAAGAAGATAAGTTTTAAAGCCGGGAAACCATTCATTTTCAACGAGATGTTGAAAGATTGGGCAAAAGGGATTGATAATTAATTACTGACAGATAATGAGAAGGATAGCGTTTGTATTATCACTGGCGTTAGCTTTGATGGTCACTTCGTGCGGACCTAAAGAGAAAAGAAATCAGGCCAAGCCGTTTTTCGTTCCTGTCGAGGAGACTCTGCTCCAAGATAAGACCATAACCGCCCAGGATGCGGAGCCAGGGCTTCCCAACCAATGGCTTGCCTTCCGTAAAGATATTCAGATAGAGGAAGTTCCGTCGTTGGCTGAGGCAAGGATCGCAGTTGACAGCAAATACTGGTTGTGGATCAATGGGGAACTCGCCGTGTTCGAGGGTGGCCTCAAAAGAGGTCCTAACCCGACGGACAGCTATTTCGATGTGGTTGATTTGGCTCCTTTCCTGCGCGAAGGGGAGAACAAGATAGCCCTTCTTCTGGACTATTTCGGCAAAGATGGATTTTCCCATAAGACAAGTGACCACCCGCAGCTTTGGTTTGATTGTCCGGCTTTGGCCATTACCAGTGATGGCAGTTGGATGTCGAGGACTCTTCCGTCATACGGCACCGCGAATTGCCCGGTGCCGAATTTCCGTCTGTCGGAGTCCAGCATACTGTTTGACGCCAGGGAGGACATAGGGGATTGGATGTCTGGAGATCTTGAGGGATTCTCGCCGGCGGTCGTGGGGGAGAGTACTCTCGGTGCGCTTTTCAGGCGTCCTATTCCTATGTGGAAAGATTTTGGTATCAAAGATATAGCCTTCGAAAAACATTCGGGAGCGGAGCGGGACACCATCGTTGCCCTGCTGCCTTACAATATGCAGATGACTCCAATCCTCGTTGTTAATTCCGACAAGTCGGGACGAAGGATCCTCATTGAGACTGACCATGCCCATGTGGGCGAGGAGTGTGTCCGCGCCGAGTACATAACCAAAGCCGGAAATCAGGAATATGAGTCACTCGGATGGATGAATGGCCAGAAAATAATCCTGACCGTCGACCATGGTGCGGAAGTCACTGGACTCAAGTATCGGGAGACCGGTTACGACACGACACCTGATGGTTCTTTCTCTTGTTCGGATCCCTTCTTCAACAAGTTCTGGGAGAAAGGCTTACGGACTATCTATGTCAATTCCAGAGACAATTTCTTCGATTGTCCCGAGCGGGAGAGAGGCCAGTGGTGGGGCGATATAGTGACCATTCTAGGAGAATGCTTTTACACATATTCTCCTTCCCTTCATGCCCTTGTCAGGAAAGGTATCCGGGAACTTGCCGGTTGGCAGCGGGACGACGACATCCTGTTCTCACCGATTCCCGGTAATTATGGAGTGGAACTGCCTTGCCAGATGCTTGCGGCCGTAGGTCCTTACGGATTCTGGACGTATTACATGAACACAGGAGACAAAGAGACAATAGAACAGGTCCTTCCTGCCGTCGAAAGATATCTGGCTACCTACAAGATCGGCCCCGATGGCTTCACCGAGTGGCACGATGGCGACTGGAACTGGGGCGACTGGGGTGACAACAGGGATATGCGCCTGCTTCAGGCGATGTGGTATTGCCTGGCGCTCCGTTCGGTCTCGGATATGTGTGATCTGGTCGGAGAGCCCCAGCGCGGCTCCGCCTATTGGGGAAAGATGGAGCAGCTCAGGGACGCGATCAACAAGATCGCTTGGACAGGGTCTTGCTACCGCTATCCGGATTACGATGGAGAGACTGACGAGCGTGTGCAGGCTCTTGCCGTTGTCGCCGGAATAGCTGGTACTGACAAGTATGACGCTCTGTTTGAGGTGTTTAAGAAGGAGGAACACGCCAGCCCTTATATGGAGAAATATGTGATGGAGGCGCTTTTCGCCATCGGTCACGGAGATTATGCTCTTGAGAGGACGAAGAGGCGTTACGAGTTTATGGTGAATCATCCTTTCTATGATACCTTGTTCGAGAACTGGAATGTGGGTATTAATGGAGACTGGGATTGCGGATCAGTCAACCACGCTTGGAGCGGTGGCCCTCTGGCCGTGTTCCCGACAAAGATGTTCGGGGTCTATCCTCTGGAAGCCGGTTGGACAAAGTTCTCTGTCAGTCCTGACAAGCATATATTTGATGAGGCCAGTCTCTCGTTCCCTACTGTAAAAGGGACCGTGTCGGTGTCTTTCAAACGCGAGAGTGACCATTGCCATCTTGAGGTTGAGGTTCCAGCTGGTTCAAAAGCCCAGGTCAATGTTCCTTGGGCTAACACAAATACTGAGGTAGGCCCCGGCAAACATTCTTTCGATCTTCGTACAGGTCCCGTCACCTTGACTGGAAATTTCAAATACCAGGATAAGAACCTTCCTGTCGATAAAAGGGTCGAGGATCTGCTTGGCAGGATGAGCGTAGAGGAGAAAGTCGCCCAGATCAGCGCCCAGTTGCTGTTTATGAATGAGTTCTACCAAAAGAGGGACTATGCCAAAGGACACGTCCGTAATGTGGGCCATTTCCTCCCGGACGGTGGCCTGCCCAACGATCCCAAAACAGTCGCTGAGCGGATCAACGAGGACACAAAGAAGTCCATTGAGGCCAGCCGATGGGGAATACCTGTTCTCCAGAATGGAGAGGCCCTTCACGGAGCCCAGTGGGGCAACGCGACTTGTTTCCCGCAGAGCATAGGAATGGCCGCGACCTTTGATGAGAATCTGTATTCAAAAGTCGGAGAAGTTGTGGCTAAGGAACTTAGGGCTGTCGGAGTACGTCAGGTCTATGCCCCTGTCGTGAATATCACCCGCGACCAGCGGTGGGGCCGCGGACAGGAGAGTTATGGCGAGGATGTCTTGCTTAATTCCCGCATGGGAGTAGCCTATGTCAAATCCCTTGAGGAAGGTGGGATTGTTGCCACCCCGAAGCATTATGTTGACAATTACGGTGAGGGTGGACACGATTCCTTCGCCTCCCAAATGTCCTGGAGAGCCCTCAGGGAAGTCTATCTTGAGCCTTTCAGGGCATGTGTCCAGGAAGGTGGCGCTCGAGGTATAATGGCTGCTTACAACTCTGTGGATGGAGTCCCCTGCAGTGCCAATAGTAAACTGTTGAAGGATATACTAAAGGACGAGTGGGGTTTCAAGGGAATAGTGATTTCTGATTACGGCGGAGTTGAGGGAGTCCACAGCAGCCAGCATATGGCCGAGTCCAATGCTGATGCCCTAGCGATGTGTCTTGAAAACGGCCTTGATGTTCAGATGGCTAATACTGATGACGGTCTGCTTCAATTGGTTAAAGACGGGAAAGTCAGCCAGAAAACCCTCGACGAGAGTGTCCGCAGGGTTCTGAGAATCAAGTTCGAGCTTGGCCTTTTCGATGAACCTTATGTCGACCCTGCAAAAGCGGCGACTATTGTCAGGAGCCCTGAACATAGGGAGCTGGCTTATGAGGCCGCCTGCAAGGCGATGACCCTTCTCAAGAACGATGGAATCCTGCCGTTGAGGCCCGGCTCGGTAAAGAGAATCGGTGTATTCGGACCTGCGGCGGATGTCCTCAATGTGGGTGATTATAGCGGCGGCCGCGGAGGTTGGAAAGGCGACGGAGTCACACCCTGTGAGGGCCTGAAAGAGGCTTTCAAGGGATCGGCTGAAGTTGTTCTCAACAATGCGGGGCAGAATGTCGGCTCTCTCGCGAGATCTTGCGATGTGCTTCTTTTCTTCCCCACCATCACCGAGGAGGAGGGAAGTGACCGCAGCAGTTTCAAGATGCCCTCAGCTCACGAGGTAGCAAGAAGGGAGAAGACGAACGCGGTCATCATAGCCGACCAGCAGGAGAACCGTATCGAGGTGGATCAAGAGAAAATGGTCAGGGATCTGATAGCTACAGGCAAGCCGGTTGTCGTGGTGCTTCACAATGGGGCTGTCATTGATATAACTGATTGGGTGGACGGAACTTCCGCTGTTCTCGAGGCCTGGTATTCAGGCGAGCAGGGCGGTCGGGCTATAGCTGATGTGCTGACTGGTAAGAGGACTCCTGGAGGCCGTCTTCCTATGAGTTGGGTGAAGAGTGTGGGGCAGAATCCGTATTACTATTCTATCAAGCCCAGCGGCAGAGGCTACGGTTATGTTGAGAATGACGGCAAGCCGCTATATCCCTTTGGCTATGGATTAAGTTATACGACATTTAGTTACAGTGACTTCCAGATGCCAGAGTCGCTCGGTAAGGACGAGCCGCTTAAGATCAAGGTCATGGTGACCAACACTGGCGAGGTCGAGGGAGACGAAGTGATCCAGGTATATTCCCATGACGAGATCGCTTCCGTCGCGCGTCCGCTGAAGGAACTTGTAGCTTTCGAGAGGGTGTCTTTGAAGCCAGGGGAGAGCAAGAACGTGGAGATTGAAGTTCCTTACCGTAGTTTCGCGATGTGGGACAAGAATATGAGATTCGGTGTCGAGGAAGGTTGGTTCGAGATTTGGCTCGGCAGAAATGCCGAGGAGAAAGCTGTCCCCGGCGGTCGTGTTTATGTGAAATAACAGAAAGGATTTGATATGGATAGAAGAGATTTTATTAAAGTGTCAGGGGCCGCTGCCGCGGGTATCGCCATTTCAGGTTGCGCTCCTAAGGTCTCGGATTGGAGCGATAAGGAAAAAGAATTGTTCGGGGAGAAGAAAACCGGC
Organism: Bacteroidales bacterium; assembly: GCA_024693285.1. Taxonomy (GTDB): domain Bacteria; phylum Bacteroidota; class Bacteroidia; order Bacteroidales; family UBA932; genus Cryptobacteroides. Next base: position 20,222 of record JAILLE010000023.1, read on the forward strand.
CATTTCACATTGACCCAGATTTCCTCGGCCACGGACACGATCGGGGAGTCATACCTATTGAAGACTTCCGGAGGGAAAGTTATTATGGTGGATGGGGGATACGCTTCTGATGTCCCTAATCTAAGGACCCATCTGAAGGAGGCGGGCGGCCATGTTGACCTCTGGTTTATAACCCATCCTCATGAGGACCACATGGAGGCTCTAGCAACCATTTTACAGGACAGGGGTGAGGTCACGATAGGGAAAGTTGTTTATTCCCGTGTGCCGGACGAGTTCCTTAACCTTGAGCCCGGAAGCGCGGACAACGCGAGGAGGTACTATAAGGCGATTGATGACCACGTGGGAAACACAGATTTTCTTGATATCCATAGCCTTACACAACGATTCGACATTGACGGCATCGGTATTATGGTCCTGGGAGTCTCCAATCCGGAGTACAGGACCAATCCTTATAACAACCAATCGATGATCATCCGTTTTTGGGACGACAGCAAGAGTGTGGTCATCTTAGGAGATGCCGGTGTCGAATGTGGAGACAAAGCCCTTGCGGCTTATAAGGAATACCTTGACTGTGATTACCTCCAGATGGCCCATCACGGCCAAAACGGCTGCTCGGAAGAGTTCTACAAGTCAATCAATTTCAGGGCGTGCCTGTGGCCGACACCAAGTTGGGTTTGGGAACCGGCTCCTGATAATGATTGGCTGAAGACTAGGGACACTCGCCGTTGGATGGACGAGAAAGGCATCACGGAGCATCATGTCAGTTGTGTTGAGAAAGATTGGGTTTTGGTTTAAAGTGTTGATTATGAATAGATTCTATCTTGTTTTATTGGCTTTTGTGGCGTTTTTTGCCATCAGTTCCACCTCCTATGCGCAGAAGTTACCTTATCAAGATGAGAGTCTGCCGATAGGGCAGCGGGTTGAGGACTTGCTCGGAAGGTTGACGGTGGACGAGAAGATTGATTTGTTGAGGGCGACATCCCCCGCGAACGAGCGTATGGGATTCCCTAAATATTACCACGGTAATGAGGCTCTTCATGGGGTGGTCCGCCCAGGTCGTTTCACCGTGTTTCCCCAAGCCATAGCGTTAGCGTCTTCATGGGATCCGGATCTGCTATATAAAGTGACGACAGCCATCTCCGATGAGGCGAGAGCGAGATGGAACGAGCTTGATCAAGGAAGGCTTCAGACTAACCAGTTCAGCGACCTTCTCACTTTTTGGTCTCCGACTGTGAATATGGCAAGGGATCCTCGCTGGGGGCGTACTCCAGAGACCTATGGTGAGGATCCGTTCCTTACCGGTGAGATGGGAACCGCGTTTGTGAAGGGACTCCAGGGTGACGATCCGAGGTATCTTAAGGTTGTCTCCACGCCGAAGCATTTCGCGGCCAACAATGAGGAACATAACAGGTTTGAGTGCAATGCCATAATATCCGAGAAACAACTCAGGGAGTATTATCTTCCGGCTTACGAGGCACTTGTGCGAAGGGGACACGCCCAGTCCATCATGGCCTCTTACAATGCCATAAATGGGATTCCTTCGTCAGCCAACCCTTGGCTCCTGACCAAGGTCTTGAGGGAAGATTGGGGCTTTGACGGTTACGTTGTCTCTGATTGCGGAGGCCCTTCCACCCTTGTGGAAGACCATCATTATGTCGCGAAGGAGGAGACTGCCGCCGCCTTGTGCCTTCTCTCCGGCCTTGACCTTGAGTGTGGCGACTATTATTACATCGAGCCGCTTAAGAAGGCCTATAAGCTCGGAATGGTGAAGGATGAGGACATCGACCGTGCCGCCAGAAGGGTCCTGACAGCGAGGATGCGGCTTGGATTTTTCGATTCCGGAAAAGATAATCCTTACACCAAGATTTCACCGGAAGTAATTGGATCCGAGAAACATCAGGCACTTGCCCTGGATATGGCCAGGGAATCAATAGTCCTACTCAAGAACCAGAATAATATCCTTCCGTTGAAAAATGGCAAGATCAAGTCTCTTGCTGTCGTGGGTATTAATGCCGGGACTTGCGAGTTCGGTGACTATAGCGGAACCCCGGCCTCTGAACCGGTCTCTATCCTCGACGGGATAAAAGCCGCGGCCGGGAATGCGATAGCTGTGAAATATGCTCCTTGGGTGTCAGCCGCTGATGCGACAGAGACCATCGCCCCTGAGTTCTTCCCCGAAGGTCTCAAGGCTGAGTACTATTCCGGAACGGAATTGAAGGGGACTCCCAAGACCAGAACGGATGAATGGATTAATTTCGAGCCCACGAACCAGGCTCCCGACCCGTTCATTCCTGATTCTCCGATGAGCGTGCGTTGGACGGGAACTCTTCGACCCTCTATTTCAGGCGAATATACCCTATGCCTAACCTCTGATGACGGTTGCCGCCTTTTTGTTGACGGCAAGCTCGTTATCGATGCTTGGGGAGGGCATGCGGTGCGTACGGACAAGGCCGCTTTGAGCCTAGAGGCAGGAAAAGAATATGAGGTCAAGGTAGAGTATTACAATCTCCGTGACTATTCCGTGGCCCGTCTAGGCTGGGTTCCTCCCAAGGTGGCCGGACAGGACAGGCTCTCACTTTATGGAAATGCCGGAAAACTCGCTAAGGAGTGCGACGTGGTCGTTGCTGTGATGGGTATAAACAAGTCTATTGAGAGGGAAGGAAAGGACCGTGATTACATCACCTTGCCCGCCGACCAGCAGGAGTTCCTGCAGGAACTTTACCATGTCAATAAGAATGTCGTTCTCGTGCTTGTCGCCGGAAGCTCTTTATCCATCTTGTGGGAGGACAAAAATCTTCCCGCCATCGTCAATGCGTGGTATCCTGGTGAGAAAGGCGGCACCGCCGTGGCCGATGTCCTCTTCGGAAAATATAATCCTGCCGGCAGACTTCCTCTGACATATTACAACAGGATTGAGGATCTGCCGCCATTTGATGATTACGACATCACAAAGCGTACTTACAAATATTTCGAGGGCGATGTCCTGTATCCTTTCGGTTACGGCTTGAGTTACACCAACTTCCGTTATTCCAATCTCAAGGTTGAGCCCAAAGGCGAGACAGTGGAGGTCACTTTCACTCTGAAGAATGCGGGTAAATATGACGGTGACGAGGTGGCCCAGGTTTACACCCGCCTTCCCGAATACGAGGGCAAGGCTCCCATCAAGGAGTTGAGAGGCTTCAAGAGAGTTCATCTCAAGAAGGGAGAGAGCAAGGTCGTGACTATTCCTCTTCGTCGTGAGGATCTTCGCTATTGGAGTGAGAGCCAAGACAAATTCATTATCCCGAAAGGACTTCCCGAGATTATGGTCGGAGCCTCTTCGTCTGATATACGTCTTAGGTCTGAATAAGTAAAGAATATGAAAAAAGTCCTGCTGTTGGTTTTCATGCCTTTGATACTCCTCTCCAGGCCGGCTCAAGCTCAGGAGATCGAGGACAATACCTTTGGCGGCTGGGAGTTCTTCGAAGTCAATCACGACTTCGGGAAATCCCCCGTATTCGCCACCTTCTATTTCGAACATGACAACTACCAATACAAGCGTCTGGAATGTTGGTACACCAGGACAACTCTTGGAGTGAAACTTCTTCCCTGGCTTAAGTTCGATGTGGCTTATGATTTCATCAGGGAACCTTCCTGGCTGACCCATAAAGCGGTAGCCGACCTTACGGCTTCTTTGAAGCAAGGTGGATTGAAAGTCTCGGTCCGGGAGCGCTACCAGCATGGCTGGACTCCGGAGACTGGCGATCAGAGTGACGTCCTGCGCTCTAGACTTAAAGTCCAATACGCTATCCCGGACTCACGGTTCAGCCCCTATTTGGCTGTCGAGGTGTTCACATGGGGTGACAAATGGAAGAAAACCAGGCATTATGTGGCTTGTGACTACACTATCACAGACAAGGTTGAGTTTGAGGCTTACTATCTTTACTATGCTTTTAACTCTCTGCCGGCTGAACATGTCATAGGTCTCGGATTTAATTTTTATATTTAAAGGCTAATTACACTGGAACTGAATATGTCAAAGCATCTAGGAATAGCGATAACGCTCTTTTCCGCCATTCTTTTCTCGGCTTGCGGTAATCATGAGCAAGTGACTCCGGCTTCCGGATCAGAGTTTGTGACAGAGTACCTCACACCTACAAGGGTGGTCTTGACCAAAGGTCTCGTATCGAATGCTGAATTGTTTATGAAGCCTTATGTGGGACAAGTCTCGACTGATGAGCCGGATGTTGTCAGTTTCGCCCCCGGTGGATCGGTTTTGCTGGACTTCGGGAAAGAGATTCAGGGAGGTATTCAGATAGTTCGTTCCTTGTCAGGTGACAAGGCTCCCGCCAGATTCCGCCTATGTCTTGGGGAATCGGTAAGTGAAGCTCTCAGCGATGTGAGAGAGGAAGAGTCCACCGCCACCAATGACCATTCCGTCAGGGATTTCGAGATATCTGTCCCTTGGCTCGGAGTGGCTGAATATGGCAACAGCGGTTTCCGTTTCGCCAGGCTCGACTATCTTGGGGACGATGATGAGATCGATATTGTGGCTGTCCAGGCAATATCAAAATACAGGGACATCCCATATCTTGGGTCATTCCGGTGCAGCGACGAGCGCTTGAGCCAAATCTGGCAGACCGGAGCCTACACGGTCCATCTCAATATGCAGGAATATCTTTGGGACGGCATCAAGAGAGACCGCTTGGTGTGGATAGGGGACATGCATCCGGAGGTGATGACAGTCGGAACTGTATTCGGGAACCATGAGGTCGTCCGGAAGAGTCTGGACTATGTGCGGGACAAGACGGAGCCCACATCTTGGATGAATGGAATCTGCTCATATTCATTGTGGTGGATAATCATCCAGCACCATCTTTACCAGTGGTATGGGGATATGGATTATCTGCAGGAACAAAAAGAGTATTTGGCCAAGCTCTTGGATAATGTGATTTCCAATGTGCGAGGCTCCAAGGAGGCTTATCAGGACGGACGTTTCATCGACTGGCCTTCAAATGACCAGCCGGATGTTATCCATGCCGGTCTTCAGGCCCTCACGGTGCGAGCGCTTGAGGCCGGGGCTGAGATGAGCCGTTTGCTTGGGGAAGGATCTCTTACTGAGAGGTGCGCCCAGACCGCCAAAGCTATGCGTGAATATGTCCCGGACCATGTAGGCAACAGCCAGGCCGCCGCGTTGCTGGCTATAGAGGATATGATGGATGCGGGAGAGGCGTCGGACATCATTCTCGCCAATGGTCCTGAGAAGTTCACTTCCTTCATGGGCTACTATCTGCTGGAAGCTCTGGCGAAAGGAGGATGCTACTCGGAGGCTATAGAGTTGATATCCAAATATTGGGGCAGGATGATTGACCTTGGAGCCACTACTTTCTGGGAGGATTTCAACTACAAGGATGGTGAAAACGCCGCCAGGATAGATGAGGTGGTTCCGGAGGGCAAGTTTGACATACATGCGGACGGTGGCGCCTGGTGCTATGTCGGTCTGCGCCACAGTTTCTGCCACGGATGGGCATCAGGTCCAACCACTTGGTTGAGCCGCAATGTGCTTGGTATAGAGCCTGTCGGAATCGGCTTTAAGGAAGTCAGGATTGAGCCCCATCTGGGTAACCTCGAATGGGCCGAGGGAACTTTCCCCACGCCTTACGGGGTAATCTCGGTCAGGCATGAGAAGAAAGCCGACGGGACAGTGGCTTCAGAGATAAAGCTCCCTAAGGGGATTAAACGAGTGAAATAATTATAATCCAATAGTTTATGAATAAGTTATCTGTTGTTCTTTGCGCCTTCTGCCTTTTGCTTCTTGGCGCTTGTTCGGGTGAAAAGACATCCGAATCCATTCCTCTTTCAGAACATCCCCGTCCGGACTTCGAACGTGCGGAATGGATTAACCTCAATGGCCATTGGGCTTTCACTTTTGATGAGGCTGCCGCCTCTAAGGTCTTGGCCGGTGAGGGCTTCACTGCCATGGACCAGAAGATCATGGTCCCTTTCCCTTGGGGATCAAAACTCTCCGAGGTTGAGGATAAGGGTGATATCGGCTGGTACGGCAGGGAAGTGACAATCCCGAAGTCATGGAAAGGCAAGAGGGTATTCCTGGTGGTCGGAGCATCCGATTGGGACACCCAAGTCTGGTTTGACGGCAAGGAAGCCTGTCGCCATCAAGGAGGTTATGTCCCCTTCGAGTGCGAGCTTCAGGAAGTCAAGTTCGGTGAGCCCCAGAAGATAGTCATCAAGGCTGACGACACCGCAAGCGATGCCCATCTTTACGGCAAGCAGGGTTATGGAAATGCCCGTGGAATATGGCAGACGGTATATCTGGAAGCTAGAGCGGAGAACTATATCAAGTCTCTCCACTTCACTCCGGATATTGACGCGTCTAATGTTAAGGTTGATGTGGTCCTCGCGTCCCAGGCCGCCCAGGGGGAGAAATTCAATCTCGTGTTCAAGACTGGCGGTCAGGATTCTTTTACCGGTGAAATCGGCGGTCAGGACAAGGCTTCTTTCACAATTCCAATCAAGGACCAACATCTCTGGGATATTGATGACCCGTTCCTTTATGAGGTGACCGCTTCCATCAGTGGCGGAGACAAGGTTGAGTCATATTTCGGCCAGAGGAAAATCGGTGTGGTGAACTTCCCGGGGTCTGATTTCAAATATGTGGCTCTCAACAATAAGCCTATCTATCTCCAGCTTTGCCTTGACCAGAGCTATCATCCGGAAGGTTATTACACATTCCCCAGTGATGAGTTCATGAAGAATGAGATCTTGATTTCCAAGAAGTTGGGCCTTAATGGTAACCGTATTCACATAAAAGTTGAGGTGCCTCGCAAACTCTATTGGGCTGACAAACTTGGTCTCCTCATCATGGCTGACACTCCTAACTTCTGGGGTGAGCCTGTCCCTGAGGCCAGGGAAGACTGGGAGAACTGCCTGAGGGCCCAGGTTGAGAGGGACTACAACCACCCTTCGATATTCGCATGGGTCAATTTCAATGAGACTTGGGGCCTCTTTGACGCGGATCATGTGTACACCAAAGACGCCCAGGACTGGGTGCGCTCAATGTATCACCTTACCAAGAGTTTGGATCCCAGCCGTTTGGTTGAGGACCAGAGCGCCTGCAACCAGGACCATGTCGAGACGGACATCAACTCATGGCATTCATATAAGCCCGGATGGGATTGGGAAAGGGAGATCAAGTACTATTGCGACAACACCTTCCCCGGGAGCCATTTCAACTTCATTGGTGACAATGTCCAGACTGACGCTCCTATGATCAACAGTGAGTGTGGTGATGTGTGGGGATACCAGGGTAGCGCCGGTGACTGCGACTTCACTTGGGACTATCACATCATGGTCGACGCTTTCCGCCGCTATCCCAAGTGCGCCGGATGGCTCTACACCGAGCATCACGATGTCATAAACGAGTGGAACGGATATGTCCAGTACGACCGTTCCCCGAAGATTGATGGTCTTGATGACCTGGTGCCTGGAATGACAATGGCTGACTTCCAGAGCAAGTATTACATTTCACCCATGAAATATCTCTGGACGGCCAACAAAGCTGGCGAGGAGGCTCAGCTCTCATTCTACGGGTCATTCATGACTGACATTGATCCCGGAAAGCTCGCTCTAGAGACAGAATTGGTTGGCTACAACAGCCTCGGTGAGTTCAAGGAATATGAGAAGCAGTCTATCCCTGTGGCATTTGAGCCTTGGCTCAGCAAACCGGTCGCCAGCCAGAAAGTCACTGTCCCTCAGGAGACCGGTCTGTATTGGCTCAGAATGGTCTTGAAGAACGACAAGGGTGAGGTTTTGCATCATAACTTCACAACCTTCAGGGTGAAGGACGGGAAGTCTCCTGCCAAGGAAGGCGTTCGTGTTCTGACCTTCGCTCCGGCCTCTTACACTGCCGCCGAATGGTCAAATGGCCAGTCGACAATCTATAAGGGACTCAAAGAGAACGGTTTCGGCCACGGATATTTCGAGTACACCATAGACCTCCCGAAGGATCTCGATCTTGAGAGTGTCCGTTCAGCCTCCTTGTTGTTCGAGGCTTCCGCCAAGCAGAAGTTCGGAAAGGATAAGGAAGGAAATGAGATCGAGGGTGATTACATGCTCGGAAAGGGTACGTTTGACCACTGCAAATCCCTTAACTCCTATGCCATGACTGACACCACCCTCTGGCCTTCGAAGCTGGAAGTTTCTGTCAATGGGAAAGTTATAGCAAAGCATGACCTTGCCGATGATCCCGCTGACCACCGTGGTATCCTCTCATGGGGCGCCCAGCCGGCTGTACGCGAAATGCGTGAGGGCGGCTCTTATGGTGAGCTTGTGAAAATTGATATTCCTCTTACCAACCTGCCATATCAGGAAATACTGAAGACAAAGAAGGCCACTCTCCGTTTCACGGTTCCCGCCGAGGACCTTGATGGAGGCCTGGCCATCTATGGCAAAGACTTCGGACGTTATCCTCTTGATCCAACTATCATCATAAAAACCAATTGATTATACTAGTACGAGGCGAAGAAGCTATGAGGAGATTGAGTGTGCTTATCCTGGCGCTTATAGCGCTTGTACTCCCGTCTTGCGGGAACCACGAGTTATTCAAGGACGGTAAATCTGATTATACTATAATCCTTTCTCCAGACGCCACCGAGTCGGAACGATATGCGGCTGAAGAGCTGAGATACTGGATTAAAGAGGTCTCCGGGACAGATCTGCCAATCGCGGATCTGTCCGGTGGAGTCCGAGGCAAGAGGCTGGTTGTGGGCTTTAACCAGCTGGTCTCCGAATTGGTTCCAGGGGCTGTCAAGCCGGAAGACAGGGATGATTCTTTCACTTTGAGAAGCGTCGGTGGGGATATTCTTTTCTGGGGTGGATCCTTGCGTGGGACTCTTTACGCCGTGTATTCTTTCCTGGAGGAAGAACTCGGCTGCAGGTGGTATTCCAGCAAGGTAAGCCTCGCTCCCCACAAGGATGCGTGGAGTTTCGGAAAGCTGGACAGGCATGAGGAACCGGGGATAATAATCCGCGACAACTGTGTTCTGGATGTGCGGAGTAACCCCGTTTTCTCAGCGAGGACAAGGAATAATTTCGTGCGTCTTCCTGGCAAGAATCCTGGCGAGACCATCCCCGGGACCGCCGAGGGTTATTGGGGAGTCCATGCCATGGGCTACCTTATTTCCCCGGCTGAGTATTATTCCACCCATCCGGAATATTTCTCTTTGAGGGACGGGAAACGCCTCTCAAGCTACGCCCAACTGTGTCTCTCTAATCCGGAAGTACTTGATCTTTGCATAGATAAGATCAAGAAGGTGATGCGTGATAATCCGGATTTCCTGATTTATTCCGTGGAGCAGAACGACAATCGTGACTTCTGCCAATGCGACGAGTGCACCGCTCTGGCCGAGAAGTATGGCGGCCAGTCCGGCCTCATGGTGTGGTTCGTGAACCAGGTCGCTGATGCGGTCAAGGATGAGTTCCCGGACAAGTTCATCGGAACTTTCGCATACCAATACACTCGTCACGCCCCGAAGAATATAGTCCCAAGGGATAATGTTGTGATCCGTCTCTGCAGTATTGAGTGCTGCATGTTCCATGACTATGACGACTGCGAACTCAATGTGGACTTCCTCAAGGACTTGCGGGATTGGTCCTCTATCGCTCCGCATCTTTACATTTGGGACTATGTGACTGATTTCGCCCAGTATTGCCTTCCTGTCGCCAACTGGAAGACGATGGCTTCGCATATCAAGGACTTCCGTGACAACAACGCCATTGGAATATTGGAAGAAGGTGATTACCAGACGGTTTCATGTGAGTTGAGGGAGATGCGCTCCTGGCTGCTAGCCAAGCTGATGTGGAACCCGGACGCTGACGTTGACGCCTTGATAAATGACTTTACTGATGGTTATTATGGTGCCGCCGGACCCTTTATCCGGGAATATCTCGAGTTGGAAGATAGCGTACTCCGCCGGCCGGGGATCCACTCCGACTGCTATATCGATGCATCTGACCCTATGTACACCGACGAGTTCATCTCCAAGGGCAGGCAGATATTCGCCGCGGCAAAGGAAGCTGTTGCATCTGACCAGGCTCTGTATGACAGGGTCGAGACTGCTGAAATGCCGCTTTGTTTCTTGCTTATGGAGAAGAATCCCGTTATCGGCTTACAGGAAGGAGCGGATGTGATAGTCAGGAAAGTGATTGAAAGAGAGGGAATTGACCGTATGGCGGAGGGCGAGTGGTCCGGAGGTGTTATGTCCGCCACAAGATTGCTGGAGAAATACGACAAACTTTCGGAGGCTATGAAGAAGTCTCTTGTGTTTCCCGCCACCGAAGTGAGCTATACCACCCAAGGAGTCTCTTTCAAGAAGTATGAGGGACCATTTATGTCCACTTCCGAGATGCTCAGAAAGGGAAAGGTGACGGATAAGGGATTGATGCCTTGGATCAATATTGACACTGACCCTAAAAACGACCATTTCGGCTATGTTTTCGATTGTTGGTTCAAGGCTGTGCAGGATGGTATCCACCAGTTCAAGATTGTGAGCGATGACGGCACTGTATTGGAGATTGACGGGGCTGAGGTGATTAACATCGATGGTTCCCATTCCGCTCAGACCGGATTCGCTTTCGTCAATCTGGAAAAGGGATTCCATCGCTTGATTCTCAAGTATTTCGAGGATTGCGAAGGACAACAGCTGGATATTCATCTTGCCGCTCCGGATGGTTTTAACGGCAATCTTCCTGCCTCCAGGTTATTCACTCCTATTCGATGAAAATGAAAAAGCTTGTCTTGTCGTTTTTGTTGGTGACGGTCACAGTTATCGCCGCCGCTCAGAAGTTTGATCCCCGAAAGGTGTACACTATAGCTACTCCGGAAGGTTATGTCATTGATAATAAGGAGAGTATAGATGCGGAGACCCACATGTTCCTCGCTGCTCCTATAATAGGGAGCGCCAGCCAGGCATGGCAGATCAGGTTTCTAGGAGGCGACACCTATCTTCTCGTGAACGCATATTCATACCAGGGTTTGGATAATGACGGGGGAGGCGCTGGTGATGGTCATCCCGTCATACAGTGGCCGGATGACAAGAGCAATACGAACCAGCATTGGGTGATCTCTTCATGGAAAGATGGCTCATTCTCGCTTACGAGTGTTTCCAGCGGCAAAGCATTGGCTCTTTTGAAGCCTGGAATGCCTGAGGATGAGGTTGTTCAAGTCTCTCCGGATGAGAATAGCAGCCTTCAGCGCTGGTTTATCCGCGAGTCGGATGTCAAAGCTGACTTCGTGCTTCCCAAAACAGCCTCGAAGAATGATTGGGAGAATGAGAAGGTATTCGCTATCAATAAGTTACCTGGACATATCACCTTTATTCCATACGCCTCGGATGCGGAGATGATCTCCGACCCTGCTTACATGAAGCCTTGGGTTCGGTCGAAGTCTTCAAGGTATATGCTCCTAAATGGGAAATGGAAATTCAACTGGGTGGCTGATCCCAAAGACCGTCCGGTCGGATTCCATGCTCCTGGGTATAGCGTTTCTTCATGGGATGAGATCGATGTTCCTTCTAACTGGGAGATGCAAGGCTACGGTACTCCGTTATATTCAAATGCCACATACCCTTTTTATAACAATCCTCCTTTCATCCAGTCTCAGCGTGGCTACACGACAGTGACGGAACCTAATCCCACAGGATCATACCGCAGGGATTTCACCCTTCCGTCCGATTGGTCCGGCAAGGAGATATTCCTCCATTTTGATGGGGTGTATTCAGCCTTTTATGTCTGGGTTAATGGCAAGAATGTGGGTTATAGCCAAGGAGCCAATAACGATTCCGAGTTTGACATCACAAAATATGTCGTAAAGGGCCGCAATGTTGTCGCGGTGGAAGTCTACAAGTGGAGTGACGGCAGTTACTTGGAGGATCAGGACATGTTCCGCCTGGCGGGTATTCATAGGGATGTCTATCTTATCGCGCGGCCGAAAATGCATCTGTCAGACCTGGATCTCAAGAGCGGTTTCAATGAGGATTTGACGTCCGCCACGCTCGACGCCTCCGCTTTGCTTCGCAACAACGGAAAGACAGCGGCCGCGAAGTTGATATCCACATTATTGGACGAGGACGGAAAGGTGATAGGTTCAGCGGAGTCCGGGTTACAGACTGTCTCATCCGGAAAAGAACTGAAAACAGAAGCGTCGAGGATTGTTGTGGAGAAGCCGCACCTCTGGTCTGCCGAGGATCCATATCTCTATACTGTCAAGATGGAACTTCTTGACAAAGAGGGAAATACCCTTGAATGCACCTTCCAGCGCCACGGTTTCCGCAAGGTTGAGTTCAAGAATAACAAGTTGTATATCAACGGAGTCCTCACTTATCTCAAGGGAACCGACCGTCATGACATCGATCCTATTCATGGCAAGGCTGTGCCCGTCGAGACAATGCTGAAAGACGTCCTTCTGATGAAGCGCCACAACATCAACACGGTGCGTACAAGCCACTATCCGAACGATCCGAAGATGTACGCCATGTACGACTATTATGGCCTTTACATCGTCGATGAGGCGGATCAGGAGTGCCATGGGAACCACAATATAACCAAGACACCCTCATGGGAAGGTGCTTTTGTGGATAGGGCTGAGAGGATGGTCAGGCGTGACCGGCTTCATCCTTCTGTCATTTTCTGGTCTCTCGGGAACGAGTCTGGAGGTGGCCCGAATATCGTGGCGGAAAGGGATGCTGTCCGTCGGTTGGACGACCGTCCGATCCACTATGAGGGAATGAACAGTGTGGCTGACTTCGATTCCCAGATGTATCCGTCGTTGGATGGCATGGAGAGAACTGACAGGAACGGTTCCGCAAGGCCTTATTTCCTCTGCGAATATGCCCACGCTATGGGTAATGCCATCGGTAATTTGGCCGAGTACTGGGACTATATCGAGAACAAGTCCGAGAGGATGATCGGTGCTTGCATCTGGGACTGGGTGGATCAGGGAATAACCAGGTTCGGCGAGAATAACGGCAATATCTATTTCGGAGGTTCCTTCGGAGATGTGCCTAATGACAACGACTTCTGTCTCAACGGTATAATCACGGCAGACCGACGCGTTACCGCTAAGCTTCTCCAGGTCAAGAAGGTTTATCAGTACATAAAGATTTCCGGACCGGCCCTTCGACAGGCTCATGGCCCGTGTGTGATACATCTCGAGAACCGCTACACCACCTACAACCTCAGCCAGATGGATCTCCATTACAAGGCCCTCCATAATGGTGTTGAGGTGGCTTCCGGCGCAGTCGGCCTGCCAGACACTGCCCCGTGGAATTCCTGCCAGGTGGAAATTCCTGTGGATAAAGCGGTTCTGGCAAATAATGAGGCTGAAATTGTCTTGCAGGTTGAGGTAAGTCTTCGTGAAGCCACTCGTTGGGCGGATGCCGGTCATGTGGTCGCGTCTGAGGAGTTTGTGATCCGCGAGGAACCGGCCGTCTTCAAGGCAGAGGCCTCAGATGGAGCATCTCCTCTAAAGGTTTACACGGAGGAGAACCGTTTCCTTTGCGCCTCGAATGACAAGATATCCGTGAGGTTCGACAAACTTGAGGGAGTGCTACAAAGTCTTCAGCTTGAAGGGAAAGAGATTCTTCATTTGCAGGGTCAGCCGCTTTTCAATGGCTACAGATTCATCAGCAATGACGCCGCGCGGTTTACCGGGGTGCAGTTCCACGATCCGCTGACAACGACTTGTAAGCTTGTAAGTTTCAAATCCACCCCGGTTGAGGGAGTATTACGTGTGGATACGGATATGGAAGCTACTGTGGGAAAGACAGTTGTGCCTTATTCAGTGACTTATGAAGTTTCGCCTGACGGATATGTCGATGTAAGCGCCAGTTTCCACCCTGGAGAAGGATTCGATCTTCACAGGCTGGGGCTCCGCATGTTCTTGGATTCATCTTTTGAGGAGGTTTCTTGGTATGGCCGGGGTCCTATGGAGAATTATAGAGACAGGGAAGACGCCGCCTTCCTTGGAACTTACAGGTCAACTGTTTCCGATATGGTGGAGCCATACGCCCGCACCCAGACGATGGGGCAGAGGACTGACACGAGATGGGTCACGTTCACTTCCGCCGACGGGGTCGCGGTCCGCTTCTCCGCCGCGGGTTCCTTTGAGTTCTCCGCGCAGCATTTTACAGACGAGGATATATTCAGAGCCAGGTACTTCCATGATCTGGACAAGGTGCGTCGCCCTGATGTCGTCCTGAATCTGGACTGTTATATGGATGGCCTCGGCAACGGCAGTTGCGGTCCTACCACCCTTCCTCAGTACAAGATCAAGCCCGGTGAGACATATTCCTACAAGTTCCGGATCCAGAGGACGGATTTGTCCAGTCCAAAGACGGCCGCTTCTTCTTGGACTGACCGCCCTAAGGCATTCAAGGAGAAATATTCATTAGGCCAGGTCGTGGCTTTAAGTCGCCATAATATCCGTTCGCCCTTGTCGGGCAAGGGTTCTGTCACTTCAAGGATTACCCCTCATAAATGGTTCGACTGGACATCCGCCCCAGGAGAACTATCCTTGAAGGGTGGCGCCTTGGAGACCAGGATGGGACAGTTCTTCCGCAGGTGGCTTATAAGTGAGGGCCTGATGATGGAGAATGAGGTCCCGGCAGAAGGTGCGACGCGTTTCTATGCCAACTCGATGCAAAGGACTATAGCTACGGCGCAGTATTTCTCGAGTGGCATGCTGCCGATAGCGAATGTGAAGATTGAGCATCACTATCCTCTGGGCACTATGGATCCGGTGTTCAACCCGCAGATCACCAACGTGACTGATGAGTTCCGCTCCGAGGCGATCCGCCAGATTATCGGATTGGGTGGGGGAAAAACTCTTGAGGACGTCGCCTCAAAGATGGCTCCAAACTTCAAAGTGCTTGAGAACGTGTTGGATATCAAGCAATCACCTGCAGCGGAGAATGATACGGTCAGATTCCGTACGGACGACTTGAAGATAACATTCAACGAGCATAAGGAGCCTTCTATGACTGGTGGGTTCAAGATGGCCAACTCGGCTTCTGACGCCTTGGTTCTCCAATATTACGAGGAGCCTTCTGAATTGAAGGCCGCTTTCGGCCATGACATATCACTTGACGCATGGGCCAAGATCGCTGAAATCAAAGACTGGTACGGAGATGTGCTTTTCGCCGCTCCCATTGTCGCCACCAATGTGGCTCATCCGCTTTTGGAAACCATGCTGTCCGAGATGGAGACGCCTGGTCGCAAGTTCAGTTTCCTATGCGGTCACGACTCCAATATCTGCAGCGTGTTAGCCGCTTTGGAGTCCGAGGATTATCTGCTTCCGGAAGCCATTGAGCGAAAGACTCCTATCGGTTCCAAACTGGTTGTCGCCATTTGGGATGGCAAGGATGGAAAGCGTTACGCTGAATTGTTCCTGACTTATGAGTCGCCTTCCAATTTGAGGGAGATGCCTATGCTTGGACTGGACAATCCTCCAGTACGTTACCAGATATGCCTTAAAGGCTTGAAACCCAATGCTGACGGTCTATATTTGCTCTCTGATGTGGAAGGACGTTTCAGAAAAGCGATAGCCGCATATTGATGAGATTCTTTTGGCTGAGATATTTCGCAAAATCGGTAGGTTGGTGTATAAAAATTGTTGCATTGATTCGGTTTTTTACTATATTTGCGCATATAAACCGTTTTATAGACCTAATTTAGATTATTATGGCCAGGCTCATTTTGATGACGGATTTCTCCGAATCATATGCGAATAAGTTGCTGAAAGGCATTATGCGCTATTCTCACGACCATGATCCTTGGGTGGTCTGCAAGATGCCCCTTTCACTCAGGGATAACGGGCGTATGGATGAGGTTGTCAAATTCGCGGAGGATTGGAATGCCGATGCGATCATCGGCCAGTTCCTCCCTAATGACGACGTGGACGCTTTCGGGCGTCACGGAATCATAGCGATTGCCCAGGATTATCAGCAGAAGTTCTCGACAATCAGCAATATAAGTGGTGATTATGCCTCTTCTGGGCGTATATGCGCTGACTATCTTATCAAGAAGAGGGTCCGCAATTTCGGCTTCTTTGGCTTGAAAGGGATGGTCTGGTCTGATGAGAGGAGAGACAGTTTTATCGCCGAGATCCAATCAAGGGTGCAGGACGCCACGATTTCTATTTTTGAGAATCGTGATATCAGTGCCACTTGGTGGTACGATCTTGAGGAGCTGGAGGACTGGCTTAGCGATCTTCCTAAACCGGCCGCGGTTCTGACCTGTGATGACAATAGGGCGTTTTATATAATCGAGGCGGCCAGATTGAGCGGTCGGGATGACATGCGCATTCCTGATGACATAATGGTGCTTGGAATCGATAATGACGAGTTCCTTTGCCAGATGTGCTCGCCGCAGCTTTCTTCCCTGAACCAGGACACTGAGGAGGCCGGCTATAACACAGCCAAGTTCATAGATGAGCTTCTTGCCCTACCTGTCGAGCAGAGGGTTAAGACCATCCAGGATATCACGGTGAAACCGACATTCGTCACCACCAGACGCTCCACAGATGCTGTCCTTCACCCTAATCCGTTCATTTCAAGGATCCTCCATTACATTAACAACAATGTGACAGAGCGTGTCTCCGTGGATGACGTCGTAGCTCTGGTTCCGATGTCCAGACGCTTGCTGGAGAGCACTTTCCGCAGGGAGATGGGCACTTCTATCTACCAGTATATCATAAAAGTCCGCGTCGAGAAGATGAAAGACTTGATAGTCAACGGCAATCCTCCTCTCGCTGCCGCGGACATGCTTAATGTGGACTACAAGATAATAGCCAGAAGTTTCAAGAAGCTCACCGGGATGACCCCGGGTGAATTCGCTGACACAATTACTGTTTAAGTATATCATGAATAAAGTTCTTTTCCCATTTTTGCTTGCGCTTGCCGCTATCCTTTCATCATGCGGTGATAATGATCCGAGATTGGTGATCATGACCTATGACGGGTTGCGTTGGCAGGAAGTTTTTACAGGAGCCGATTCCAGTTTGGTAGGTAATCCCAAGTATGTTGACAATCCTCAGGCTCTCAAGACCAAGTATTGGAGAGCGACTCCTGAGGAGCGTCGCCAGGCTCTTATGCCCTTTACTTGGAGTTATGTGGAGTCCAATGGTTACATGCTTGGCAATCGCTTGAAAGGTAGTCAGTTCCAGGTTTCGAACGGCATGAGTTTCTCTTACCCGGGCTATAGCGAGATGTTCTGCGGCTGGGCTGATGACGAAAGGGTAAACAGCAATAATCCTGTTCCGAATCCCAATGTTAGTGTCCTCGAGGTGGCCAATGCTGATCCTCGTTATAAGGGTTCTGTGATGGTATATGCCTCCTGGGAATCAATCCGCTACGCTGTCAACAACGAGAGGGGAGGTTTCCCTGGAAGCGCGGCCTATGAGCCGGATATCGCATCGTCCAAGACTCCGGCGCTGGAACTGATCAACGATATGCAGGATGTGATGCCTCATTACTGGGGAGAAGAGCGTTTTGACGCTTTTACCTATGCCTATGCTTTGGAGACTATCAAGAAAGACCATCCTAAAGTTATCTTCATCGGATTTGGCGACACTGACGAGTGGGCTCATGCGGAAAAGTATGATTTCTATCTTGACGCCGCTCATAATACGGATGAGATGATCCGCAGGATAGTGGAATATTGCGAGAGCGATCCCTTCTACAAAGGAAAAACCACCTATTTAATGACAACTGATCATGGCAGGGGAAACAAGAGCGCTTTCACAAGCCACAGCACCGGCACCAAGGGCTCTGAGAACACCTGGATGATGATGTTCGGAAAAGGTGCGAAGCGTCTCGGAGAGACCTCCGGCAACGGTCCGTTCTATACCAAGCAGTTTGCTGCCACTATCGCCGAAATCCTCGGTATTGACTTTACTCCAAGCAACGGGGAGAAACAACCGCCCGTGGATCCCGAATACAAAGGTGAGCCTATCCCGGAGGACCTGGGAATAAAGGATATTGGTTATTTCCATGAGATTAAGGCTGTTCCTAAGGGCTCCGGAGTGCGTTACAAGTACTTCGAGGGACCGTTCCTGAGTGTCGATGAGTTGGCCAAGGCGAAGGTCCTGGATAGCGGAGTGATGCCCGACCTCTCCATTGATGGAGCGAAGGCGGCTGATCATTTCGGTTACGAGTACAACACCCTCTTGAAGATTCCCGCTCCGGGTCGTTACACGATATCTGTCGCATCAGACGACGGAACGAAGGTGTATCTTGATGGCCAACTGATCATTGATAATGATGGCAGCCACAGTGTCAATATCGTCGAGGTAGCCGCGGCCATTGACGCCGGTTTCCACCGTCTCCGTGTCCTTTATTTCGACGACACTGAGGGACAGGATCTTGAGATCGGCCTGTCAGGAAATGGGTTGGGTTATGACGAGATTCCCGCCTCGATGCTTTATTACGATTAGTTAACCCATGATTATGAAGAAAATACTATTGTTGTCATTGGGCATTTGTGCCCTTCTGGTTTCGTGCGCCAAGGTCGACAACGACCCGAAGGTGATTGTGATAACGTTTGATGGATTGCGCTGGCAGGAGGTATTCACCGGAGCCGACTCTGTTCTTATTTCTGATCCTAGCTTCTCTCGTGACCCTGATGCATTGCGAGCCGAATATTGGAGAGCGACCCCGGAGGCCCGTCGCCAGGTTTTGATGCCATACACCTGGAGTCATATAGCATCTCACGGGTATCTCCTTGGCAACCGTTATAAGAATAGCCTGATGCAGGTCTCAAACAACAAGTCTTTTTCATACCCCGGCTACAGTGAGATGTTCTGCGGATGGGCTGATGACGAAAGGGTTGAAAGCAATGACCCCGTGCCTAATCCCAATACAAGTGTAATGGAGGTGGTCAACCAAGATCCAAGGTATAAAGGTCATGTGATGGTCTACGGTTCCTGGTCGTCAATCCGTTTCGCGGTCAACAATGACAAAGGCGGCTTCCCCGGGAGCACAGCATTTGAGCCAAATGTGTCGCCTAATCCCAGCCCGACCTTAAAGGCTTTGGATCTCCTTCAGGAGAGCATCTGGGGTAAGGGTGGTGACGAGCGCCCCGATGGTATGACATACGCATATGCGATCGAGACCATCCGAAACGATCATCCGAAGCTTTTCTTCATCTCTTTCGGCGAGACCGATGAGTGGGGCCATGGCGGCCAATATGACAAATATCTCCACATTGTGACCCACACCGACTCGTTTATTAAGGATATCATCGAGACCTGTGAGGCGGATCCATTCTATAGGGGTAAGACCACCTACCTGCTGACTACTGACCATGGCCGTGGCCGTGGTGAGAAGTTCACTTCCCATGGCGCTGATGTCAGGGGAGCGAACCAGACTTGGGTAATGGCTCTTGGGAAAGGCATTCCTGCTCTTGGTGAGACTTCCGATAATGGCCCGTTCTACACGAAGCAGGTGGCGGCCACTATAGCTGATCTGTTGGGAGTAGACTTCACTCCTGACAATGGGGTCAAATGCGAGCCCTTCGACCCCACGTACTATAAGGCTCCCGAGACTCCTGAAGCCTCCGCCAGTTTCGAGGCTGTCGAAGCCACCCCTAGGGGGCATGGAATACGCTACACCTACCATGAAGGCCCGTTCATGAGTGTCGGGGAAGCTTTGGCGAGCCCTGTCGTGGCTCAAGGAACCATCCCGTTCTTCTCGACTTCGGCCAAACGCCAGGAAGACCATTTCGGCTTCAATTTCAACACTTTGATGAAGATAGAGAAGACTGGCCTGTACCAGTTGTCACTTGCTTCCGATGACGGTTCGAAGCTGTTCCTTGACGGGAAACTATTGTTCGACTTGGATAGGGATGGAGGCGGATACGCCGAGGCGTGGTTAGAGCTTAAAGCCGGCTTCCATCGCCTTGAGATCCCTTATTTCGAGAACTATGGTGGCGAAAACGTGGAAGTCGGCCTTATCGGTCCTGGCATAGAGGTGGAGCAACTCCCTGCCTCGATGCTCTGGTACGATTAAACAAGCTTTTTCTTCAGAGCGTCAATCATGTCGACAGTCATGCCCTCGAGGTCATAGGACGGAGTCCAGTCCCACTCCTCGCGGGCGCAGCTGTCGTCCATCTTGTCCGGCCATGAGTCGGCGATCGCCTGGCGGACAGGATCAACCTCGTAACGCATCTTGAATCCGGGAATATGCTCGGTGATCTTGGCCTTGAGAATCTCAGGGTCAAAGCTCATCGAAGCGATATTGAAGGAATTGCGGTGGACAAGCCTTGAAGGGTCAGCGTTCATGATGTCGACCGCGGCCTTCAGAGCGTCAGGCATGTACATCATGTCCATAAAGGTCCCGGGGGCTATAGGGCAGACGAACTCCTCTCCCTTTACCGCGGCATAATAAATCTCGACAGCGTAGTCGGTGGTTCCGCCACCGGGAAGTGTCACATTCGAGATCAGTCCCGGGAAACGGACCGAACGGGTGTCAACCCCGTATTTATGGAAATAGTAGTCGCTCAGCAATTCGGTGGCTACCTTTGTGCAGCCGTACATGGAACGGGGCCTCTGAATCGTGTCCTGGGGGGTGTTCTTGCGTGGGGTCTCGGGTCCGAAAGATCCGATGGAGGAGGGCGTGAAAACAGCGCAA
Source organism: Bacteroidales bacterium (assembly GCA_024693285.1). Classification (GTDB taxonomy): domain Bacteria; phylum Bacteroidota; class Bacteroidia; order Bacteroidales; family UBA932; genus Cryptobacteroides. The sequence goes on from JAILLE010000023.1 coordinate 40,900, forward strand.
CCGTTATCCCTCGCGATCTCGAGGATATTCATCAGACCATCAATCTGGATGTGCCAGGCCAGTTGGGGTTTCTTCTCGGCGACAGCTGAAAGGAGGGCGGCAAGATTGTAGATCGTGTCAATCTTGTACTTCTTGACTATCTCCAGAAGTTGCTCACCATTACAGACATCCGCTTCAGCGGCAGGACCGCTTTCGAGGAGGATTCCCTTAGGCTCAGCACCCTTGATATACCCGGCCACAACATTACCTTCAGGGATCAGTTTCCTGATTTTCATTGTCAGCTCGGAGCCTATCTGTCCGGTTGACCCGATCACAAGTACATTTTTCATTGTCTTTAATGAATAAATCGCTAAATTAGCATCGCAAATTTACATTAATTTCACGTAAACACGAAACTAATTTAACATTTATAACCATGTACGGCAAATTTCAAGATCATTTGAAAGCAGAGCTCGCCTCCATCCAGGAAGCCGGCCTGTACAAAAACGAAAGGAACATCGCTTCTGCCCAATCCGCCGAGATTACTCTCCAGGACGGCAGCAAGGCGCTTAACTTCTGCGCCAATAACTATCTTGGCTTGGCTGATTCCCCGAGACTTATCGAGGCCGCCAAGAAAGCGATGGATGAGAGGGGCTTTGGAATGAGCTCCGTGCGCTTCATCTGTGGCACTCAGGACCTCCACAAAGAGCTTGAGGAAGCCATCTCGAAATTCTTCAAGACTGAGGACACCATCCTTTACGCCTCATGTTTCGACGCCAACGGCGGAGTCTTTGAGCCGCTGCTGACCGCTGAAGACGCTATCATCTCCGACTCGCTCAACCATGCGTCCATCATCGACGGTGTGCGTCTCTGCAAAGCCGTCCGTTATCGTTATGCGAACGCCGACATGGAAGACCTGGAGCGTTGCCTCAAAGAGGCTCAGGCCCAGAGGTTCCGCATCATCTGCACTGACGGCGTGTTCTCTATGGACGGCAACGTCGCCCCGATGGACAAGATTTGCGAGCTTGCCGAGAAATATGACGCGCTTGTGATGGTTGATGAGAGCCATTCAGCAGGTGTTGTCGGAAAGACCGGTCGTGGAGTAGCCGAGCAGTTCGACTGCTATGGACGTATTGACATATTCACCGGTACTCTCGGAAAGGCTTTCGGCGGCACTGTGGGTGGATTCACGACTGGACGCAAGGAGATTATCGACATGCTTCGCCAGCGCTCAAGGCCGTATCTTTTCTCTAATTCTCTTCCTCCAATGATCGTCGCCGCAGGCATCGAGATGTTCAAGATGCTCAGCGAGAGCAATGAGCTCCACGATCGTCAGCAGGAGAATGTCAAGTACTTCCGTGACGCTATGATGGCCGCTGGATTCGACATCAAGCCGACCCAGAGCGCCATTTGCGCCGTTATGCTTTACGACGCTCCTCTTTCACAGAAGTTCGCCGCCAAGATGGCTGAGGAAGGAATATTCGTGACCGGCTTCTATTATCCTGTGGTCCCGAAGGGGCAGGCCAGAATCCGTGTCCAGCTCTCCGCTGCCCACAAAAAAGAACACCTTGACAAAGCCATCGCTGCCTTTATCAAGGTGGGTAAAGAACTCGGAGTGATCAAATAAGATCACTCGCCGGCGTAGAGAGTGATAATATTCAAAATCACCTCTGACGCCTTCTCCATCGATTCCAGGGGGACGAATTCCATTTTGCCGTGGAAGTTCAGTCCCCCTGCGAATATATTAGGGCAAGGGAGACCCTTGAAACTCAGGTTGGCGCCGTCGGTTCCTCCGCGGATTGGCTGGATTTTCGGTTTGATTCCGGCCATCTCCATAGCTTTGACCGCCTTCTCAACAACATGATAATGAGGCTCGACCTGCTCCCTCATGTTGTAGTACTGGTCCTTAACCACAGGGGTGGCGGTGCCTTCGCCGTATTTCATGTTTATAAACTCGCAGCATTTGACGATTGTGTCCTTCCTATGCTCGAAAATAGTCCTGTCGTGGTCGCGGATGATGTAAGTCAGGTCCGCTTCCTCGACCGATCCATTGAATCCGATGAGATGGAAGAATCCCTCGTAGCCTTCTGTATATTCAGGCCTCTGCTCGACCGGAAGGAGCGAATTCATCTCCGTTCCGATCAGGATGGCGTTCTTCATCTTGCCTTTTGAATATCCGGGGTGGACATTACGGCCCTGGATATGGATCTTGGCTGAGGCGGCGTTGAAGTTCTCGAACTCAAGCTCGCCAATCTCTCCTCCGTCCATAGTGTAGGCGTAATCAGCTCCGAAACGAGGAACGTCAAACTTGACCACACCTCGGCCTATCTCCTCGTCCGGAGTGAACCCGATCTTGATCTCACCATGCTTGAAATCAGGATGTTCCACGATATATTGTACCGCGTCCATGATTTCTGCCACGCCTCCTTTATCGTCGGCTCCCAGGAGAGTAGTGCCGTCAGTTGTGATTAGGGTCTGGCCGATGTAGTGGAGCATCTCGGGGAACTCGGAGGGTTTCAGGGCGAGTCCGGGAACCCCCTTGAGATCTATCTCGCCGCCATCATATTCCTTGATAATCTGCGGTTTGATACTCGCTCCCGAGGCATCTGGAGAGGTGTCCACATGGGCTATGAAACCGATCTTCGGGACCTTTTGGCTGATATTTGAAGGGATTGTGGCCATAACATAACCATACTCGTCAAGGGTTACCTCCAGGCCCATGGCCTGAAGTTCATCCCGGAGCATGGACAGAAGGTTCAACTGTTTGGCGGTTGAAGGTTGGCTCTCAGAGTTCTCGTCGCTCTGGGTGTCGACCGATATGTACCTTAGGAATCTGTCAAGAATCTTTTCCATTACTCTTTGGTTTTTATTGTCATTCTGAGCGAAGCGAAGAATCTTTCGTTCTCATCGAAGAAATTATCATATATGCTATCAAAGCGATGAAGGGCACTATCGCTATCGCCTCACCGTAGGCGCTGTGCCAGGCGGAGAGGAACCAGTCCACATTGAAGAATTTGAGAAGGGCGCTCACCACACCCATCAGGGCGCCACCGGCGATGAAACCGGAAGCTATCAGAGTGCCCTTGTTCATCCTGGCCTCATTTACTTTCTTGTCTTTGGTCCTGGTGCTGACGTACCAGGAAATAGCTCCTCCGACCAGCAGCGGAAGGTTGAGGTCGATGGGAATGAACATACCGAGGGCGAAAGCCAGGGCGGGAACCTTGAACACCGTCAGCAAGATGGCGATTATGGCACCGATGCCATAGAGGAGCCAAGGAGCGCCTCCGCCGTTCATCATAGGCTGGATCACAGCGGCCATCGCGTTGGCCTGAGGGGCCACAAGTGCCTGGTCGCCCACGAAACCGTAGGTCTTGTTTAGGACCAGCATGACTCCACAGACAGTGGCGGCGGCGACAGCGACTCCGGCGAACTTCCAGGCTTCCTGCTTCTTAGGAGTTGAGCCGATCCAATAACCGATCTTGAGATCAGTGATAAATGATCCGGCGACCGAGAGAGCTGTGCAGACCACACCACCGATTATCAGGGCGGCGGCCATTCCGGCATTGCCTTTCAACCCTACGGCCACAAGAATCAGCGAAGCGATAATCAGGGTCATCAGGGTCATTCCACTAACCGGGTTGGTACCGACTATGGCTATGGCGTTAGCTGCCACTGTGGTGAAAAGGAATGATATTATTCCCACGATTAGCAGGCCGACAATCGCTTGCCAGATGTTATTGACGACACCTCCGAAAGCGAAGAAAGCGAATATTGCCAGAAGGGCGATGACAATCCCGAAAACAATGGTTTTCATCGGAAGGTCTTCCTGAGTCCGGAGTTCTTTTCCGGTCTTTTCGGTCCCTGAGCTTGTCGAAGGGGCCGCGGATCCACGGAACTCCCTGACTGCCAATCCCACAGCTGACTTGATCACTCCAGAAGACTTGATGATACCTATGATTCCTGCCGTGGCGATGCCGCCGATGCCGATATGGCGGGCGTAGTCCTTGAATATCTGGTCTGGCGACATCTCGCCGATAGTCATTGTGACTCCGGTGTTCATTAGGTCAATCACCTGGCCACCCCAGATAATATTCATTAGCGGGATGATGACCAGCCACACTAGGAGGCTGCCGCAGCAAATCACGAAAGCGTATTTTAGACCAATTATATAACCTAGGCCAAGGACTGCGGCGCTGGTGTTGATTTTAAGGAGAACCTTGGCCTTGTCGGCAACTGTGCGGCCAAGTCCCATCACCGTTGTGCTGATAGTGTCGGACCAGGTGCCGAATGTGCTGACCAGGAAATCATAAAGGCCACCGATCAGACCACTGACAAGGAGAGTTCCGGCTCCCTTTCCGCCCTCGCCACTGACGAGGATCTGAGTTGTTGCCGTGGCCTCAGGGAAGGGATATTTCCCATGCATCTCCTTGACGAAATACTTCCGGAAAGGAATCAGGAACAATATTCCTAAAACACCGCCGAGAAGGGAGGAAAGGAACATCTGCATGAAATTGACCTCCACTCCGAGGATGTAGATCGCGGGGAGAGTGAATATCGCTCCGGCCACTACAGCGCCGGAACAGCCACCAATTGATTGGATGATGACATTCTGCCCCAATCCTTCTTTCTTGCCCAATGCGCTGGTGAGACCTACCGCAATGATAGCAATTGGAATTGCGGCCTCGAATACCTGTCCGACCCTAAGACCGAGATAAGCCGCTGCTGCTGAAAAGATTATCACCATCAACAGACCTATGGCCACAGAATAAGGCGTGACCTCAGCCCAGTTTCTCTCTGGGCTAAGCAGGGGATGATATTCCTCACCTGGGGCGAGTTCCCTTTGGGCATTCTCCGGTAATGCGTTGTGTTTTTCTTCCATATATTATTTATTATTGGTCTCTAATGGTCTTATAAAGATAATGAAAATAAATTTTTTCAAAAAAATTTGCCAGAATAAAAAAAGTGCGTATCTTTGCAGCCCGCTTTGAAAAAAGCGACAGTTCATTGACAATACTGAGAGATCACAACGAGGTAAAGTGATAACGAAACGAAATCAGCAACTAGTATAGTAATCAAGTATAAGTTGACAATTTCACGAATCAGAGATGATTCACTTAGAGAGAAAGAGAAGCAAGGGCGTACGGA
>JAILLE010000024.1 GCA_024693285.1 Bacteroidales bacterium
TTCGGATGGCGAGACCACTGCCACCCTCGGCACGTTAAGAGGGGGGACCGGAGCTTCGCTTTGCGAAGCGAGCGGTGGGGCCGAGCGGAGCGAGGCGGTCGAGCCGCCGAAGGCACCATCGGCGACCTGATTAACGGAACCCTTTGCCGCCAGAACCCATCTATATTTGATGAGGAATATGGTGGCGGCGGTGAGGAGACCGCTGTATTGGGCGATGAAGGTGCCCCAGGCGATGCCGGAGAAGCCTATACCGTTGAAGGAGGTACCGGGGATTCCGAGAGCGAGGAAGATGCTGGCGACGATATTCATTCCATTTACCATGATATCCGTCAGCATCGAACTGAAAGTGTCCTGCATCCCGATGAACCAACCACGCATAACCATCAGGCTCAATGTCGCTGGAGCGGCCCAGACACGGATGTAGAAGTATTTGAGTGCCAATGTTCTGACCTCGTCGGAACACTGAACGAACACGAACATCAACTTCTGGAAAGGCCATTGGACCGCTATCAACGCTAGAGCGGACAACAATGCCGCGGCAAGAGCATGCCGAAGGTTGTCCAGACAGCCACTCCAGTCCTCCCGACCATAAGCCTGAGCGGTAAGACCTCCGGTTCCGGCTCTCAGGAAACCGAAGTTCCAATACATCATGTCGAACATGAGAGAGCCGATGGAGACTCCACCGATCAACGCGGCGGCTGAGGCATCCAGATGCCCTGCCACAGCAATGTCCACCAGACCCACCAGCGGCACGGTCAGGTTGGCCAGGATGCTCGGCAGAGCGAGTCTCAGTATCTCCTTATTCAGTGCTCTCAAGTTCTCTTGAAATATTTTCCGACGACGGGGAGGGAGGAGAGGGGAAGGTCACGCCAGGCGATGAGGGCGCAGAAGGCGAGGATGAGCAGTACATTGACCGCAAGTGCCACCCACGTGTTTAAGTGATTGTTCGCCACAACCATACCGGCATAAAGAATCGCCGCCACAATGCAGTAGATCAGGATGTCCACCAAAGGATAGTCGATCTTGTATTTCTTCTGTCCCACGAAATATGAAAGCAGGGTGGCGGTGCCGTAGCCTCCGACTCCTGCCCAGGCGCAAGCCATATAACCAATCTTCGGAATGAATATGAAGTTGATAGCGAACAACACGGCGCAGCCTATCCCAGAGAATAAGGCTCCCCAGAGCGTCTGGTCTGTAAGCTTGTACCAGAACGAAAGGTTGAAAAACACCCCCATCAATATCTCCGCCACCATCACGATCGGGACAACCTTCAGACCGACACGGTAGTCCTCTCCGATTATGTATTTGAGGATGTCCATGAAGCCGACGACGCAGAGGAAAGCCAGTAACGTGAAGATTATGAAATACTTCATCGCCTTGGCGTAGGTTTCTTTACTGTCTCTTTCTGAGGAGCTTCCGAACACGAACGGCTCATAGGCGTATCGGAAAGCCTGGGTTATCATCGCCATTATCATCGCGATCTTTATGCAGGCCCCATATATTCCCAACTGGACGTCACCGTCCGGGCCCTTATAGACCTTGGGAAACATGATTTGCGAGGCGGTTTGATTGAGGATGCCGGCGATTCCGAGCACCAGGATCGGCCAGCTGTATGAAAGCATCCGCTTCATAAGACCCCAGTCGAATCCGTGCTTGAAACCCTTAAGTTCCTCAATGAAGAACAGGGTCATGAACGCCGTGCAGAAGAGGTTGATGTAGAATACCCATCCGACCTGGATCCCGTTGTCATAGATACCGAACGGGTTGAGCCCCAGCTTCGGCAGGAACACGAAGTAAGTGAGATTCAGGAAAATGTTCAGGAATATGAACCCTAATTTCAGGGCGGCGAATTTAATCGGGCGTTTTTTGTATCGCAAGTATGAATACGGGATGCACTGGAAGGCGTCGATCGCGACCGTCAGAGCCATAGTCCATATGTAGTCGGGATGGTCCGGGTAGCCCATGGCTGTCGAGATTGGCCTTATAAAGCCGATGACCAAGGCAATGAACAAGACGGAAGTGGTCAGAACAGCGGTTAGTATCGTCGAATACACCTTGTCGGGGTTCTCTCCCTCCTTGTTGGAGAACCTGAAGAAGGTGGTTTCCATCCCATACGTCAGAATCACCAGGAGCAGGGCGGTGTAGGCGTAAAGGTTGGTGACCACGCCGTAGCCTCCGCTGGAAGCATTTATCACATAAGTATATATGGGAACCAGAAGGTAGTTCAAGAACCTTCCTATGATGCTGCTCAGACCGTATATCGCCGTGTCTTTCGCCAGGGATTTCAGATTCGCCATTTCCCTTTAGTTTTAGAGATGCTAGTTAAGTGACTTGACGCTATTAGCCCGCTGCAATCCGTATGCCGCCACTAGAATCTTATTCTTTAGAAGTTGAGGATAATCAGGGTTGTCTTCAAGGAAAGAGTCCAATTCTTTGAGCGCCTGGGCTGATGAGTGTCCTCCTAAAAGCGCCCCGCACCAGTTCCCGGGGAAGAAGATGTCCCCTGTGGCCTTGACCTCTAGCAGAGCGTCTAGAGCCGGCCTTATGTATTTGACAGAGGATGACTCCCTGAGAAAATGATTGAGATAACCGAGAGCCTCGGATGCCCATGGCTCAACGACCCTTCCTTGAGGAGTGAGAAGTTCCTCAAATACAGCGTCTTGTGACTCCATATAAGGAAGGGCGGCCCTTGACACAAAGTCTAGATGTTCGAGATTGTTCTTGTTGTAAGACCTTGAAGGGTCGCTGTCGTCCAGCCTGCTCCTTTGGATTCCGATGATCTCCTTAGCTTTTTCGGGCATCCGGATCGCCAGCTGGCAAGCGAACGAGATATAGTCGTTGACAGTAAGGCCTTTATCCTTTTCTGCCGCCCATATGTCATATACCGCATTCGTGACCGCTGGACTCGTCCCGCAGGAGGCCAGGAGACGCTTCAATTGCAGCCGGCAGGGTTCCAGGGCATGGCTGGACGCCATCTTCAGCAGCCTTGCCTCATGAACTGACCTGTCACCCTCTATATCAAGCAGTGGAGTCCTAATAGCCGAGACAATGGTGGATGCTATCAGAGGATTTGTCTCGGCCTCCAGAGCGCCAAGAAGCATGTCGAGGTACTCGGCCGCGGTAGTTTTTCCCGCGAGGAAATCCTCTTTGGCCAGTAAGATCTTGGCCTCCCTGATAGTCTCGGGTTCAATATCCTGGTACTTGCTTTGGTCTGAGAACGATTTCAGGGTTCCCATCATGTCGCCCCCCCGCCTCTCATTTACCCAGGACTCGCTGAAGGACTTGACATTCTTGTCGCTATGAGCGTCCAAGACATCCACAAGGTCATCCCAGGTGGCGTTGGAGTATGAATACCGGGCAAGGTAGGCTTTCAAACTCTCGTGAAACGCCTCCGGACCGATATATTCCTCAAGCATACGCATCATCACAGGGGCCTTGTCGTAGACCATGTTGTTGTAGATCAGACCGGCGTCCGCCAGGTTGGGAAGGTCCTGCCTGATGGCTGTCGCACCTTCCGTCCTCTCCTCGTCCATCGCGAGGGCGAGGTATCCTTTGAGCCAGCTCAGCTCGTGGTTGATTCCGGGAAACATCGGTTCGACCATCTTGGCGGCGAGATGGTTGGCAAAGACTTCCTTAGTCCAGACCTCGTCGAACCAGCGCATGGTCACAAGGTCTCCGAACCACAAATGAGCTGTCTCATGGGAGATCAGTTTCATTCTGGCGAGCCGCTCGTCAGGAGTTGGTGACTTGCCGAGGAACATGGTCCTCTCATTGTATAGGATCGATCCCGGATGCTCCATCCCTCCGAATTGGAAGTTGGGAACCACCACGAAATCATATTTGCTGAATGGCATCCGGATTCCGGTGAAATCTTCCATCCAAGTGAGCGCCTGCCCGACTTCATTGAATATGTCCGGTATCTGGGCGATCTTGTCCGGATCGGTCTCCCTGTAATACACGTTCATATCCCTTCCTTGGACAGTTGAGGACGCCTTGCTCCATTTTCCTGCCACGAAAGCGAACAGATACGTGCTGACAAGTTCTGTCTGGGCGAAATCAATACGCTTCCTGCCTCCCTCCAGGAGGACTGTGTCTACCGCGGCGGTATTGGAAATGGCGGTCCAGTCTTCCGGGACCTCAAGGGATAAGGTGAACCTGGCTTTCAAGTCAGGCTGGTCAAAGCATGGGAAAACGCTCCTCGCATGAGCCGGGACGAAAAGACTGTAGAGATATTCCTCATTCCGGTTCAGGAACCTGTTGTCAGACACGAAATCCAGGTCGAAAGAGTTGGCACCTTTTTTCGCCCGAAGTATTATGTGCTCATCCTCATAACGGGTGAAGTCCAAAGGTATGGAAGCTCTTGAGGATGAATGGAAAGAGACCGTCTCATGGCCGGTTATGGCTGAATCTTTTACGGAAGGGATTGAGAGGATGATTCTGTATGATACATCTGAGATCAAATCCCTTCTGAGGTCGGCCAGTGAGGCTGACACCCCGGGTTCAACCAGTGCGGAATACTTTTCGCTCCTGATGTCACAACCGGGGGTCAGGAACGCCACAATCGCCGCTAAAACCAGCGGCCGGATGATCTTCAGGAGCATAATGGAAGGAGTCTTAAGCGTTATAGGCTTCCAGAGCTTTCTCAAGCACGAGCAGAGCCCTGGCGAGGTCTTCTTTCTTCAACACATAAGCCATCCTGACCTGGTTCTTCCCCAGGCCGGGGGTGCTGTAGAATCCCGCCGCGGGAGCCATCATCACAGTCTCACCGGTGAAACCGGCGGGAGTGCCCTCGTCTTTGTAGCGGAATGTCTCAAGACACCATTTGCAGAAGTCCTCAGCGTCATCGACCGGTAGGGAAAGCACAGTGTAAAATGCTCCTTTCGGCATCGGGGAATATACGCCCGGGATCTTGTTGAGGCCGTCGATGAAGAAGTCTCTCCTGCTACGGTACTCCTCGAAGCATTCTTTGGAATACTCCTCCGTGCCTTCGATGGAGGCCTCGGCCACGATCTGTCCCAAAAGGGGAGGACTGAGACGGGCCTGGCAGAACTTCATCACCGAGGTCATGAACATGCTGTTGTGGCTTACTATCATGCCGACCCTGATTCCGCACTCGGAATATCTCTTAGAGACGGAGTCAACGACGACCACGTTGTCCTCGATTCCCGGAAGACATAAGGCGGAAAGATATGGTGCGTCTGTGTAACGGAACTCCCTGTAGACCTCGTCCGAAATAAGGAACAAGTTGTGGTTCAATACTATATCCCTAAGCCTGTAAAGCTCTTCCTCGGAATACAGATACCCTGTGGGATTGTTGGGATTGCAGATCAGGATCGCCTTCGTCCTGTCCGTGATGGCTCTTTCGAAATCCTCCACTGAAGGCAGGGCGAAGCCGTCCTCGATCTTTGATGTGACAGTCTTGATAGTCACACCGGCCGTGACAGCGAACGAGATATAGTTTGCATATCCCGGCTCGGTCATAATGATCTCGTCGCCCGGATCCAGGCAGGTCATGAAGGTCAGTAATAAGGCCTCAGATCCGCCGCTTGTGACAATTATCTCCTTCTCGGAAACGTTTATCCCGAATTTGGCGTAATAACCTACAAGCCTGTCCCTCAATGGCTTGATACCATTGCTGGGGCTGTATTCAAGGGTTGTCCTGTCAATCCGCTTCAAAGCGTCGAGCGCTTTCTTAGGAGTCGGCAGGTCAGGTTGGCCTATGTTGAGATGGTAGACCTTCGCCCCGCTGGCTTTCGCGGCATCGGCAAAAGGGGTCAGTTTCCTTATCGGAGAGGCGGGAACCTCGATCCCGCGTTTGGATATTCCGGGCATGACGTCGGATGATTATTTTGCCTTACCTTGGTTGGCGACCGCCTCCTGCTTGCGCTTAAGCTCCTCGGGATCAGCGAGGTAGTAGTCGTTCACGAGCTTCAGGTTGTCGTCGAACTCGAAAACATAAGGAGTCGCGGTGGGGATATTCAGCTTCACGATGTCCGTGTCGGAGATGCCCTTGAGGTGCTTCACGACGCCGCGGAGGCTGTTGCCGTGGGCGACCACAACGATATTGTCATGCTCCTTGAGGGCAGGGAATATCTCGCACTCCCAGTAAGGCATAACCCTCTCGATGCACTCCTTGAGAGCCTCGGTACGAGGGATATACTCATCGGGGACAGCGGCGTAGCGTGGATCCCTTGTGGCGCTGTTAGGATCATCCTCAGGAAGGTTGTGCGGAGCGATGTCGAAGCTACGACGCCAGATGAGCACCTGCTCGTCACCGTATTTCTGAGCTGTCTCTGCCTTATTGAGTCCCTGAAGCATACCATAGTGCTTCTCATTAAGTCTCCAAGTCTTTTTCACGGGGATCCAGTCAAGATCCATGGAGTCGAGGACGTTGTTGAGGGTCTTGATAGCTCTCTTGAGATAAGATGTGTAGGCCACCTCGAAGGTGAAGCCATTCTCTTTCAGGATCTTGCCCGCGTCAAAAGCTTCCTGGACACCTTTCTCGCTCAAATCAACGTTGGTCCACCCTGTGAACCTGTTCTCCTTGTTCCACTGGCTCTCGCCGTGACGGATAAGTACGATTCTCTTCATGTTTTGATTAATTAAAAGTTAAATGATTTTCCTGTTTTCTCTTTCATATTCCCTGCACCAGTCCTTCAATGGGCATTCTTGGCATTTGGGCTTCCTGGCCACGCAGACGTAACGCCCGTGAAGTATAAGCCAATGGTGTGACTTGGCCCTCTGGTGTTCAGGGATGTTCTTCTCAAGTTCCTTTCCGACCGCGTCCACAGTCTTCCCGTCGGAAAGACCCAACCTGTGGGAGACCCTGAACACATGAGTGTCCACCGCTATCACCGGCTTGTCGTAGACTATCGACGCTATGACATTGGCGGTCTTTCTGCCCACTCCTGGGAGGCTCATGAGTTGATCGATATCCGAAGGGACCTCGGATCCGAAGTCAGAGACCAGTTTCTGGGCCATCTGGATAAGGTGGAGGGCCTTGGAATTGGGGTATGACACACTCTTCACAAACTGGTACACCTCATCAAATGAGGCTTTGGCCAGATCCTCCGGGTTCGGAAACCGCTCAAACAGAGGCGGAACCACCATATTCACCCTCCTGTCAGTACATTGCGCGCTGAGAATGACCGCAATGAGCAGGTGGAAAGGCGAGTCGTGGTGAAGCTCGGTCGTAGGAAGCGGCTGGTTCTCCTCAAACCAGGCCAGAATCTTTGAATATCTGTCTTTCTTGAGCATCTCAGATGGTTAGAGCGAGGTCGATCACCTCATCATTGAGATTCTCATGGCAGCCTTCATCCTTGCATACGAAGACCCTGCCGTGGTATTTTTCGAATATGCCCCTGTTATGGGTGACCATGATGATCGCGGTCCCATCTTCCTTGTTGATCCCGGTGAGAAGCTTCATGATGCCGTCGGCGGTCTCATTGTCAAGGTTGCCGGTGGGCTCGTCGGCGATGATCACACTGGGTTTGTTAAGGAGGGATCTCGCGATGGCGACCCTCTGCTGCTCACCGCCGGAAAGCTGGTGAGGCATCTTGTGGGCTTTGTGGGTCATCCCCACATCCTCAAGGACAGCCCTGATACGTTTGTCAGCCGCATTCTTGTCCTTCCAGCCGGTCGCCTTCAATACGAAATCAAGGTTTTCCTCGACCGTCCTGTCCATCAGCAGCTGGAAATCCTGGAAGACAACGCCAACTTTTCGCCTGAGGTAAGGTATGTCTTTCTCTTTCAATCCGTTCAGTTTGAACCCACAGACTTCTCCGAAACCTTTGCGGAGGGGACTCTCTCCAATCATAGTCCGGATTATTGAGGTCTTGCCGGTACCGACCTTACCTACGATATAGACGAAGTCGCCGGTTCTCACCTCCATGTCGAGTCCATAGATGACAACATTGTCTCCACCAAGGATGTCGGCTCCTTTAAAGGAGACAAGCGGCTCGTTTTTTGTTGTTTGTATTGCTTTATCTTCCATGATTGTACAAATATACTTCTTTTTTTTGAGTATTATGAGTAAATTTGTGGATTGTAACTTTGAACTATAAACTTTCGCAAGATATCGTTATGGACAAAACACTTAAAGCGGCGCTGCTTTCCGCCGCGATCCTCCTTGGAGGGGTCATCCTCCATGGTCAGGACCGTACCACGGAGAGTTTCCGCCACGCGCTCGACCTCTACAACCACGGCATGTTTGAGAGGGCCGGGACCATATTCGACCAGATCTCGACAGAGACCGGAGATGTCCTGGCCGAAGGCTACAAGACCCTTTGTGCCGTGCGCCTTCAGGAAGAAGGTTATGAGACCATGGTTGACGGGTACATCGGCTCCCGTCCCTATTCACGTCTCATTCCCCAGATCCGTTTCTATCGCGGCTTGAACCTCTTTGACAAAGAGGATTATGATTCCGTGGTAGGTGAGTTCGACAAGATCGACGCCAATCTTCTGGACAAAGACCAAGTCGCTGAATATATGTTCAAGCACGGTTACGCCCTCTTCGAGGAAGGAGATCTGGACCGGGCCAGGGACATATTCGCCAAGGCTGAGAAGATGCCGTATTCGGACTACACCGCCCCTTCAAGGTATTCGATGGGCTACATCGATTACACTCGCAAGGAGTTCAAGGAGGCGTACAATTGGTTCGAGAAGGCTGGAAAGGACGCCCGATTCACGGATATTTCCAACTACTACATGACCGAGTGCCGTTTCATGCAGAAAGACTACGCCTATGTCATCAAGAATGGCGTGAAACTGTATGACGAGGTTCCCGCCGACCGTCAGTCCCACTTGGCCAGGATCATCTCCGAATCATACCTCGCGACGGGCGATTCCGGCAAGGCCAAGGAGTTCTATGACAAGATAGAGCAGAGCCGTCTGGACATGGATCGGGATGACTGGTTCTATGCCGGTACGGTCCTTTATTCGACCGGCGACTTCAAGGGCGCGATAGATAATTTCTCGAGAATGTCCAGCAGGACAGACTCCATCGGTCAGATAGCCAATTACCAGCTCGGTTACAGTTACATCCAGACTGGCAATAAGGTGGCTGCCCTGGACGCTTTCAAGGATGCTTCAGCACAGAAGTACAATCCTGATATCCAGGAGGATGCGCATTTCAACTATGCCAAGCTCTCCTTCGACCTCAACAATAACCCGAAGGTCTTTGACGATTATATCTCCAAATATCCCGGCAAGGAGAAAGGTGACCAGATCTACAGCTATATGGCCCTCGCCTCTCTCTATAACCATGATTACGCCGGTGCCGTAGACGCTTACGCCAACATTGATAATCTGGATAATAACCAAAAGGCCAACTATATGAGGGCCAATTACCTGCGGGCCAATCAGCTGATAGAGAACGGCTCTTGGAGAGACGCGGTCCCGCTACTTAAGGCGGCAGGATATTATTCCGACAAGAGAGAGACATTCAACCAACTCACAAGATACTGGCTCGGGGAATCTTATTACCGCGGAGACCAGTATGACAAGGCTGTCGAGACCTTCCAGGAGCTTTACAACAATTCTGCCCTGGATGGGAAACCGGAAGGTAAACTTATTCCTTTTGACTTGGCTTACAGCTACTTCCGTATGGGAGACTATGATAATGCTGCCAAGTGGTTCGACGAGTATCTTCAGGAGAAAAACCCCTCCGAGGGGGAGGACGCGGCCGCTCGCCGCGCTGACTGCGATTTCATAAAGAAAGACTATAAGACCGCTGTCCAGGGATATGAGGATGCCATGCGCCGGTTCTCATATTCAGACAACCTTTATCCCGCTTACAGGGCTGGAATAGCATATGGTCTTCTCGGAGACAAGAACGGCAAAGTGAACGCTCTGTCTAAGGCTCTTAAGGCCAATCCTTCCGCCGCTTATTATTCTGAGGCCATGTATGAGTTGGGAAGGGCTTATGTGGGTGTCGGCAATAATGACGCCGCTATCAAGGCTTTCGACAAGCTCCGTGTCAATACCGATGACAAGACCATATCCGCCAGGACATTGATCGAACTGGGCATGATCTACCGCAATATGTCCGAGTTCGACAAGGCTCTCGGGTATTACAAGAGGGTCGTCGAGGAAATGCCTGGTACTGAATATGCCAATGACGCCCTCGCCGCTATAGAGTCGATATACCAGACCGAGGGCCGTACCGATGAGTACCTCGATTACGCCGATAAGGTCGGAGTCATCAAGGACAAGACCGCGGGAGAGAAGGAGAGCATGTATTTCGCCGCGGCGGAGCAGCTGTACCTCTCCGAGAACTGGAACAAGGCTCTCGCCGCTTTGCAGAACTATCTTGAGCGTTACCCTTCTGGGGCTGACGCTGGCAAGGCTGAGTTCTACATGGCTGAGAGTTACAGGGCTTTAGGAAAGAAAGAGCAGGCGTGCGACTGGTATAAGAAGGCGGTCGCCTCATCAGCAGGTTCTTCTTTCGCTGAGACAGCGATGCTAAATTTCTCGAAGTTATCTTACGAGATGCAGCGTTACAAGGACGCCTACGGCGGATTCAGCTCTCTGCTCGGTGCCGCCAAGATCGAGGGCAACAAGCATACCGCCAGGGTCGGTATGATGCGTTCGGCTTACAGGGCTTCCGACTTCACTTCGGCCATATCATGCGCTGACAAGGTCAAGTCTGACACCAAGAGCACCGAGGCGGAACTCAGGGAAGCTGACTATACAAAGGCCAAATCCCTTCTCTCATCTAACGAGAGAACCGCCGCGTTTGAGATATTCAGCCAGCTCGCTTCAAAGCCTTCCACGAATGAGGGCGCCGAGGCGGCATACATGCTGATCCAGGACGCTTATGATCAGGGTAAGTACGATACTGTCGAGAAGAAGGTATATGACTTCTCATCTAAGGCTGGCGGCCAGAACTACTGGCTAGCCAAGGCATTCATAGTGCTTGGCGACTCTTTCGCCGAGCAAGACAATTATGCTCAGGCGAAGGCCACATTCGAGAGTGTCCTCAACGGGTATCAACCCGCCTCAGGGACATCTGACGACGTGCTGGACAATGTCCGGATGAGGCTTTCCAAACTTGGTAACCTGATGAATTAAAGAGAGATGGACATGAGAAAGATCATATTGACTTCTGTGGCCGCTTTGATTTGCGCCGCCACATTTGCCCAGGGCAATCTCAACCCTACCGTTGAGGTGACCAACACCTATCAGGGCGACCCTTCAGCGGTGCACAAGCCGCAGATCGGGATGTCCATCCCGGACTCACTTTTGAGGTTCGACATGGATTTCGGTTACGAGGTCTTCGAGAAACCTTATCAGGGCGCTTACAACTTCAAGCCTTACATGCTTGCTATGAAGCCCGAGAAAAATGCCTATAGGGGCCGTAAATTATATCTGAAGGCAGGTGCCGGTTATTCCCTCCATCCGCAGTTGGACTTCGTGTTCAGTCCGGAACAAAACGGACCCTTCCAGATGAGCGTATACGCCGGTCACCGGTCCTATTTCGGAAGATACAACAGTTTGACCGCCGCGCCGATAGATGGGGTTCAAGAGGTCACCAAGGTTCCCCAAGCTTCGTTCGGTGGTTACGACATGCTTAATTCCGTTGGGTTTGAAGGCTCTTATAGTCTCCCCAAAGCGATAGTTTCCTTTGGTGTTGGATATGAGGGTATAGTGGCCAAGGACACATTGAATGGACGTTCTTTTAATGCCGCAGATTTCAATATCAGGGTCAGATCGAACCGGGATGACGAGAAATACGTTTTCTATGATGTCGCTCTGAATGGCCGTTTCGCGGGTGATCATATGGTGGGAAACCTTGGCGAAAGCATTTTCTGTCTTTCCGGGAATGCTGGTCCCGTTTTAGGAGGTGGAAGTGCTGTCTTGGTCGGATTCGAGGCTGAGACCGCATCATATTCAAAGCTTTACGAGACCAATGCCGGACGGCTGGCGTTGATCCCCAAGTATCATTTGACCATGGGCAAACTGGATGCTTCCGTGGGAGTCAGGGCTGAGGTCCTTGTCAGGCCTAAGAGTTCCGAGGCGCCCTCTAATCACCCTTCGATGTACCAGACCAAGGGCGGAGTGATATTCCCGGATGTCCACATCAGTTATGGGGCTTTGGACAACCTGCTCCTATACGTGTCCGCGACCGGAGGCAATAAGGTAAACACTTTCTCCTCAATTGTTTTCAGGCATCATTTTATCAATCCGGCCATGACTTACGCGCCAATGCTGGACAATTCCGTCGAGAAGATAAACGCGAAGATCGGGTTGAAAGCGAATTCGGGTTCCAAACTTCAAGTTGAGGTCGATGGTGGTTTCGCTCTTGTCGGGAACGGTCTTCTCGACTCCGGACGTCCGGTGTATTCCTCTGCTAATGGCCCTGTTATCTCGTATTTGCCAAGTGTGGCGTACTCTGATTACAACCTTTTTTACGCTGACGCTTTGATGGATCTCAAGGCCGGAAATCTCCGTGTGGATGGTGGTCTTCATATCCGTAAAATGACCCTCAAGTTTGATGGGGTTGATTTCGGCCTGATGCTTCCACGTGTCTCCGCAGACTTCAAGGCGGTCTATGACGTCAATTCCAGGGTTTATGCCGGTGTTCGTGGACAGGTCTCTAGTGGCAGAAGAGGTTATTGCGGATTCCTGTTGGACGGGACCGACCCTCTTGATAACGCTTTCAGACAGAAAGTGAAGGTACCCGGATGGTTCGATCTGGGCCTTATGGGAGGCTGGCAATTCAACCGTAAATTAGGTTTCTGGCTCGAGTCGGGCAACCTTTTGTGCGAGACAATCCAAAGGTCGCCATTTTATTCCGAAAAAGACCTGTGGATAACGGCTGGAATCACTCTTAATTTGTAGATTTTTTCGTATATTTGTCCGTTTTAAGGGAGACCCCGAAAAACGGACAAATTTTTTATTCGAAAATGATAGAAAACGACGAGATGAAGAAGGCGGAGGAACAGTATTCCGCCAGTAGTATCCAGGTTTTGGAAGGGCTCGAGGCTGTGAGGAAAAGACCGTCCATGTACATCGGTGATGTGGGCGAGAGGGGATTGCACCACCTGGTTTATGAGGTTGTCGACAATGGTATCGACGAGGCCATGGCTGGCTATTGCGACGAGATCAATGTCACTATACTTCCCGACAACTCAATCAGAGTGACTGACAACGGTCGAGGAATCCCTACCGGGATGCACCCTAAGGAGCACCGTTCGGCCCTCGAGGTTGTTATGACGGTCCTTCATGCGGGAGGTAAGTTCAACAAGGATAGTTACAAGGTGTCAGGTGGACTCCACGGAGTCGGTGTGTCCTGCGTGAACGCCCTTTCCGACAGTCTTATCGCGGAGATTCACCGCGAGGGCAAAGTCCATGTCCAGAAGTATTCAAAGGGCAAGCCGCTGGGCCCTGTTGAGGTCGTTGGCGATTGCGAGGACACCGGAACCATAATCACTTTCCATCCGGACAGCACGATCTTCACTCAGACTATCGTCTACAAGTACGATACTTTGGCTGCCAGGATGAGGGAACTGTCTTACCTCAACAAGGGTATCAAGATCACTCTTACCGATGAGCGTGAGATGGTTGAGGTTTTCGAGACCGACGCCAATGGCGATTCCAAACCCACCGGCAAGCAGGATTTCCGAAAGGATGAGTTCTATTCCAAGGAAGGTCTGAAGGAGTTCATCAACTATCTTGACGCCGGAGCGAACCAGCTTATCCCCGAGGCTGTCTGTGTCCAGAGCGACAAGGTGATCCCTATCGACATCGCCCTTTCGTACAACAACGGCTTCTCCGAGAAGATTTATTCTTACGTAAACAATATCAACACGATTGAGGGTGGTACGCATCTGCAGGGCTTCAAGATGGGCCTTTCCCGTTCCTTGAAGAACTATGCCGAGAAGAATAACCTACTCTCCAAGTTCAAGGGTGATCTCGCTCCCGAGGATTTCCGTGAGGGATTGACCGCTGTAGTGTCTGTAAAGATTGCCGAGCCGCAGTTCGAGGGACAGACCAAGACGAAGCTTGGTAACCCTGAGGCGACCTCCGCTGTCTCCCAAGCCACTTCTGCCGCTATGGAGCAGTATCTCGAGGAGCACCCGAAGGAAGGCAAGATGATAATCGAGAAGATCGTTCTCGCCGCAACAGCCCGTGAAGCCGCCCGTAAGGCCCGCGCGATGGTCCAGCGCAAGTCCGCCCTGACCGGAGCCGGCATGCCCGGAAAGCTTGCGGATTGCTCCGAGAGGGATCCCGAGAGGTGTGAGCTTTTCCTTGTTGAGGGTGATTCCGCTGGCGGTACCGCCAAGCAGGGCCGTGACAGGCGCATCCAGGCCATCCTTCCTCTGAGAGGAAAGATTCTCAATGTGGAGAAGGCGGCCGGAGACCGCGCTTTCGACAGCGAGGAGATCAGGAATATCTACACCGCCCTTGGAGTGACTGTCGCCCAGGAGGATGAGGATGGTGTCAAGAGAATGGACCTCAGCAGGTTGCGCTACCACAAGGTCATCATTATGACTGATGCTGATGTGGATGGTAGCCATATCGCCTGCCTGATCCTTACCTTCTTCTTCCGCTACATGTTCGATCTGATCAAGAATGGTTATGTCTACCTCGCCACGCCTCCGCTATATCTGGTCAAGAAGGGTAAAGAGGAGGAATACTGCTGGACTGACCAGCAGCGTTTCGAGGCGACCGCCAGGCTCGGTAAGGGTTCCGAGAAGGGTATCACGGTCCAGAGGTACAAAGGTCTTGGTGAGATGAGTGACCAGCAGTTGTGGGACACTACCATGGATCCTTCCAAGAGGAGGCTGCGCCAGATCACCATCGAGAACGCGGCTGAGGCTGAAAGGACGTTCTCAATGCTCATGGGTGACGATGTCCCGCCGAGAAGGCAATTCATTGAAGAGAATGCCCATTACGCCAATATTGATGCATAATTATTTAGAAATTAATAGTTTCCGCTATGTATAGTGATATTTTCGACAGGATCGAGAGAGATTCCGGTGGCCCGATTGGCCAGTATTTCGAGCAAGGTTTCGGTTATTACATGTATCCCCGTCTCGAAGGCGAGCTGGGGCCCCACATGACCTTCAACGGGATTCCGGTGCTTAACTGGTCCCTTAACAACTATCTCGGCTTGGCCAACCATCCTGAGGTCCGCAAGGCTGACGCGCAGGCTGCGGCCGACTGGGGTCTTGCGTATCCGATGGGAGCCAGGATGATGTCGGGACATACCCGTTATCACGAGAAGCTCGAGAAGATATTCGCCGACTTCGAGAAGAAGGAGGATGCTTTCCTCTATAACTTTGGCTATCAGGGAATTGTCTCGACTATCGACGCTTTGACGGGTCGCCACGATGTCATAGTCTATGACGCCGAGTGCCACGCCTGCCTGCTGGACGGAATCCGCCTCCATATCGGCAGCAAGTACAAATACCGCCACAACAATATGGTTGATTGCGAGAAGGTTCTTGCCCGCGCTTGCGCTGAGGCTGACGAGAACGGTGGTGGTGTCCTGCTGATAACTGAGGGTGTTTACGGTATGACCGGAGCCCTTGGCAAATTGGACGAGATAGTCGCTCTCAAGAAGAAATATCCGTTCCGTATATTGATTGACGACGCCCATGGTTTCGGCCTTCTCGGCCCTCACGGAAGGGGAACTTCCGAGCATTTCGGCGTGATGGATGACATCGATCTATACATTGGCGCTTTCGCGAAGAGTATGGCTTCTATCGGTGGTTTCGTCGCCGGCCCTCATTCGATTATCAATTTCCTGAGGGCTAACATGCGCTCCCAGATGTATGCCAAGTCACTGCCTATGCCGTTGGTTCTTGGCAACATCAAGAGGATGGAAATAATTGATTCTCCGGAAGGTGACGAACTCAGGGCCAAGTGCTGGAAGATCACCAGGGCTATCCAGGAAGGTTTCAAGGCTGAAGGCTTTGACATTGGAGAGGCCCAGGCTTGCGTCACCCCTGTCCACATCAAGGGAGGAATCGCCCAGGCGACCAAGATGGCCAAGGACCTCAGGGAGAACTACCGTATCTTCTGCTCGATGGTTATCTATCCGGTCATCCCTAAGGGCATGATCATATTCAGGATCGTATGCACCGCAGCCCACACAATGGAGGATGTCGAATACACCCTCAAGGTGTTCAAGGAGATCAAGGCGAAACTCGACGCCGGCCTGTATGACGGTGACGACATCGCCGCTATGACCGTTAAATAGCGGAGAATCTCATGCGATGAATAAGGAATATTTCAAGGACAAAGTCATTATAGTGACGGGAGCCAGCTCGGGAATCGGGTTGGCTTCAGCCCGCTTATTGGCTTCCCGTGGAGGGAAGGTCGTCATGGCCGCCAGGTCGTATGATAAGCTGGTTGAACTGGCTCCTAGCGTGAGCTCCGATCCCGACCGGGTTCTTTGTGTGAAGACTGACGTCACCAAGGAGGAAGACTGCAGGAACCTGATCGAGAAGACTGTGGAAAAGTTCGGCCGGATCGATATATTGGTCAATAATGCCGGTATATCTATGAGGGCTATGTTCAAAGACCTGGACCTCGGAGTCATCCGTTCCTTGATGGATGTCAATTTCTGGGGGACTGTCCAGTGCACCAAGTATGCGTTGCCTTATTTGCTAGAGTCGAAGGGCCAGGTGGTCGGTGTCATTTCAATAGCCGGGTTTTCCGCCCTTCCCGCCAGGACTGGATATTCTGCCTCGAAATACGCTGTGAGAGGTTTCCTGGACACCATCAGGATCGAACATCTGAAAGATGGGTTGAATGTCCTTGTGTTCGCTCCGGGTTACACCGAGTCTAATGTGCGTAAGGCCGCCCTCACGGCAGATGGATCTCCGCAGGGAGAGACCCCGCTCAAGGAGGAGAAACTTATGAGCGCCGAGGAGTGCGCTCTCCATTTGGCTAAGGGCTTGGAGAAGAGGAAGTCGCAAGTTGTGCTGACTGGTTTGGGCAAAGCTACTGTACTGGCCCATAACCTGTTTCCGAGATTGACTGATAAGCTCACCTACGGATATATCGCCAAAGAGACGGGTAGTCCGTTTAAGTAGAATTGATTGAGATGAAAAGACCGGAAGTGAAAATAAACTATCGTGTGGCAGTGCCGCTGGTGGCGCTTTTCGTGATCTTGACGCTTGTCTTCCCACGTAGCGCCAAGTTCGCTTATGACTACAAGAAGGGCTCACCATGGGCTCACGAGACACTTCTGGCCCAGTTCGATTTCCCTATTCTCAAAACGGACGAGCAACTTCGTGAGGAAAGAAGCAGGAACAAGTCCGTTGTTATCCCTTATTATCGTTTTCGTCAGGATGTCGTAGATAATAACGTCAAGGCGGCCGGTAGCTTGGATTTAGGAGGTTATTCCTCATTCCGCCCCCAAGTGGTCTCCGCCTTGGAGAGCATCTACTCGCATGGGATTGTGACGGATGAAGGGGTGAAGCTTGATAAGGGTGAGGACCCTAATACTGCCGTCATCTATGTTCAGAAGGACAAGAGGGCTTCAAAACGGCCCGCTTCCGAGGTCTATAAGGAATCTGACGCCAGGGCTAAGCTCCTTTCCGATGTTTCCGCCAAGCACCCGAAGTCCAATGTTGACTCGGTTCTGAGGGCTACTGGAGTATATGAGCTTATCAGCCCCAATCTGGAATATGATTCCAGGACCACGGATCTTGTCAATTCGGAGGCCACATCCAAGATTTCCACCACCCAGGGATTTGTGAGTGCCGGGGAGCTGATTGTCAAGGAAGGAGAGATTGTTACCGCCGAGGTCGCCCAAATCTTGGACTCTTACAAGGTAGAGTTCGAGAACAATATGGGCTATGGTGGGCCGAAGATTGTTTTCTGGATAGGAAACGCCCTGCTCGCCTTGATTATTACTCTGCTGTTCTTCCTTGTGATATATTTCCTCAACAAGAGGATTTTCAAGGATACGAGACGGTTCTGGTATTTGGCTCTGGTTGTCTTGATTTCCGCTCTTACCACATTGGCAGTCAACAGGTTCGCGCCTAAGTTCCTGTATATGGTGCCGTTCACTTTGACAGCCTTGTATCTTGAGGCTTTCTTCAAGAACAAGATGATCGTCCCGATCTGTGTGGTGTCGTTCATGCCGTTGCTCATCTTCCCCGATTACGGGGTGATGCTATTCGTCATGTTCATCGTGGCCAGTGTGGTAGCGGTGTTTGCCTTCAAGTACTTCAACCAGGGATGGCAACAATTCATCACGGCCATCATCGTGTTTGTCAGCCTGCTGGTCACCTATTTCGCCTTCCGTTGCATCGGTAAGGTGAGCGATGATCCTTACCAGGCTATGTTGTTCTTGTTCATAGGCTCTATGCTCAATGTGGCTGGATATCCGCTTATCTACTTGTTTGAGAAGATGTTCGGGCTTGTGTCCAACTCCCGTTTGAGGGAGCTGTGCGACACCAATAACCCTCTCCTTAGGGATCTTGAGCAGAAGGCGCCCGGTACTTTCCAGCATTCGCTGCAGGTTATGAATATGGCGGATGCCTGTGCCCGAGCGGTTGAGGCCAATGTGTTATTGGTACGTGCCGGTGCCTTGTATCATGATATCGGCAAGATGCTTAATCCGACCTGCTTCATCGAGAACGACAGCCTTAGCGGCAACGGTCCCCATTACCATGACGGACTGACTCCGAAGGAGAGCGCCATAGCTATTATCAAGCATGTTTATGACGGCTTGGAATTGGCCAAGGAGTATAATCTGCCTGACCTGGTGACAGCCTTTATCAAGACACACCATGGTACCTCCAATACAGGATATTTCTACGCCAAGTACCTAAATGAGGGAGGTGATCCCAAAGATGTGGATTGCTTCTTCTACAAGGGTGCGAAACCACGTTCCAAGGAGCAGGTCATCCTGATGCTATGCGATAGCGTCGAGGCCGCCTCCAGGACATTGAAAGATAACTCTCCCGAGACATTCTCCGAGTTTGTTGAGAATATCGTCGAGAGCAAAATTATTATGGGCCAGCTGGATGACGCTGAGCTCTCTATCAGGCAACTGAACACCGTGAAGGATGTGCTGAAGAGTTATTTGGCACAAATTTACCACGAGAGAATAGCCTACCCTCAGAGAAAAAGTGAATAAACAATTATAAAACATTATGGAAGTTATTAAGAATCAAGTCGATGATCTTAACATCGAAGTCACCGTCAACATCAAAGGAGAGGATTACGCTGAGCAGGAAAAGAAAAGACTCGCGGCATACAGGCGGAGCGCCGATTTCAAGGGTTTCCGCAAGGGAATGGTCCCTGCTCAGCTCGTGAAGAAAATCTATGGCGACCAGGCTCTTTACGAGACAATCAACGGTATTGTCTCTGAGCAACTTGACAAGTTTATCAAGGATAATGATCTTCACATTCTAGGAGAGCCTATCAGCAGCGAGTCACAGAAGGAGATCGAGTGGGTTGACGGAGCTGATTTCGAGTTCAAGTTTGACCTCGGTCTCTCACCCAAGATTGATTTCGAATTGTCCAAGGACGACAAACTCCCTTATTACAAGATCAATGTCACCGAGGATGCGAAGTCGAAGATGAAAGAGAACATTTTCAGGCAGTACGGCCAGCTTGAGGAGGGTGGAGCCGCCGGTGAGGATGATTACGTCGTCGTGGATTTCGCCCAGGGCGAGAAGGTAGTCGAAGGCGCCTATGTTTCTGTGAGCAAGGTCGAAGGTGACGCGAAAAAGAACTTTGTCGGAGCCAAGGTTGACGACAAGTTCAGCGTCAACGTCACTGAGGCTTTCACCAATGAGACCGACAGGGCTTCGATGCTCAAGATGAAGAAAGAGGAACTAGCCGAGATGGATCCCGTCTGGGATGCTACTGTCGTGAATGTCAAGACTTTCGTCCCCGCGGTCGAGAGCCAGGAGACTTACGACAAGATATTCGGGAAAGACACAGTCAAGACTCCTGAGGAGTTTGATGCCAAGATCGCTGAGAGGCTTGAGGGTGAGTACAAGCAGGAGGCTGATTACAGGCTCTCACAGGATCTTCGCAAATACTTGGTCGACAAGGCCGGTGTCCAGGTTCCCGAGGAGTTCCTCAAGAGGTGGCTTTATGAGAGCAATAAGGAGAAATTCTCCAAGGAGGATGTGGACAGGGAGTTCGATTCCTTCCTCGGTGATTTCCGCTGGCAGCTCGTACGTGGTTACCTCATGAAGAAATTCGATCTCAAGATCGAGGACAAGGATATGCTCGACGCGGCAAAGGCTTACGCCTCTTACCAGTACGCCATGTACGGGATGGGCAATGTTCCCGAGCAGTTCATCACTGACGCCGCCATGAATATCCTCAAGGATGAGCGTCAGATCCGCAACATCGAGGAGAGTGTCGAGAATGAGAAGGTCATAGCAGCCGTCAAGGAGACTATCTCACTTCAAAACAAGAAGATCTCCGAAGCTAAATTCCGTGAATTGAAGTAATTATGAACGAAGAGTTTAAGAAATACGCCGTCAAGGGTCAGGGACTGAGTTCTCTGACCTTGGATCGCTATGGTAGGGCGGTTGATGCTTACATCAACCCCACTATCATCGAGGAGAGGAAACTGAACGTGGCTTCAATGGATGTGTTCAGCCGTTTGATGATGGACAGGATCATATTCCTTGGAGTTCCTATCGACGATGATGTCGCCAACATCATCCAGGCCCAGCTTCTTTTCCTCGCCTCGACTGATCCGTCAGCCGACATATCCCTGTATATCAACACACCAGGAGGTCAAGTGACCTCCGGACTCGCCATCTATGACACCATGCAGCTGGTCGAGCCCGATGTGGCCACGATATGCACTGGAATGGCCGCTTCGATGGGTTCAGTGCTTCTTTGCGCCGGCGCGAAAGGCAAGCGTTCCTGCCTGCCTCACTCAAGGGTTCTTATTCATCAACCTCTTGGAGGCGCCCAGGGCCAGGCCTCTGACATCATGATTGCCGCCAAGGAAATCGAGAAGACCCGCAAAGAGCTTTATGACATCATTTCAGAACACTCCGGCCAGCCTTACGAGAAGGTTTTCGCTGACGCCGACAGGGATTACTGGATGACAGCCCAAGAAGCTCTCGAGTACGGCATGGTCGACGAGATCCTCTCCAAGAAATCCAAATAATGGCCCAGAAAGGTTCATCCCGTAGGCATTGCATGTTCTGCGGCAGGCCTGAGAACGAAGTTCCATTCCTGCTGCAGGGGCTTGATGGTTTCATTTGCAGTGATTGCGTGGAGCTGGCTCATGACTACATCAACGACACGATCAAGACCTCAACCGCCAAGAGCGTGTCCGAGCGTGTTGACAGTGTCCATAAGCCGGCGGATATCAAAGCCTTCCTTGACCAGTATGTGATCGGTCAGGATAGGGCTAAGAAGATGCTTTCAGTCGCTGTCTACAACCATTACAAAAGAATTAACCATAACCTTGTCGACAAACCTGATGACGGAGTTGAGCTGGAGAAGTCCAATATCCTTTTGGTAGGACCGACCGGCACGGGTAAGACTTTGCTGGCCAAGACTATAGCCAAGATGCTAGATGTCCCGTTCACCATTGTTGACGCCACGGTCCTTACCGAGGCTGGCTATGTTGGGGAAGATGTGGAGAGCATCTTGACAAGGCTTTTGCAGGAGGCGGATTTTGATGTGGTTAAGGCCGAGAGGGGGATTGTGTTCATTGATGAGATCGACAAGATAGCCAGGAAGAGCGACAACCCTTCAATCACACGTGATGTGTCGGGAGAGGGAGTCCAGCAGGCGATGCTTAAACTTCTGGAAGGCAATGTGATCAATGTCCCGCCGAAGGGTGGGCGCAAGCATCCGGAGCAGGAGTTCATCCATGTGAACACACAGAACATCCTCTTCATCTGCGGTGGTGCTTTCGAAGGGATTGAAAGGAGAATAGCCCAGAGGCTGAACACTCAGGTGATCGGGTTCGGGGCGTCCCGGAAGCAGCGTATCGACAAGAAAAATCTTCTGAAATATGTCGATGCGCAGGATATGCGCGCTTATGGTCTCATCCCGGAGATCATCGGTCGTCTGCCGGTCATCACTTATCTCGACGCTCTTGACAGGGACGCTCTTCTGAGGATTCTGACTGAGCCTAAGAACGCTGTGCTCAGGCAGTACGAAAAGCTTTTCGAGATGGATGGCATCAAACTGAAAATAGGGGATGGGGTCAAGGAGTTGATAGTCGATACGGCTATCAAGAACAAATTGGGAGCCAGGGGATTACGCTCCATCTGCGAGCAGATCTTTGATGACGCCATGTACGACGCTCCATCTTCAGGAAAAAAGACATTCACTGTCTCTTTGGCCTATGCCAAGGAAAAATTGGCTGATAATTTATGAGACTTTTG
Source organism: Bacteroidales bacterium (assembly GCA_024693285.1). Lineage (GTDB taxonomy): Bacteria > Bacteroidota > Bacteroidia > Bacteroidales > UBA932 > Cryptobacteroides. Next base: position 22,344 of record JAILLE010000024.1, read on the forward strand.
TTAAGGACTTGTTTGATTGTGGGGGCGGCTTTGTTATTGGCCGCTTCCGCTTTTATTAGCGGGTGTTCCCGTCAGGAGGTTCAGGTTTACAGTAACCCTGTAATGGCATCCGATTGTCCGGATCCTACGATTCTGGATAACCGTTCCCGGGACGGGTACTTTTATGCTTATTCCACCAGAATCCGGTTGGGGGATGGCTTTTGCCAGATTCCTATATACAGGAGCGAGAATCTTCTCGACTGGGGATTGGTAGGCGAGGCGTTCCCTTCGGGGACATGCCCGTCTTGGGAAGCTGATGGAGTTCTTTGGGCACCGGATATCAATTATATCAACGGGAAATATGTCCTTTATTATGCGATGGGAGTTTGGGGAGACCATGACAGGAGCGCTTCCGGTGTAGCGGTCTCAGACTCTCCGACCGGTCCTTTCAAGGATCTCGGTATGCTTGTCTCGATGTCTAACACCGGAGTAGGTAACTCAATAGATCCCAACTACTTCGAGGATACTGACGGCCGGAAATACCTCTACTGGGGCAGTCTCAGAAAAGCGGATGATGCTGAACGAGGAAGGAAATCCGGAATATTCGTGGTGGAGCTTTCGGATGACGGACTTTCCCTCAAACCTGGCAGTGAGCCTGTGAAGGTGGCTGGGGACCGGATGGAGGGAGCTTATGTCCACAAGAGGGGAAAGTATTACTATCTTTTCGCGTCGGAAGGTTCTTGTTGTGAGGGTGCGAATAGCACTTATCATGTCATTGTAGGACGTTCCAAGAGCCCTTTGGGGCCATTTGTGAGCCGTAGCGGCAAGTCTATGATAGCAGGGGATGATTGGGTATTCGACGAGGTTATCCTCAAGGGCGATTCCGATAATGTTTTCTGTGGTCCTGGCCACGATGCCGAGATAGTCACTGACAATAAAGGTCAGGATTGGATGGCTTATCATGCCTATTGGAAAGGAAACAATTACAAAGGACGCTGCATGAATATCGATAGGGTCCTATGGACAAAAGACGGCTGGCCTTACTTTGACGGTGCCGTTCCTTCCACTTCATCTCCGGTTCCGGTATTCTAATCCAGGAGCAGATGTGTCGGCTTTGAGAAATAACAACTTACGTGTTTGCTTATTCTCTAAAATCTAAATAGATTGTTTAACTACTTGATATTCAGAGTATATTCGTCTTTGGAAACTGATTGCCATTTGTTTTTAATTTTACGAAAATTGATGTAAATTTGTTTTGTTCGTTTCTGGTAGGTGTATGAAGAAAACTAATAGTTTGACTATGCTCAGCCTGTTCTCTGGCTGTGGGGGGATGGATCTTGGATTTGAGGGCGCTTTTATTTGCCATAAGAATTCGGTTCCAACTGACAGTGGATGGATTGACAGGGACATAGACCAGAATTGGACCTTTCTGAAGAAAAACAGGTTTACTACCGTTTTTGCCAATGACATTCTGGAGGAGGCCTATCTCACCTGGAATCAGTACATGAGCCGCTTTGGGAAAGATTCCTCAATCTATCATCTTGAAAGTATTGTTGATCTTGTGAAAGATCATATCAATGGTAAAAAAGTATTCCCGGACAATATCGACATAGTGACGGGAGGATTTCCTTGCCAGGATTTCAGCATTGCCGGGAAACGCCTGGGTTTCAATTCGGTAACTTCACATAATGGAAATAAACTTCCTGAAGAGGCTCCATCCGAAGAGAATCGAGGCAAGCTTTATTATTGGATGAAGCAAGTTATTGACATCGTAAAACCGAAGGTCTTTATCGCGGAGAACGTCAAAGGACTTACTAATCTTGGCGATGTCAAGAACATCATACAGCGAGATTTCGCGCGGGCTGATGGTGACGGCTATATAGTCTTGCCGCCCAGGGTTTTACATGCGGGTGACTATGGAGTTCCGGAGACTCGGGAGAGGGTTATCTTTATCGGTATCCGACGTTCCGCCCTTAATCCGGAGGTACGTAAAGCGCTTGAGAGCACTACGATTCCAAAAGAGCTCGACCCGTATCCTCCCCAGACCCACAAATACACTAAAGATTCCCAAGGTGCTTTGCCGCCTGTGTCATGTAGGGACGTGTTCGAAGGCTTGAAAGAACCCATTGACAGCGAAGACCTCTCGCAGAAGTACTATTCCAAGGCAAAGTATATGGGCAAACATTGCCAAGGGCAGGCCGAGATCCATCTCGATGGTCTTGGGCCGACAATTCGTTCAGAGCATCACGGAAACATTGAGTACCGGAGATTGTCTGTTGAGCATGGGGGAAAGATGACAGAGGAGTTGGAAGCCGGGCTTTCCGAGCGTCGTCTCACTCCTCGGGAATGCGCTCTTATACAGACATTTCCGCCGGATTATCCCTTCGTTTCCTTCAAAGACGACAGCAGGCGGTTCAAAGTTTCCCAGTCCGGGGCATATAAAGTGATAGGTAATGCGGTCCCACCCCTTCTTGCCTATAACATTGCCCGGCGCCTCCAAAACCTCTGGCCAATTTATTTCGACTGTAGTCTAATTGCTAATTAAAGGCTTTTTTATGGTTAACCAGCATGAATATGAGGCTTTCTCAAACTTGATGAAAGCTACCGTACGAGTTCTTGAAGTTAAGGCTGCTGCTGATGTGGCGAGATTCAAGAAAATGACACCTTCTCTGTTTGAAGATGAGGTGTTAAAAGCAATCAAAGAAGCGTGTGTTGATGCTCCATTCTCTAAGGAGGACGTGGTACCTAAATTTGGCTTTAAATTCCCTGATATTATTGTCAGTCATTCTTTTGGAGTTGAAGTGAAATCCACGAATAAAGATCATTGGACATCTACCGGGAGCAGTATAGTGGAGTCCACTAGAGATAAAAATGTAGAATGCATCTATATGTTGTTTGGTAAACTTGGTGGTAATGTTCCGGAGTTTCGGTGTAGGCCGTATCATGAGGTCCTTCCAGAGATCGCTGTGACTCATTCTCCAAGATATCGTATTGACATGAATCTCACTGCCGGGGAGACTATTTTTGATAAGATGGGTATCTCTTATGATACGTTACGGACTTCAGATAATTCTATCGGATCAGTCAGAGATTACTACAAGGAGAAAGCCAAGCGTGAAGGGAATCCTATGCCATGGTGGATAAGCGATGATAAAGCGGATGATTCTTCGGTTGATATGAGTATCAAATCATGGCATGTCCTTCCTGCAAATGAGAAGTCACTACTAATTGCCCAATCACTTATCTTATTCCCGGAAGTTATTTATGGAAACTATGTGAACGCCGCCATGTGGCTGGTTAGTGTAAAAGGTGTCATATGCGCCAACATGAGGGATCCTTTTTCTGCTGGTGGAAAAGTTCGTAAACTCAATGGATCGGCTCTTGACAATCCTCTCCCACACATCGTCAAGACTTTATCTGATAAATACTCTTTAATCAAACAGTTATTAGAGTCCGATAAGGATTTTCAAGACCAGATAGCCTCTTTCAATCCTGAGCTTTCTACTTGTCCCTTAGAAAACTGGCTGCTACAAGCTCAAACAGCGTTAGGTAAAGCTAAAGTTCATCTTACATCAAAAAGATTAGTCATTTTATTGACAGGTAATCTAGAGATCAGCTGAGTAGTGGCGGACAGGATGACACGGGAGCAGAGGCATCGCTGCATGGCGAGCATCAAAGGAGTGGATACTAAACCCGAGATGCTCGTAAGGCGTTATCTGCATGGGCATGGTTTTCGCTATTCTCTTCATTCAAAGCGACTTCCGGGCAAGCCTGACCTTGTGTTGCGGAAGTATCATTCGGTAATATTCGTTCACGGTTGTTTTTGGCACGGTCATCCTGGAGAGTCCTGTTACAGGAAGCCAAGTACCAATGTCAGCTTTTGGGAGGAGAAGATACGCAGGAACAAAGAAAGGGACGCCGCTGATGTGGCCGCCCTTGAGGCTCTCGGCTGGCACGTGTTAGTGGTCTGGGAATGTGAGCTTGCAAAACAGCGGTTTGAGGATACCATGACTAACCTTATCGCGGAATTCCAAGGCTATCTCGAGGTCCAGCATATTCATAGCATCCCTCTTTCAGTAAGGAAGCTATCTAATCAAGATCCGTCAGAGTTGTGATCAAATCCTTGCGGTTGCCTGTGCTTTGAGTGAGGCGGCCTCCGCGAAATCAGAGTCGGAAGAGGCGTAGATTATTCCCCTGGACGAGTTGATCAGCAGCCCGCCTTTGGGGTTGGCTCCTGCGGAGATCACCTCCTCAGCGCTTCCGCCTTGGGCTCCGACACCAGGGACCAGGAAGAAGTTGTCTGGACAGAAACTCCTGATTTCCTTTAACTTATCAGCTTTCGTGGCTCCTATGACGAACATCATGTTCTCCGGAGTAGAGATCCCCATCATCTTCTCTATGACGGCCTGGTAAATAGGCTTGCCGTCAATTATGGCGTTCTGGAAATCTGTCGAGGTGGGATTCGACGACAGGGCTACGACTATGGCATATTTCCCTGGATATTCAAGGAACGGGGTAACGGTCTCGCTGCCCATATAAGGCGACAGTGTCACGGCGTCAAAGTCGAAGGTCTCGAAATAGCTTTTGGCGTACATGCGGGCGGTGTTGCCTATGTCACCCCGCTTTGCGTCAGCGATGACGAATTGTCCCGGGTGGTTCAACCGGATGTGTTCCACCGTTTGTTCCAAAATGGTCAATCCATCATGGCCTAGACACTCATAGAAAGCGAGATTCGGCTTGAAAGCCACGCAATATGGAGCGGTGGCGTCAATGATTCTCTTGTTGAATTCGATCACCGCCTCGCCGGCGCTCCTTCCGGACTTGAGGCAAGCCGGAATCTTAGCATAATCCGTGTCCAGTCCGACGCATAGCATCGTCCCTTTCTTCCTTATCTCTGAATATAGCTGGTCAGTTGTCATCCCTTTTATCCGTAATATTCATAGAACTTCGCGATGGACTCCATTCCGGCGAAGAACTGGCTCAGGAGATAGCTCTCGTTGGGGGAGTGGATAGTGTCCCTCTCAAGGCCGAAGCCCATCAGCAGAGGGTCTGTCCCGAGAATCTTCTTCATGTCCGCGAGAACGGCTATGCTGCCCCCTCCACGGCTCGGAACCGGCTCTATTCCATATACTTCCGTCATCGCTTTTGATGCGGCCTTAAATGCCGGTGATGATATCGGGATGAGGAATCCATCACCGCCTTCGCAAAGCTTCACCTCTATCGAGCAATACTTAGGAGCGATTTTTTCTAGGTGCTTCTTCAACAACTTGGAGATCTTCGCGCTGGACTGGTTCGGAACAAGGCGCATCGATATCTTAGCATGGGCCACAGAAGGCAGGACAGTCTTGGCTCCCTCACCTGTGTATCCGCCCCAGATCCCGCAAACATCCAGGCAAGGCCTTATGCCGATTCTCTCCAGGGGAGTGTAACCTTTCTCTCCGCGTAACGCCTTGACACCGACAGACTCCTTGAATTCATCCATGTCAAACGGCGCTCTGGCAAGCATCGCCCTGTCGGCTTTGGAAAGCTCGACCACATCATCGTAAAAGCCTGGGATAGTTACTCTTCCATCCTTGTCTATTAGGCTGGAAATCATATCACAAAGTGTCTGGATAGGGTTCGCGACAGTGCCGCCGTAGTGGCCTGAATGAAGGTCATGGTCAGGGCCGGTAAGAGTCACCTCGACATAGGCCATACCCCTCATTCCACAATTGATAGAGGGCACTTTCTCCGAGATCATCGTGGTGTCTGAGACGAGAATCACATCAGACTTGAGCCATGATTTATTCGCCTTGACCCAAGCCGGCAGGGAAGGACTGCTTATCTCCTCCTCGCCCTCGAAGATGAATTTGACATTATGGCGAAGCTTCCCGGTCTTGACAAGATATTCAAAGGCTTTTATGTGCATGAACAGCTGGCCTTTGTCATCGTTGGCCCCGCGGGCGTAGATGGCATCCCTTCCGGTCGGATCCTTCTTTATGACAGGCTCGAAAGGATCGGTGTCCCATTTATCCAGCGGCTCCGGAGGCTGGACATCATAATGACCATAGACCATGACGGTCTTCAGTTTCGGGTCGATTATCTTCTTCCCGAAGACTACCGGGTTGCCGTCGCTGGGGTATACACCAGCCTCATCCGCTCCGGCCTCCATCAGCAGGACCGCCAGCCTTTCAGCGCAGCGACGCATGTCTTCCTTATGTTCCTTTTTGGCGCTGATTGAGGGGATTCTTAGCAGCGAGAAAAGTTCCTCAAAGAATCTGTCTTTGTTTTCCTGGATGTATTCTTTCATATCTGGAAATAATTTAATATCAACCTAATAGTACACGAGCGGTCTTTGCGGGAAGGACCTTGTGGGCGAGACTGACCAGCAGCCAGGATACCGCCAATGCGCAAAGGGCTCCGATGGGAATCTGTATCCCGAGAGGGAGGCCAATGGCCCTGGTAAGGAGTATTCCCGGACCGATCAGGAGATAATGGATCATGTATATTCCGAAACCGCACTTGGTAAGGTTCGCGAGGACGGCTTTGGCCTTCTCGTTATTGACCTTTATCTTCTTGCAGATCATGAATATAGGGATGACCATCAGGACCACATTGAAGGAGTTGAAGGTCCAGAACAACTCGGCCATCGGTTCAGTGCAGTCAGGCTGTAGAGTCATGTGGCGGAAGCCGAAGAAGGTGAACAGGTAACCCGCTATGAACATCGGAATACCCAGTAGCAAGGTCTTCCGGAGACTCCATTCCTCATCCTTAAGATAGTGCCCGAGAAGCAGATAGCCATTGAAGCCGGCGAAATAATAAAGGGCTCCGAACTGGTTCCAAGCGCAGGATCCCCAGAGATAGGGGTCAATGTAATAGTTGTAGTAGGGGAGGATCAAGGTCACGCCCCAGGCTATCAGGAACCATCTTTTGGCGTTCCTGCTCGCTTTCTCCACCCAAGCTGAGAAAATAGGAATATAAAGGTACATCCCAATCAGCATGTAGATGTACCACATATGAACATCCATGCTGGAGAAGTTCAGGGGGATCTGGGCTATGTGCTTGAGACTGAGAGGCAAACTTTGGGCAAGAAAGTCCTCATTGGCATAAGGGATGAAATCTCTCACAGCGGATGCGCCGCCGCCGAATAGTTTGATGACCAACGGAAATAGGCAATAAATCACTGACCATATCAAGAATGGCCAGAAAACCCTGGAAATCCTTTTCTTGTAAAAAGGTCCGACCGGTCCTTGTTGAGGAAGAAGCAACGCTCCGGTCAGCATCACGAACAGAGGCACGCAAGGTCTCATCATGCTGCCCCAGAGGGCTCCCCAAAACTTGATGTCAGATACCATCGCGGCCCCTTCCGGAACATAATTGAACGGGTCGGCACTATGGCAGCAAACCAAGATGTACATCGCCACCAGACGTACAATGTCGTACCAAACTACCCTTTCTCTACCAGGTGTCGGTAATGATGAGGCTTCTGTCGTCATATTATTACAAAGATAAAAGAAAAATGGGTATCTTCGCATTATGAGACTAATTCCTTCATTATCTATTCTCGGGGGCGTCCTGGCTGTGGCAGGAACCGCCGGTGCGCAGAACCGGAAACCAAATATAATATACATCATGTGCGATGACATGGGCTATGGCGACCTCGGTTGCTATGGGCAGCCTTTCATCCACACTCCGAACATAGACCGGATGGCTTCTGAAGGAATGCGTTTCACACAGGCTTACGCCGGATCACCCGTGAGCGCCCCTTCCAGGGCCTCGCTGATGACCGGACAGCACACCGGCCATACTGAAGTCAGGGCGAATAAGGAGTACTGGTCGAAAAGCCCGATGGTAAAGTATGGGGACAATCTCGAGTATTCCGTGACCGGACAGCATCCTTATGATCCGAACCACGTGATAATCACAGAGATTATGAAGGACAACGGGTACTCCACCGGAATGTTCGGGAAATGGGCTGGAGGCTTTGAGGGCTCTGTGTCAACGCCTGACAAACGGGGTGTGGATGAGTTTTACGGGTATATATGCCAGTTCCAAGCTCACGCATACTATCCTAATTTCCTGAACAGTTACAGCAAGGCAGCAGGAGACACGGCGGTGACCCGTGTTATCCTCGAGGAGAACATCAAGTACCCCATGAACGGCAAGGACTATTTCAAGCGTCCCCAATACTCCGCCGACATGATTCACGAGAAGGCCATGGAGTGGCTGGACTCCCAGGATGGCAGGCAGCCGTTTTTCGGGTTGTTCACCTACACCATACCCCACGCTGAGCTAGCCCAGCCTGAGGACTCGCTCCTGCTCTCTTATAAGAAGGAGTTTTTCTGGGATCGCACATGGGGAGGGGATGAACCTTCCAGATACCATGCCTCCGACCATGTCCATGCCCAGTTCGCCGCGATGATAAGCCGCTTGGACATCTATGTAGGGGAGATATTGGAGAAACTCAAGGAGAAAGGCCTGGCTGAGAACACCCTGGTGATATTCACTAGTGACAACGGCCCTCATGAGGAAGGCGGAGCGGACCCGGTGTTCTTCGGAAGAGACGGCAAACTGAAAGGCCGCAAGAGACAGTGCTATGAGGGTGGAATCAGGATTCCGTTCATCGCCTGGTGGCCTGGAACGGTCGAAGCCGGGTCGGTCAGCGACCATCAACTGGCTTTCTACGACATGATGCCAACATTCTGTGACCTGGTCGGAGTCCGTAATTATGAAAAGAAGTACAGGAGCAAAGTCCTGAGGACAGACTACTTTGACGGGTTGTCTTTCGCTCCGACACTTCTTGGACAGTCCGGCCAGAAGGAGCACGAGTTCCTGTATTGGGAGTTTTCTGAGACCGATCAGATGGGTCTGCGTATGGGCGATTGGAAACTAGTGGTTATCAAGGGAGTACCACATTTATTCAACCTTTCGGAGGATATCCATGAGGACAATGACCTGGCCTCCACCCGTCCAGATCTTGTCGAGAAGATGGTCAAGATAATTCACCAGGAGCACACCCCCAGCCAGCTTTTCTCTGTCACCCTTCCGTGAGCATTAAGGTCCGCGTCTTTCCGGGTTTCGGGCATTCCGTTGCCCGGGAACTCGGCCTGAATAAGGTTCTTTCGGGTGGCGTTCCACCACTGCGGGACCTCCCGGGATGAAGGTTAGACCTTTGACATACTCCGCCTGGAAGTCCGCGTCTTTCAGACTGGATATTCTTTTACCTCCCACATAGCAGTCTTCGAATGTGATATCCTCAACAAAGCGTGTCGGATGACCGACCAACGTGAAAGGCTTGCACGCGTTGGCCCAGCGGACATTTTTAAGGTGGACGCCCTTAACGGAACCCATCCTGCCGTTGCCGTAACGCTCTCCCTCGGTAAGTATTATCTCCAGATTCTTATACTCGATGTCCGATTCGACCCTTATATCCTCAAATGTGATGTTCCGTACTTCTGATGGACCGTCGCAGACGATGCTGAAGGCAGCGTGACCGCCAGTGCGTCCGGAACCTCTGGCCCGGAGGATGTCGCAGTCTGTCATGCGGATGTTTTCTACGGTGCCACCGTTCAGCTCAAATCCGAGAGTCATTCCATCCGCATGGTCCCATCCAACCAGCAGGCAGCCACGGACGGTGACATCCCTGCAGCTGAGGTCAAAATTGTCCGGGTTGCCGTTGGCCTTGACAGCGATACAGTCATCGCGGGTGCGGATGAAGCAATCATCGATCAGGAAACCTTTGCAGGAAACCGGATTTATTCCATCCAGCCCCCAAGTGCCTGTGTGGGAGAAAACCTTCACATCGCGATATACGGTATTAACGCTGTTGGTCACGGTATTGGTCCATCCCCGGGTGCTGCGCATGAATATTCCATCAACCGTAAGATTCTCGCAGTTGTTCACACTCAGGTTCCCGCCCCAGGATCCACGGCCAAGGATGCGGACATTCTTGCCGGAACCCCTGACCTGGCCATTGACCAAAGCGCCTCCGGCAATATAGATTGTCAGGTTGTCTTCCAAAGCGATCTGGCCGGCATCGTGAACACCGGGGCCAAAGAATCGGACGCCAGGAGCATCGGGAGAGGGAATTTCCGCCTCGAGTGGATTGGCGAAAACTGCCAGATAAGGATTCCCGTTAATCTGGATGTACAGTTTCCTCGGACCGTCAATCTTGAATGTCAATTTGTTATTTCTTGCTTTCGCCTTAATTCCGGCGCTGACAGGTTGGATGGTGTACTCATTGATCTTGTCCTTTATCTCGATCGTGATAGTCTGAGGACCATCGCAGGAGAAGTTGGCGACATGAAGTCCCTCCATTCCGTCAGGGCCGACCTGTTCGACCCAGATGGGTATATCATTGACAGTCAATGAGTATGCTGTGCTGGTGGTCATCCCCGGAATCGCCGGATAAGGGACTACATTCTGGGCGATCGAGGGAATGAGAATGGCAAATCCCGCCAGGAGGGCAATAAATCTATTCATAGCAAAGAGAGGTTATTTGACGATCATATATTCAAATGGACGAAGTTGCTCGGTCTCGCCGAAGGAGACACCCTTTCCGGACAGAAGGTCTTTGGCGGCATGGCCTTGCCATCCGGCCGGAACGGGAGCGTTGACCTGCCGGTCGCGGAGGTTGACCATCACGAGTATGGTCTCGCCTTCGAAGGAACGCTCAAAGGTCAGGACATCATTGTGGGGGTAAGGGATAAGAGTGCCGCGTCGCAATGCCGGGTGGTTATTGTACAAAGAAATCAGGTCTTTATACACCTTGGTCATTTCGGGGTTGGCATCCCAGTCTATTTCAGCGTAATTGAAGAAATTGATCCTTCCGGGATAGCCTGCTTCCTGGCAGCCGTACAAGAGGATGCCGCCGTGAATGAAGGCCGTGGCCACAAAGGCGGCGATGGAACCATCGTTGCCGAAGAACTCCCGGACAGGTGATTGTTTGGCATGTTCGTCGTGGTTGGTGGTGAAACGCAGCTTGACCTTGCCTGCGGGGAGCCCGGCATATTCACTGGAGTCGGCTGCGAACAGCGTGCTGACCGGGACGGGCCGGTTGATAGTCCTGGCGCGGTTCCGGGGCCTGTCACCTGCGACATTAGCGGTCGCCGGCGGCTGAACGGTCACGGTCTCTCCGTTGAATACACGTCGGAGAGCGGATAGCCAGCCCCATGCGTAATTCATATCGAAGCCAGCATCGAAATGGTCTTTACGGCCGCCTTCCGCCAGCATCAGCAGATTGTGCCCGGTGGCGCGGAGCTGGGCGACACAGTCCTTCCAGAACTCGAAGGGGACATAGTCGGCGGCATCGCAGCGGAAGCCGTCAACTCCAACCTGCTCGACCCAGAATTTCATCGCGTCTATCATCGCCTGGCAGAGGTCAGGGTTGTCGAAGTTGAGGTCGGCGACGTCATTCCAGCTGGTTCCGTCCGGGTGGATGATTTCACCTTCCTCATCGTGTGTATACCAGTCGGGATGGTCTTTGATCCACTGGTTATCCCAGGATGTATGGTTGGCGACCCAGTCGATGATGACTGTCATCCCCTTGTCATGGGCATGGGCGACAAGAGTCTTGAAATCATCCAAGGTGCCGAATTCGGGATTGATTCCGGTGTAATCCTTGACACAATAAGGACTGTTAACGGATTTTTCCACACCGATTTCGCAGATCGGCATGAACCAGACGGTGTTGGCACCAAGATCCTTGATCGCGTCCAAGCGGGCATCAACGGCCTTGAAAGAATTCTCAGGCGCGAAATTGCGGGGGTTGACCTGATACATCACAACGTCCTCCGTGGCGACTGTGACATAACCTTTGCTACGGGAGCATTCTGTGAAAGCGGCTAATGAGACGGCGAGTAGAATCACCAAGCCGGCACGGATAGAAAGAGTCGTTTTATTCATAGAACCAAATCTATTAATTTTCAATTGAATAAACAAATAGTGTGGATTGTTTTCACTAAAAAAGGCTCTCGGATCCGAGAGCCTTTTTCGTGGAGATGGGCGGAGTCGAACCGCCGTCCAAACAACGTCCCCAGCAGCTTTCTACACGCTTATCCTTCCTTTGGTTGTCGGCCGCGGCCTGCCGGAAGGCGGGCTAACCGAAGCTTATCCTTTGAATCTTAGCCGGCTTTAAAGGAGTCCACCGGAGCGTCC
>JAILLE010000008.1 GCA_024693285.1 Bacteroidales bacterium
CGCTCCATAGGGCAAGAAGCCCTCTTGTACTTCATCACGAGCTTGGTGTTCTGGGGACGGCAAGGAGCGGCGCTTCCGTTAACCGTGATAAGGGCGGGAAGCGGGACACGGACAGTCTCCGCGCCACCGTCGATGTGACGACGTACTGTGGCGACACCATCCTCGACTTTGATCTCCTCAGCATAGGTAACCTGGTTAAGCCCAAGTTTCTGAGCGACCTGAGGACCCACCTGGGCGGTATCTCCATCGATAGCCTGACGGCCACCAATCACCAAGTCCACATCTCCGATCTTCTTGATGGCGGTAGCCAAAGCGTAAGAAGTCGCCAAAGTATCAGCTCCGGCAAAAAGCCTGTCAGTCAGGAGCCAACCTGTGTCAGCGCCCCTGTAAAGGCCCTGGCGGATGATTTCCCCGGCGCGGGGCGGTCCCATGGTGAGGACGCCAACAGTCGATCCTGGATTCTGTTCTTTAAGGCGGAGGGCCTGCTCGAGAGCGAGGAGGTCATCCGGATTGAAAATGGCGGGCAGGGCGGCGCGGTTGACAGTACCTTCGGCTGTCATCGCATCCTTTCCGACATTCCTTGTGTCAGGCACCTGCTTGGCCAAGACAACGATTTTAAGTTTCATATTATTTTAAAGAATGTTTATTTTTCACAAAACGGGCAAATTTACACATTTTTTCCTCTTCCAACAAAAATCCAGGTGCCACTCCATAAATCGATAAAGTCAAAAAAAATAATACACCCTCCGATTTTTTTTTATATTATTGCGGTAACAAACGAACAATCAAGTGGTAATAAAACCCAGCATACACGAAAGAGGGCTAGTCTAGGCAGACTAGCCCTCTTTCGTTAATAGACGACACACTTAACAAATATTCAACACAATGAGCTACGACAGACTAGAAATGGTGAAGGAATCCTTCGAGAAGAAGGCGATTCCCGCGAATGTCCCCTCGAAAAAACCGTCAGAGTATTTCGGGGAACTTGTCTTTGACCGCGACAAAATGCGGAAGTACCTTGACTCCAAAACTCTTTCGTCATTAATCAATTGCATCGACAAGACAGAATCACTCGATCTTAAGACCGCCGACGCAGTCGCCAAAGGCATTAAAGAATGGGCTTTGGAACATGGAGTTACTCATGTCACCCATTGGTTCCAGCCTTTGACAGAAGGTACGGCGGAAAAGCACGACTCCCTTATCGACTATGATGGTAAAGGCGGGGTCATTGAGACCTTCGACGGATCCTCACTGGTCCAACAGGAACCTGACGCGTCCTCCTTCCCCAGCGGAGGCATAAGGGAAACCTTCGAGGCCAGGGGATACACCGCATGGGATCCTACATCTCCTGTGTTCATAATGGGCGATACCCTCTGCATCCCTACCGTGTTTATTTCCTACACTGGAGAAGCCTTGGACTATAAGACTCCCTTCAAGAAAGCCCTGAAAGCTGTCAGCGACGCGGCTGTTCCCATCTGCCGTCTCTTCGATCCTTCTGTATCAAAGGTATATTCATATCTTGGCTGGGAGCAGGAATATTTTCTGGTGGACGAAATCCTCTATTCGGCCAGGCCTGACCTTATGATAACAGGAAGGACATTAATGGGGCATATGTCTTCGAAGAACCAACAGCTCGACGATCACTACTTCGGGGCTATACCAACGAGGGTAGCGGAATTCATGAAAGACCTCGAAATTTCAGGTCATAAGTTGGGAATACCTATCAAGACACGTCACAACGAGGTGGCACCCAATCAGTTTGAACTGGCTCCAATTTACGGTGAAGCCAACCTCTCCAACGACCAGAACCAGATAGTGATGAATCTGATGAGGCAGCTGGCTCGGAAACATGGTTTTGTCGTCCTTCTTCACGAGAAACCATTTGACGGGGTCAACGGTTCCGGGAAACATAACAACTGGTCCCTTGGGACCGACACTGGCACCTCCCTCCTCGCCCCGGGAAAAGACTCTAAAGGCAACCTCCAGTTCGTGACTTTCTTCGTGAATGTCCTTGCCGCCGTTCAGAAATATAACGGATTGTTGAAGGCCAGCATAGCCAGTGCGACTAACGCACACCGGCTGGGCGCCAATGAGGCCCCTCCGGCCATAGTCTCCGCATTCCTTGGCAGGACAATGACAAAGGTTCTCCATAAGCTTCTTGAAGTCCCTTCAGGCACTCCGATAGAGATAGCGGGAAAACAAGGGAAGCGTGTCGGTCTCGTAGAGATTCCTGAGATATTCGTTGACAACACCGACCGCAACAGGACCTCTCCTTTCGCTTTCACAGGCAATCGCTTTGAATTCAGGGCGGTTGGATCTTCCGCCAATTGCGCCGGAGCACTTACCACCCTTAACGCTGCTGTGGCCAGTCAGTTGAAAGCGTTCAAGAAAGAAGTTGACGGAAGAATGGAGGTAGGCTCTCCAATGGAAATAGCTGTCATGGACTCACTTAAACCGTTGATTTCCTCAGTTATCGACACAGTGTGTTTCGACGGCAACGGATATTCAGACGAATGGAAGGAAGAGGCGGGAAAAAGAGGACTTGACGTGGAGACAAGTGTTCCGAAAATGTTCTCCCGCTTCACTCTCCCCCAATCCATTGAGATGTTCACATCTACCGGTGTTTATAGCGAGAAAGAGCTTGTGGCGAGAAACGAAGTCAAATTAGAGACATATATCAAGAAAGTACAGATTGAAGCCAGAGTTATGGGAAGAATGGCCATTAACCACGTCATACCGGCCGCGGTACAATACGAAACCTCCCTGCTTAAAGAGATAGCTCTCCGCAAGGATATCTTTGGAGAAGTGAGGGAAGACTCGACGGAAACGGTGCTGGTGGGAAAAATCTCTTGTTTGATAGAGGATGTCAGGAGCAAGGTGGAAGCGATGAAAGAGGCCCGCAAAAAGGCAAACGCGGTTGAAGACATATACTGTAAGGCTCTGGCATACCAAGATATAGCGGACAGTCTACCCGGAATCAGAAGGCCGATAGACAAACTCGAGGAGATAGTCGACAACCGCTTGTGGCCACTTCCTAAATACCGCGAGCTACTATTCATAAGCTAAGAAGGATGGAAACAAAATACATATTCATTACCGGAGGTGTCGCCTCCTCCCTTGGAAAAGGCATAATAAGCGCGTCACTCGGGATGCTCCTGCAAGCCAGAGGCTATAAGATCACGATCCAGAAGTTTGACCCTTACATAAACATAGATCCAGGGACCTTGAATCCTTATGAGCATGGTGAGTGCTATGTCACGGCGGATGGCCAGGAGACTGACCTCGACCTCGGCCATTACGAGAGGTTCACAGGTATACGGACAACAAGGGACAACAGCGTGACTACTGGAAAGATTTACCTAAGCGTCATCGAGAGGGAAAGACGTGGCGACTATCTCGGCAAAACCATCCAGGTAGTTCCTCACATCACCGATGAGATAAAAAGGAGGATACGTCTGAACGCATCGAAAGAACACTTCGATTTTGTTATCACCGAGATCGGCGGGACAATCGGAGACATCGAGGGTCAGCCGTTCCTTGAGGCTATTAGGCAGCTAAGGTGGGAACTGGGACGGAACGCGATCAACATACACCTCACATATGTCCCCTACCTGGCCGCTGCCGGAGAGCTTAAGACAAAACCGACACAAATGAGCGTGAAGCAGCTTCAAGGCCTTGGTATCCAGCCCGAGGTACTTGTGCTGAGGACAGAACACAACCTCAGCGATGACCTCAGGGCAAAGGTGGCGCATTTCTGTAATGTCGAAGCGGAAGCGGTGATCCAGAGCCAGGATCTTCCTTCCATCTACGAGGTTCCTTTGAACATGCTCCGTCAAGGACTCGATGCGATCTGCTTAAAGAAAATGGGAATTGAGCCAGGGCCTCCTCCAGAGCTGAAGGAGTGGCGATTATTTCTCGAGAGAAGGCAGAACGCATTGAGCGTTTTGACGATAGGTCTTGTCGGGAAATATGGCCTTCAGGATGCCTACAAGAGCATCACCGAAAGTCTTACTCATGCGGGTGTCTATCACGACCGAAATGTTAAAGCCGTGTTCGTCAACAGCGAGGAGATAACTGAAGACAATGTCGCCGATAAACTCGCCGGCCTAGATGGCATCGTCATCTGCCCAGGATTCGGCCAAAGGGGTATCGAGGGCAAAATCATCGCCGCCTGTCATGCCAGG
>JAILLE010000003.1 GCA_024693285.1 Bacteroidales bacterium
TGCCATCGACATGGTAGGCGAGAAGATGAAAGATTCTGACAAGGCTCCTCTGGATATTTGGAGGAAGGCTCTCGAAAACGTGACCCCTCAGATCGAGGTCAAATCACGTCGTGTAGGAGGTGCCAACTTCCAGGTGCCTACAGAGTTGCGTCCGGAAAGGAAAGTATCGCTCTCCATGAAGAACATGATCGGCTATGCCCGCAAACGTTCCGGCCACTCTATGGCAGAAAAACTTTGTGCGGAGATAGTTGCCGCCTACAACAACGAAGGTGGCGCTTTCAAGAGGAAAGAGGATATGCACAAGATGGCGGAGGCCAACAAGGCGTTCGCTCACTTCCGTTTCTAATCTTTTTTACGGATGGCATCTGACAGGGATCTGACTTTCACCAGGAATATCGGCATCATGGCCCACATCGATGCCGGTAAGACGACCACGTCTGAGCGTATCCTGTACTACACCGGCAAAACTCACAAGATCGGTGAGGTGCATGATGGCGCTGCGACGATGGACTGGATGGTGCAGGAGCAGGAGCGTGGTATCACTATCACCTCCGCTGCCACTACGGCGTTCTGGCACTATCAGGGCAAGGTGTATCAGATCAACCTGATCGACACTCCCGGCCATGTGGACTTCACTGTCGAGGTAGAGCGCTCACTGCGTGTCCTCGATGGCACAATCGCCACTTTCTGCGCCGTCGGGCGGGTTCAACCCCAGTCCGAGACTGTTTGGCGTCAAGCCGACAAGTATGGAGTTCCGAAGATTGCCTATGTGAACAAGATGGACCGCGTGGGGGCGGATTTCCTCGCATGTGTTGAGGAGATTCGTACCAAACTCGGAGCCAAGGCCGTCCCCGTTTGTCTCCCTATCGGAGCTGAGGACAAGTTCCTTGGAATAGTCGACCTGATTTCCCGCAAGGCTATCATTTATGATTCCGGCGAGGAATTGGTCAATTACGAGATTAAGGATGTCCCGTCAGAGATGGCGGAAGAGGTCGAGACTTGGAGGAACAGACTCATTGAGGCTGCGGCCGAATGTGACGAGGCGCTCATGGAGAAGTTCTTCGAGGATCCTGACTCCCTCACTGACGATGAGATTATAGCGGCATTGCGCAAGGGAACGATCTCAATGCAGATTGTCCCTGCATGCTGCGGCTCGTCGTTCAAGAACAAAGGAGTCCAGTTCCTCCTTGACGCTGTGATGCGTTACCTCCCTTCACCTCTTGACAAGGGTGTCGTCAAGGGTACCAACCCCAGGTCCGGCAAAGAGGAGGATCTTCTCCCCTCGGCCGACCAGCCGTTCTGCGCCCTCGTGTTCAAGATCGCCACGGATCCGTTTGTGGGCCGCCTCGCATTCTTGAGGGTGTATTCAGGACGTGTCGACTCCGGGTCGTATGTCTACAATGTGCGCACCGCCAGGAAAGAAAGAATCGCCAGGCTGTACCAGATGCACTCCAACCACCAGAATCCTATTGATTTCGTGGAGGCTGGGGACATCTGCGCGGCTGTGGGATTCAAGGATCTCCGTACCGGTGACACGGTTTGTGACGAGAACCATCCTATTATTCTCGAGTCGATGGTGTTCCCCGATCCTGTTATCGGAATCGCCGTCGAACCGAAGACCCAGACCGACCTGGACAAGCTCGGCATTGCTCTCGGCAAGCTCGCTGAGGAGGATCCCACCTTCACGGTGAGATCTGATGTCGAGACTGGCCAGACTATAATCAGTGGTATGGGTGAGCTTCACCTGGACATCATCGTCGACCGTCTCCGCAGGGAGTTCGGCGTCGAGATCAACCAGGGTGCTCCCCAGGTCAACTACAAGGAGGCCATCACAGCTTCTGTCCAGCATCGCGAGGTGTTCAAGAAGCAGACTGGCGGCCGTGGTAAATATGCCGACATCATCGTCGAGATCGGTCCCGCCGACGAGGGGGTGACTGGTCTTCAGTTCATCAACGAGGTGAAGGGAGGAAATATTCCCAAGGAGTTCATCCCGAGCATCGAGAAAGGATTCAAGTCCGCTATGGCAAATGGTGTCCTCGCGGGCTATGAGGTCCCGGCCATGAAGGTGACCGTCATCGACGGATCTTTCCACCCAGTGGATTCCGACCAGTTGTCCTTCGAGATGGCGGCTCGTATGGCTTTCCGCCATGCCTGCCCGAAGTGCAAGCCTGTGCTCCTGGAACCTATTATGTCTCTGGAGGTTGTGACCCCCGAAGATTACATGGGTGACATCGTTGGGGATCTCAACCGCCGCCGCGGTCAGATCCAGGCCATGGATTCCACTTCCAATGGCGCCAGGGTTGTCAAGGCCTTTGTCCCGTTGGCTGAGCAGTTCGGTTATGTGACAGTCCTCAGGACCTTGTCCTCCGGACGAGCCACAAGCACGATGTCGTTCGATCATTACTCCGAGGTTCCGACTAACCTCGCCAAAGAAATCGTGGAGAAGAGCGGGTACAGCACCCGTCATTTCCTCGACGATGAGGATTAGCGCGAAGTTTTTTACTAAGAATATTTAAAATCAGTTTTTGATATGAGTCAAAAGATCAGAATCAAACTCAAGTCATTCGATCACATGCTGGTTGACAAGTCAGCCGCCAAGATCGTGGACACAGTGAAGGCTACTGGTGCTAAGGTGAACGGTCCTATTCCGCTCCCTACCAACAAGAAGATATTCACTGTCAACCGCTCCACCTTCGTCAACAAGAAGTCCCGCGAGCAGTTTGAGCTCGACGCCTATTGCAGGCTCCTTGACATTGATGATAGCAATGCCAAGACTGTCGACGCTCTCATGAAGCTCGAGCTTCCTTCGGGTGTCGAGGTTGAGATCAAAGTGTGAGTTTAATTGCACTTTAAAAAAAAATTCCCGACCTTTGAATCGGGAAACCAGGTCCCATAGCTCAGTTGGTTAGAGCATCTGACTCATAATCAGGGGGTCGTAGGATCATGCCCTACTGGGACCACGAATAAAGCCGACGCTTATGCGCCGGCTTTATTCGTGGCCCCCTGGGCCTTTTATTCACTGAGGGGCGTTCCCCTCAGACTCCCTGAACTCGCTTCGCTCTGAGGCGCGTGAGGTCGCTTTGCGGAGGCTTAATCGGTCGCGTCGTTGTTTCCGTCGAAGAACGCTTGCGCCAGGTCACGGCAAAGCCCTACGACGGTGTTTTTTTCTTTGCTCAGATGCGTACTCCACTTTTCAGCAAGTTTGTCGGCGATGCCGAAGAACTGGCCATAGCATAACAAATCATCTATCCGGTTGGTATCGACCGGGTCACATGGTTTGTCTTCCGCATGGGCCTGCAGGAAGTTTTGCAACTCAACCAGTCCACGAGCTTTCGCTGCTCCCTCTGGCGTGAGGGAGCGTATCCGGACGCCCAGATTCGTCAGCTTGTCTTTCGGATTATCGGGCTCTATCATTCTCCGGTCTTGGAACCATTCCTTTCCTTTGTCTTCCGGTTTATAGCCATAAAGATCGCCGGGATGTCTGTAGCTCCACTCATACACTTCATCAACTCCCAGCAGCCCGTCTTCCCCGGAAGCTTCACAGAATTTCTGGTACAAACTGTTTTCTTCCTTATCACGGATGACAGCGTCTTTCTGGATGGAGAGATAGTTGACTATATCCATTGCTGGCTTTTGCTGCACGAGTTTCAGTTTTCCTTCGCTGTACCAGCGGTAACGGAAAGCCGCCGGCACCTCGTGATGGATGTGCTGATCCAGGACGCGCGGCTGATTGGTCCGGATGTAGCAGGCTGCAAACAGGTTGCCCTCCAGAGGAACCTCCTGGCTTTGCTGGGTGATCCGTCGGGTACCGAAGAGTTTTTTGCAGTACTGGAAGCCGATTGCATGGGCAACTACAAAGAATATAAAAGTGCCGGCCATCAGCACGGCCAGCAGGCATGCCCCGAGGGTGTCAAATTTTTCCAACATTGCTCGTTTGATTCTAAAATGAATTGGTGAATTCAATTTAGAAGTGCAACACACTTCAAAAGTCAAAGTTAAATAATTGTTTACAATATTTCAACGGTGTCCTGTAACCCAGTGACTTACGAGGCCTGTGGTTGAGTTTCCGCTCCCAAGAGTGGTATGGGCGTGCGAAGTAGAACTCGGCATCGAGTCCCTTCGCAATATCCTTTGTCAAATGCTTGTATCCCATCCTCTGTCGCTTTTCTGGTTATGGCAGTAAAGTTATACTGTCACGCTTCAAAGCGTTGCACTTCAGAGTAGAATCCAGCAAGAAGTTGGCTAAATGCTAGTGAACAGATTATTTGCTGATTCCATTTTTTGTATATTTGTATTATCGAGAGTCTCTCTAACATAAATGCCCATGAAATCTATCAAAACCATCTGCTTAATACTTCTGCTGGCGTTTTGGCTTCCTGCCGGCGCGCAAGTTGTCATAGATCCTGCCGCGGTAGTCGGGACGATCAAGCCGATGAATGCCGTGAACAATGGCCCGGCCGTCGCCAATGACAAGGCGCAGCCCCGTGGCAACTTTTATGAGTACACAGTCCTTAATATCCCTTACGCCCGTACACATGATTCCGCATACTATGCCGGATATGGCGGGCCGCACTGCGTGGA
>JAILLE010000014.1 GCA_024693285.1 Bacteroidales bacterium
AAAACTGCCCTGATAGACATTGAAGCCTTCCAAAGTGGGTACTATCTGGAAATATCCCTTCACCCAGGTGTCGGAGACCTTGACAACACCATTGACCATGTCGTTGAACGTCTGGACCTCATAGGAGCCCTCTCGGCCTTCCACCATCACCGTCATGTCATTCACAGTCACCAAGTAGCCCCCCGGTTCGGTAGTATATATGCCCTTGACCTGAGGAATCCATGTCCAGACATTGTTGTGCCGGCAATCGTCTGGAGTCCAGATCATGACCGTCTCGAGTTTGTTGTCCAGATTGTAAACACACAGGACCTTCATCCCTTCCTGGTGGCGATACTTCACCGTGTATCCCTCTGAAAATGGCATGTCAGCATATTCGTTACCTCCTTGGGCAACCGAGTAGGAATTGCTTTCCCCTTCTATCGGAAACAGTTGGAACTCAAGCTCTTGACCTTCGTTCATAGCTTGCATGACGATGGCTCCGTCCCTCTCGACAATGGCAGAATAGCAGTTTCCGCCGTCATACCAGAGAGATCCGGGAGCGATGTTCTGGGCACCCGCTGTCACGGAGGCAAGCAGCATTAATAAAACTGTCAATCGTTTCATATCCTATTCATTATCAATTTCATGTTCTTCAATGAACCGCCCGTCGATTGTGTAGGTCTGATCGACGGAGTAGCGCCCGCCCTCTTCGCGGTAATGATATGCTCCGAGGTGGATCCGCTTGTTCTCGGTGTCGAACGAAAGGAAGCCTTCGGTCGAAGGGAACTGGATCGCTTTGATATCATAGGGATCACTGGCATCAAGAATATATGACCAGATATTCCTCCCGTCCGGGCAACCGTCAACATAGAACATGTCCGCATTCCAAGGGACAGGAATAATATTCTCAGCGCAAGCGATATCACCCGAGTCTATTGTCACCGGTATCGCGTTCCCGTCTTTCATCAATGCCCATTTTGGCTCTGAAGTAGCGACAGTGGTGCAGATCCAGCGGGTTTCCTCGGCCTCACCCTTATCCTTGATCCAAAGCGCCAGAACCTCCGGATCCTCATCCGAGGCAGGACGGGCCACTGAAGTATAGAACCAATAGTGGTCAGACTCCGCCCTCAAGGTGGCGCCTTCCGGAAGCGGATCATAGTCTTCCTCATATTCAGGATAGATGTACTCGTTGCTGGAACCACTGAAGACATGCTTCATGCCATCGAAGGTAAAATGGTGATATAGAGTCTGATAGCTATCATCCGGAGAAGTCTCCACGATAATGATATCCTGGTCATATCCACCCTCTGTCACCCAATATGTCAGGATGGATTTCTCATGCTGGGGTTTGAAATCGGCATACGGCTCCGCTTCCGGAGTCAACAGCCCGGTGGCTGGATCATAATCGTAAAAGCAGCAGAACTCAATCTCCTCTGGATTAACTTGTTCCAACAGTATAGCGAAAAGGGTATGGCCGTTTTCCCTTGAATATGTCCGGGCGCCAGTCCTCTGGTCGCCAGTGTCTCCGTGGTCATATGAAGCCACATTGAAGTCCTCGCAATCCACAAAGACTTTTCCGGAGCCTCCTTCTGTTACATCATTGGAAACAAAAAGCCTGTCCCCGGCCTCAGTGATGATGGAATCCGCCCCGGCAGATGGCCAGACCTCATTGAAAGCCCTCAGCAATTGCATCACATTGGGATGCGCCCCAAGATTCTTGGTCTCGATAGTTTTTCCACGCCATCCGTCACGGATGGTAGCGATATTGACAACTTCGCTCTTAGGCGCACCAGCACAACAAGCAAGCAGAAGGGCTAAAGAAATGAATAGTGTTTTTCTCATAATGTTCAAATATACTAAAAAAAAGTGGCCGTGGAGCAGAAACAGTTGACTAACCGCACAATACAAAAACAGATGGTACCGAAATCGGCACCATCTGATTCAGTTATTAATTGATTAACAAGTACTTCCTTAACACGAACACTATTTACAGAGTTTGTTCAGGGACTCCCGGCTCAGGGGGACGGTATTCCAGCAGGTCGCCGGGCTGACAGTCAAGCGCTTTGCAGATAGCGTCGAGTGTGCTGAACCTGACACCCTTGGCCTTGCCGGTCTTGAGGATCGAGAGATTCACGGCTGAGATGCCGATCTTCTCGGCCAATTCGGCAGAAGTCATCTTCCGCTTGGCAAGCATCACATCGACATTAACAATTATCGGCATAACTACTTAACCTCCTTTTTGCCTGTTCCCTGATCCTCGGGGACCTCCTTGCCTTTCATATATTCAGGAAGGCTCATTCCGGCCATCTTGAAAAGATCCTGGAGAGGAGGAACCGAGCCCATCAGACCGGAGATGAAATTAGCGGTGGATGTCTTACCATCCTTGCCACCGTTTCCATCCCAGACAGTGACCTTGTCGATCTTGATACCCTTGACAGCCTCGACCTGAGTCTTGACCAGTTCAGGCAGACGATCGGAGATCATCATGAGAACAGCCTTCTGGGCGTCACCCTCAGCCGCACCAACCAACTGGGCGAAACCGTCAGCCTGCTTGGTCAAGATCTCCAGAGTACCACGAGCCTGGGCTTCCATCTTGGCGTAGATGGCATCAGCCTCTCCCTTAGCGGTTCTGCGGAGTTTTTCAGCCTCAGCCTCAGCCTCGATGATCTGGCGCTCCTTGTCAATCTGGGCGGGAACAACGATGTTGGCCTGCTGGGTGGCTTTCTCCCTCTCAGCACGGGCAAGCTCAGCGTCGCGCTCGCTCTGGTATGCCTCCTGGAGAGCCTTAGCGGCCTGGACCTTCTCAGCGGCGACCGCGATGCGGGCAGCCTCAGCCTCCTTCTCGCGACGAGCCGCGTCTGAGTTGGCGATCTCAATCTTAGAGGTATTTTCTCCCTGAACCGCAAGAGCGTTGGCGGCAGCGGTCTTGATACGGGTATCTCTCAGAGTCTCAGCGATTCGGATGTCCTTATCCCTGTCAGCCTCAGCCTTACCGATCTCACCGAAGCGGTTCTGCTCAGCGACACTCTTCTTAGCGTCATTGATAGCCTTGGCGGCAGCTTCCTTACCGAGAGCCTCGATATAACCGGACTCATCACGGATGTCGGTGACGTTAACGTTGATAAGCTTCAAACCGATCTTGCGAAGCTCAGCCTCAACGTTCTGGCTGACGGCGGCTAGGAACTTGTCACGGTCGGCGTTGATCTCCTCGATGTCCATCGTCGCGATCACGAGACGGAGCTGTCCGAAGAGGATATCGGTAGCGATGTTCTGGATGCTGTCAGTAGAGAGCCCGAGCAAACGCTCAGCGGCGTTGGTCATACTGTCAGCCTCTGTGGAAATACCGACGGTGAAACGGCAAGGAACGTCAACACGGATGTTCTGCTTCGAAAGGGCGTTGGTGAGGTTGCACTCAATGGATATGGGCTTGAGATCCAGGAAAGCATAGTCCTGGAACACAGGCCAGATAAACGCGGCGCCACCATGGATACACCTTGCGGATGAGATGGAACCGCTCCTGTTCTTGCCGGTCTTACCGTAAATGACCAGAATCTTGTCTGAGGGGCAGCGCTTGTAGCGCTTCAGAATAGCCGCGAACGTCACAAATAGGACGGCGACAATGATGAGAATGAGAGTAATGTCCATAATTATAGGTTATTTGATGTTATATGATTGTAGGAGTGATTTCTTCCACTAAGAGGGTGTGCTCATTGATGACACCTATAACTTTGATAGGGGCGCCTGTGGGAATTGAATCGCCCTCGCAAAGGGCATCATACTCACGCACGGCGTTGTTAATAGTGATCTGTACCTTCCCTTCCCCTTTGCGCTCGCCGGGGATCGCGAGATAGACCTTGCCCTCGCAGCCGATAGCGGCTGTGTGGACGTTGATATTACCGCTCTGCTGCATTCCGCTCAGCCACTTGAACAGCCACATCACGGCAGCCACAAGGGCCACTCCAACGATGACAGCAAGAAGCACCAGAAGGAAATCGGAACCGATCTTATCGCGCATCAGCACCGCCGTCCATCCGAAGCCGAGACAGAAGTTCACGAAGTTACGGAACGTGAGAAGGTTCATCGAAGGATCGGCATCGAAAGAACCGTCCGCACCTCCCAAATCTAAATCGCCGCTGACATCGGCGTCGACTCCTCCTTCTCCCCCGACACCGAGGAAGGTGAGGATAGTCTGGATGATGAAGATAAGCGTGGCCGAGAGGGTTATTGCCCATAGGACCTGCATCATACTGCTAAGTGAATTCCACCAAGTGATCATAACGAATAGTTTTATGTTACCTTGGCAAATATATAAATAATTTATGAAAAACAATAATTTTTTCAAAAAATTCATATAAAAAAAAGACCGGTCCCAGCCAAAGCCGGCACCGGTCATAAATTATCAGCGGAATTATTTATTCAGTAGTCTTTCCCGGCATCTGGGCGAACTCAAGGAAATTACCCGATTCGTAAAGCTTGCGGGCAGCTTCCTTGATTCCTTCCTTGGTCAAGGACGCCACCGCCTCCTCATACTCCTTGTCGTAATCAAATCCGAACTTGGCGTACCTGACCAGATTATTCATCCAGTAGCTGTTGCTGATCCTGTTCTCCGGAACATTCTTCTTGAAATTCTCCAAGGTGCGGTTGAACTGCTCATCGGTAGGGCCGTTCTCAGCGAGTTTACGGAACTCGTCCCTGGCCATCGCCCTAAGTTTATCGGCCATTTCAGGCTTGCACTCGAAAGCGACCTGCATAATGTACATCGGCTCGGGCTCCAGACCAGCGTTTGCGGAAGAGGATGCGCCATAGGTTCCACCCTCGTCCTCACGCAAAGTCTCGACATAAATCTGATCAAGCACATAGCTGACCGCGCTAGCCAACACGTCATCCTTCACAGTGTAAGGCCTGTAATCAGAATAAACCTCAACCACGGTTGACTTGGGAGTCTCCATATCTGTCTGGATGGTCTTTATATTCTCGCCCTTGACAATCCTTGGGGCAAGATCCTTGATCCCCTTGGTTTTCTTACCCTTGGGAAGAGAGCCTATATACTTCTCTACCAACGGTTTCAAAGAGTCGAGATCCACATCACCTGTTATAACCATAACACTTCCCGCGGCGGAAGCGAACATTTTACGGTAATTCTTCTCCACGGTCTGGAGATTCGCCTTGTCAAGGGTCTCCATAGAAATGAACTGATTCCTAGGATTGCCTCCGTATAGGAAATCACTAAACTCCTTCTGCAACTTGAACTGCGGAGTCCCCAGCGCGTTAGGCAGAACAGCCTTCAACTGGGCGATGGCATTATCCCATTCCTCCTGGTCAAAGCGAGGATCAGTATAAGTCAAGTAAACCAACTGAAGAGCGGTCTCAAGGTCTTTAACAGAAGAGGAGCCACTGACGCCATTGTAGAGTCCGTCAATGAAGGCGCCGACCCGAAGATTCTTTCCGGAAAGCATCTTGGTGACCTCTGTGTTCTTAAACTTGGACACACCCTGCATAGCGTCGAATGTGCTGTATATATTGCTGTCGAAGGAAGTCATATCTTCATCAGAAATGAGGTTATGACCGCCAGCTTTATACATAGTGAAGAGTATCTGGTCTTTCTTGTGGTCGGTAGGCAGGACGATGACCTTAACCCCGTTCTTCAGGTTCCATTCTGTGGAACCGTAGATTGAAGTGCCGCTCTTCTTCACCGGAGATCCTTTCAAGACAGATGGATCCATGAACGGCTCGGTGGCGGTGTCCTCAGCGGGAGCCTCGATCTCAGCGGCTTTGGCAGCCTCAAGAGCGGAAAGCAACTGTTCCTTTGAAGGAGTAGCGATCCCGTCCTTCTGAGGCCCGCTGTAAATCATTACCAAATTTCCTTCCGGAATAATCTGGGAGACCATCTGGTTGAGGATATTGGCATCGATCTGAGCAAGAAAAGCCTTGGCGAGATCATACTCTGCCTGTGGCTCCATATATGCCTGATTGTCAAAGAAATTACTGATGAGAGGATGAACGAACTCAGGGTTTTTCCTGGTGTCAGCCTCATTGACAGCCTTCTCCAAATAAGCCAGGATGTTATCCTTCGCCCTTGTGACCTCGCCCTCAGAGAAACCGAAACGACTCATCTTCTGGAGCTCCACAAGGAAAGCCTGGAGACCACCGAGGATGTTGTCCTCTTTAAGAGCGACACGGCCGGTAACAGCCTCAAAGTCCTCGCACAACTTACCGATACCGAACATTCCCTGAAGGAATGGAGCGTCAGCCTTGGAGGTGATATCCGTGAGACGTTCTGACATCACGTTAGAGATCAGATTCTCGATAAGGTCAATGGAGAATCCGGCGGTGGTGCTATTCAAAGCCTCATCGCGAGCGTCACTCTCCCAAAGGATTTCGACAGTAGGCATAGTGGTCTCGGGATCGGTAATGATTCCAATCCGGGGCTCAGTGAACTCAGTCAAGGTGAATTTATCCTTTGGCTTAGGGTTCTCAGCGGCGGGAATATCAGCCCAAATAGCCTTGATCTTGGCCTCAACAGCATCCACATCCACATCACCTACCACGATAACAGCCTGGTTACCGGGATGGTACCAAGTATGGTAGAAATTCACAAGGCTCTCGGGCTTGAAGGTCTCCAGGTTCTCCTGGCTGCCTATCAACGTGCAAGTCGAGTACTTATTATCACCATAATAATAAGGGAGGGAGCGCTCGAAAGTCCTCCACTGGGCGTTTCTGCGGCTTCTCCTTTCCTCGATGATGACAGGCCTCTCCTTGTCAATCTCAACAGGATCGTTGGTCACGAAATGGGAATAATCGTGAAGAATAAGGAGGCAGGTGTCGACGACCGTCTCACGGACCAGAGGTATATTATTGAGCATATACTGGGTCTGGTCAATACCGGTTGAGGCGTTAACATTGCCTCCAAATGAAGCACCTATACTTTGGAGCCAGTCAAGCAAGGCCTTACCAGGGAAGTTCTTAGTCCCGTTAAAGCACATGTGCTCAAGGAAATGGGCCAGACCATCCTGATCTGGAGTCTCCTGGATAGCTCCCACGTTTGTGGCCAGATAGAACTCAGCTCTTTGGGCAGGTTTGTCGTTGTGGCGGATGTAATAGGTCAATCCGTTCTCCAGAGTCCCTTTACGGACCGCCGGATCATTCGGAAGCTGCTGAGCGCCAGCCAGTGATGAGATGGCGCAAATCGCGGCAGCGGCAAAAAAGGTAAGGATCTTTTTCATTTATTATTGTCTAGTTTTACCTTAAAAAAACTCCGCGCCAACGGCACGGAGTACATACTACGTTTGACGGAAATTATTCAGCGGGAGAAATAGCGCCCATGGGGCAGGCGTCAGCACATGTTCCGCAGTCAATGCAGACATCAGGATCAATGGTGTAGAAGTCACCCTCGTGGATGGCGCCCTGAGGGCACTCTCCAGCGCATGTTCCGCAAGCGATGCAATCAGTTTCAGAAATCTTGTAAGCCATAATACCTTTTATTTTTTGACAAATATACTAAAAATATTAATCTATCCAACCGGTCAGGAACAGGTTCATGATCGGTCTCGAAGGAGAATTGGTTATCAAAGTCATGATCACGAGGCACTCCCCTTTGGGGAACGAGGTGGTATCGAGCGTGACGTCCAGTGTCCCTTTGGAACCCGGAGCGATCTCATTGAAAGCCGATACTACCAGCTTAGAACTCTCTGAATCAACCTTGTAGACTTTGAATGCGCTCTTGCCTTTATTTGAGATCTCGAACGATCCCTTCACCTTGGTCCCAGCCTTGACCTTTCCGAAGGAGAAGGTGCTCTCGGCGGCTACCGGGATGGGAGCGGAGTCCCGTTGTTCTTTAGTGTATGACGAGAAATTTTCTTTAGTGATCGTGAAAATACCTATCTTGGATTTGCCAGCACCAAGCTCAGGGTTGGGATCAGCGACAATAGCTTCCGTCCCCGCGGCTTCCCTCACCGCCTCCACAGCCGGCCTGACAACCGCTTTGTATGTCTTTCCGTCAACTACCGGGGTGGCGTAATAATAGTTCTTTCCCCAATGGTTCCTGTCAGCGGTGACAGTATAAGCCAACTTGGCTGTACCACCTGCCGGAATCGGATTCTCGGAGAGTTTGAGGGCCAGGCCGGAACTCACATCTGAGAACTTGACCTGAAGAGGTTTAGTCCCGAGATTGGCGACCATGAACTCACCGCTCTTCTGCTGCTCCTGTGAAAGGTTACCGCCCTTGATGTCAACCTCCTTGAAACCAAGGTTGCCGAAACGGATAGTATACAACTCACTAAGACTGAGTTTCTTCTTGTGGCTCTCTCCCCTCAGGCGAAGTATCACAGGCTGCTTGGGCTCCGAGAAATACACAGTCAAATTCTTGTCAAAAGGATAGCCACCCTCATCGTTCTTGTAAGTCGCTTTGATAGTTCCTTTTTCTCCTGGTTTAAGAGGCTGTTTGGTCCACTCGACATCAGTGCAACCGCATGATGAGACTACGCTGTATATAACCAGAGGCTTGTCTCCGACATTAGTAGCGGTAAAGGTAGCCGTCACCGGTCCGTCTGTCACGAGGATATCCCCGAAATCATGGACTATCTTGTCAAGACGGACGACTCCACCGAAAGTGTTGTCAGCCCCCGACCCTTGAGCGAAAGCCACCAAAGTGGAGCCCATCAGGAAGACGGTTGCCAAAATATATGTGAGGACCTTTCTCATTATTATCATGCTTTCCCGGAAGGCCTTTGCAAATACCTTTCCAAAACGCGAAAATAAGGTTAATTAGATACTTTTTCAAATACCGTCAAAAATTCGTATTTTTGTATGTTTTGATTGAAAGTAATCGGAGATGGCAGAAAAACGGACATTTGAGGAATATACCGACGCCAACATAAAGACCCTGGAGGGAGTTGAGCACATCCGGCGCAGACCGGGAATGTACATCGGCCGCCTGGGCAACGGCTCCAACCCTGGAGACGGCATCTACGTTCTTCTAAAGGAGATCGTGGACAACTGTATCGATGAGTTTTCTGCCGGATACGGTAATAAGGTGCTCATCGACATCGACGGGAAGCAGGTCAAAGTCAGGGACTTCGGCCGTGGTATCCCACTCGGTTCCGTCGTCAAGGCGACCAGTGAGCTCAACACTGGCGGCAAATTCGACGACAAGGTATTCAAGAAGTCCGTCGGTCTGAACGGAGTCGGAACCAAGGCTGTCAACGCCTTGTCCGAGAAATTCTACGTGGAGTCATTCCGTGAGGGAGAGAGTTCATGGGCGACCTATGAGAGAGGAGAGCTGAAAGACAGCGGGAAGAAGGAGAAAGTCAACGAGAAAAACGGCACATTGGTGGTTTTCACCCCGGATAACGAGATGTTCGGAGGCTTCGAGTTCAACATGGACTATGTCGAGACCATGGTGAAGAACTATTCCTACCTCAAGAAAGGCCTGACCTTGACGTTGAACGGAGTGTCTTACAAGTCAGACAACGGACTGCTCGACCTCGTCAAGGAAAACATGTCCGAGACTCCTCTGTATGAGCCGATCCACCTCGAGGATGACGACATCGAAGTCGTGCTTACACACGGCAACTCCTACGGTGAGAATATCTCCTCTTTCGTCAACGGCCAGAACACCCGCGACGGCGGCACGCACTTGGCTGCATTCAGGGAGGCCATTGCGAAGACCCTCAAGGACTATTTCAAGAAAGAGTACAAACCCGAGGACTGCCGTCAGGGCATCATCGGAGCCATAAGCATCCAGATCCAGGAGCCTAATTTCGAGGGCCAGACCAAGACCAAGCTCGGCTCCACATACATGTGGGAGAAATACAAGACCGACGAGCACGGCAAAAAGATTCAGAATCCTGACGGGTCTCTGGAAATCGACAGGGGCCCGACAATCAGGTCATTTGTCAATGATTTCGTGGCCCGCCACCTGGACAACTATCTCAGGATCCATCTGGACCTTGTACCTATTATTGAGAACAAGATCAAGGAGTCACAGGCGGAGCGTGAGGAAATCGCCGGTATCCAGAAGAAGACACGTGAGAGGAACAAGAAGGCCAATGTCTACAACAAGAAACTCCGCGACTGTCGCTACCACTTCTGCGACAAGATGCCGAAGGACAAGGAGGATTTGGCCGAGAAAACCAGCATATTCATCACTGAGGGAGACTCCGCTTCCGGAACCATCACGAAGGTAAGGGACGCCAACTACCAGGCTGTGTTCAGTCTCCGTGGCAAACCGATCAACTGCTATAAGGAGAGCCGTAAGAGAGTGGCTGAGAATGAAGAGCTTAACCTGCTCATCTCCGCCCTCGGGGTCGAGGACGACCTTGACAACCTCCGTTACAACAATATCATAGTCGCCACCGATGCTGATGACGACGGCATGCACATCAGGATGCTGGTATTGACTTTCTTCATGAAGTATTACCCGGACCTGATAAGGAGAGGGCACGTTCATATCCTTCAGACTCCCCTGTTCAGGGTCGCCAACAAGAAAGAGAGACGATACTGCTACACATCAGAGGAAAAGGAGAAGGCCATCAAGGCTCTGAAGACAGCCGTACAGATCACTCGTTTCAAAGGTCTCGGAGAGATCTCCCCGGACGAGTTTGTCGGCTTCATCGGGGATGAAATGAGACTTGACCTGGTCAAACTCTCGGACGAGGAGTCGATCTCGGACATCATGGAGTTCTATATGGGCGACAACACGATTGACCGCCAGAACTTCATCAGGGCCAACCTGAAATCCGAGGAAGAATTGGAAGACGTTAACATCTAATGAGTTAAGAATATGACACGCTGGGCAAGATTCTGCGGATGGATGCTTAAGAAGATGGGATGGACTGTTGTCGGAGGCCCTGTGCCCGAGAAAAAAGCCATCATTCTGGGAGTTCCTCATACCTCGGCGATGGATTTTGTCGTCTCGTACTTGTTTTACACCCAATTCGGTGCCCAGAAGGCCCATGTGATGATCAAGAAAGAGTTCTTCTTCTGGCCTATAGGACCGCTTATCAAGAAGATGGGAGCCATCCCCGTAGACCGTAGCAACGCCACATCTCTCGTCAAGAGCATGATTGAGCAGATGGAAGACAAGGATACCTTTATCCTCGCAATAGCGCCGGAAGGCACCCGTAAAGCTACCAAGAAGTGGAAGACAGGCTATCATCTGATCGCCAAAACAGCGAACGTGCCTGTTTACCTAGGCTATTTCGACTGGGGCCGAAAAAGGGTCAGCGCCGGGGAGAAAGTAGAGCTTACTGATGACGCCAGGGCCGATACCGACAGGATCCAGGCGATATATGAGTCGATGCACCTTCAGGGCAAAAACCCCGAAGGTTTCATAACCCATTAATATTTAAAAACATGTCCATTAAAGGCCTTTTAAAGCAAAGCAGGGAGAATTACGTGACCACCCTCTCGAAACTGTTCGAGATGGCGACCGACACATTCGCGAAGAGGCCTCTCTCTCGCTTCGTGGACGGAGGTCAGGAGTATACTTACGAGAGTTTCAAACATAAATGTCTGGAACTGTCCCAACGATTCAATCGATTCGGAATCAGCGCTGGAGACAAGGTGGCTATCCTCTCCAACAATATGCCCAACTGGACTGTGGCGATGTTCTCATGCGTGCCGTTCGGTAGGGTCACGGTTCCGATTCTCCCGGATTCCTCTGAGAGCGAGGTCACGAACATCCTTACCCATTCCGAGTGCAAAGCCATATTCATCTCGAATAGGCTCATGAAGAAGCTCTCCGACGAGGTGAGGGAAAAGCTGACTCTCGTAATCGACATCGAGACTTTCGAGTTCATCCAGAAAGACGACCAGGCTTTCACTTGTGAGGGCCACTCATCAGAACCACAAGCGGACGATCTCGCATCTATAATATACACCTCTGGAACCTCTGGCAACGCCAAGGGTGTCATGCTGAGCCACAGGAACTTCTGCCAGAACATCATAGCCGCCTTCCACGCCCAGCCAGCCGGGAAAAAGGATCGCTGGCTCTCGATTCTGCCGATGTCCCACACCTACGAGATGGCGTTCAGCGTACTGTATCCCCTATTTGTGGGAGGATGCGTATATTATATCAAGAAACCGCCGACACCATCGATTCTGATGGCGGCCATGAAAAAGGTCCGGCCCACAATTATGTGCGCCGTGCCACTTATCATAGAGAAGGTCTACAAAAACAGCGTCGTCCCTACCGTAGAGAAAAGCCGTACCCTGTCCTGGATGAAAAAGAAAATGCCAAGGGTTCTATATTGGCTTGTCGGAAAGAAACTGTACAAATCCTTCGGCGGAAAGCTAAAGTTCTTCGGGATAGGTGGTTCCAAGCTGGATTCGACAGTTGAGGATTTCCTCAACAAAGCCCGCTTCCCGTATGCTATCGGCTATGGCCTGACGGAGACTGCCCCGCTGATCACCAACGCATGTGTCGGAAAAACGGTGGTTGGTTCTATCGGTGTCCCTGCCTACAATGTCGAGGTCAAACTCCAGAATGTCGACCCGGCCACAGGAGAGGGCGAGATCATCGCTAAAGGCGACAACGTCATGCTGGGATATTACCGTGATCCAGAGCGCACCCGCGCGGCGCTGACTGATGACGGATGGTTCAGGACCCATGATCTCGCCTGCATGGATTCAAAGGGACGGTACTACATAAAGGGCCGCCTCGGCAACATGATTGTGGGGCCTTCTGGAGAGAATATCTACCCCGAGGAGATCGAGCAGGTGATCAACAACATGCGCGGGGTAAACGAGTCAATCGTCATAGAAAGAGACGGAAAACTCGTGGCGCTGGTGAAATTTGACGATGATATCATCGACTGGGACGCCCTCGAGAAAGAGGAGAAGTTCTTTGAGAATCTCGAGAACTGGAAGAAGAAGGTGATGGAATATGTCAATAAACGAGTCGGCAAGCAATCCAACATCGGAGAGGTCAACGCCATGAAGGAAGACTTCGAGAAGACGGCGACCCAGAAGATCCGTCGCTTCAAGTACAAGTCCTTCAAACCGGAGGATGACAAACCTTCGGACGAGTCTAAGACCGAAGAATAGCCTTATTCAGCGAATAGCTTTATCAGAGTGTCCTTGTGCAGGTCGGAGAGATCAAGGTCAGGGTACTCATAATCAGCTGCTTCCCTAAAACCTGCCTTCAGCATCAATGTCTTTAGATCCACAAAGCACTTGGACTTGAGGGCGATAATGGCGGCTTTGTCGCTGGCGTCCATACTTGAGCTCACACGGGAGTTCCCCACGCCCAGGCTCATCAGGAATATCTTTCCTCCACTAACAGCGGCGATCATGGATTGGCGAAGGTCAGAAAACAGGTCCTCATTGACAACCATGTTGTTCGGATCAACCATATATCCTCTCTTCAGTTCGACAATCTCCTCCTGCCCGAAGAAGAAGCGGAAACGGCTTCCCGGTTCACCGTTGTAACGATTGCAAAATATGATACCGTCGTCGCTGGTTCCTTTGCAATAAAGGATCTCACTGGCTTCGGGGTCAGCGTTGGTCAAATCACCGGAATAAACCGCATGACCGGTGTTATAGGAACTGTTCCAACCAATCTTATGCCCACCGAGATTGACGAAACTGATGTCGAAATCGTGTGTTCCCCACTCGTTGCGCCAGTATATTCCGAAGAAATTATTCTCGCTGAGAGGATACCACGACCCAAACGGATAGTTGCCGATGAAATTCTTCTCGGATGAAGGGCAAGCCAGGACAACCTTCGCCGGGAACTTCACAGAACACGCCTTAGGGGCGATAATACCAATTAGTTTATTCTCAAAAAGAGTGGATAACGATGTGTAATAATTTTTCAAGTCTGCGTAAGATGCTTCGGCCGAAGGAGTCACAAAGGTTTTCCCGTTACGGATGATGTACATTCGTTTGGTCGGGTTATCCAACATCAAAAGCCGCTCCCTGACGGTCTGAAGCAAAGAGACTGTCTTGAAAGCGTTCAGGGTCGCAAGGCGGTTGGATATCTCTTCGAGAGGGCGTTCCACTGCAAGGATGGTCTCCCAATAACCTGGCTTCAATGGCTTATGTAGCCTTTCAGCCTTTCTGCGGATCTGGTTGATCACCTTTCTTGAGGCGGAAGGCTCGGTCACCATCTCCTTCTTTTCAGTGTCATAGAACTTGGTAACGTGGGTCCTGAAGGCAAGGAACAAATCCTTGAAACGATAGAAAACAGAAGCCAACGAATCCCTTTCCGCCTCTGTCAACTTATTGAAATCAAACTGGGCGGCGGTTTGCTTGATTCGCCTAATAAGATCCTTGTTCTTTATCAGCAGGGTCATTCCCGTCGACTCATAGACAATGAACCTGAACAGAGCCACAGGGTCTGAAGGCCTGATCCCAAGAGCTGAGGAAAGGACAGATAGAGCCTCCCGGTTGCGGACGGAATCTATATCCAATTTGACCTCAGGACGTGCTTTGTGATATTCCACAATAGCCCCGCAAATAGCCTTGACCGTCACAGGGTTGAGGGCTATCCCTGAAGATACGATGCCCATGCAACGCTGGTACAGCTCATCCTCGGTTATCTTCCCTATCAGAGTGTACTTCCTGAATTCCGGAGCCTCAGCGCCATCGTTCGGCACATAACCGTTACCATCCATAGTGTAGCCGGAGCCATAAGTCGAGGCATAATGCGTCACCTGATCCAGAAAAAGCTCCCACCTATCCTTAGAGACCACATCATCCCAAGTTTTGTAGAAAGTCGAATTGGGGTCGACGGCCTCAGTCTTGATGAACATAGCCACATCCTCATTCAGGACATCGGGATGGATGATATAGCCTCTCTTAAGAGCCTCTGTCTGAAGAGCTTCCGGCTCCTTTACCAATTGGGAGGAAGTTGTGACCGCCTTGAAGAATTTTATAAGAGTAGGGTGCATAATCAAAAAAAAGGACCGCGGAAAGTAAAAGTATAGCCCGAAGGCTAACAGGAAAAAAGGAACTTTCTATGCGGTCCAAGTCAACATTTGTTGTACGCAATATAGGCATTATTCCAAAGAATCGCAATAAAAAAGAAAAATGACTATATTAGTGCGATCAGAATAAAAAGAAATGAGAGTCATATTAACAGGAGCCACCGGATACGTCGGAGAGGGTGTTTTGCTTGAATGCTTGAATAATCCCGAGATCACCAGGGTATTGAGTGTTAGCCGCCGTCCTTGCGGTCACGTGCATCCTAAGCTCAGGGAATATATAATCAGTGACTTCATGGCCCTTCAGAAGGGTGATCCCGCGCTGCAGGGTTATGACGCCGTCTTTTTCTGCGCCGGAATAAGCAGTGTGGGAATGAAAGAGGAAAAGTACAAGATAATCAGCCATGATATCCCGCTCCATTTTGCCGACATTGTGGAGCCTAAGGAAAAGATGACCTTCGTTTATGTCAGCGGAGCCGGCAACTACAACCACACCGATCAGATGTGGGTACGAGTCAAGAAAAGCACCGAGGACGCCCTGGCTCGCAAAGGATTCAAGGGATCGTTCAACTTCCGTCCGGCGATCATGTGGCGCTACAAAGGCCAGCTCCATATCCAGAGAATGCAATATGTGTTCTGGGCTCTTTATCCCCTGATGAAGCTCTTGGGGCTCTGGAATACCATGTCTGAAGTCGGCAGGGCGATGATCGCCGTCTCCCGGGACGGCTACAGGGTCCGGGAGATAGAAGTCAGGGACATAATAGAACTAGCGAAATAAAAAAGCGGCGTCGGAAACCCGACGCCGCTTAGCGAATTCTCACGTGAGATCTTAGGCCTCAGCCTCGACAACAAACTTGAGAGCAGCCTTGATGGCCTTGTAAACCTTGACGGTTCCCTCGTACTCTCCAAGAGCCTTGATGTCATCAGGGATGGTGATGCTCTTCTTGTCAACATCGATCCCAGCGGCCTTCAGAGCCTCTTCGATCTGGGCGCTGGTGACAGATCCGTAGATCTTACCAGCCTCGCTCACCTTGACAGCGACCTTTACAGGCGCGGCCTCGATCTTGGCGGCGATAGCCTCAGCGTCAGCGATAAGCTTAGCCTCTTTGTGAGCCCTCTGGCGCTTTGTCTCCTCAAGCTGCTTGATAGCAGAAGGAGTGGCGACAATCGCGAATCCCTGGGGAATAAGGTAGTTCAGTCCGTAACCACCCTTAACCTCTACCACATCACCGGCCTCGCCGAGATTGGCAACTTCTTTCTTAAGTATGATTTTCATGATCGCGCTCTCCTATTATTTAAGAAGGTCAGTGACATACGGAAGCAGAGCGAGGGAACGGGCCCTCTTGACGGCCTTGGCGACCTTTCTCTGGAACTTCAGGGAAGTACCGGTGATACGGCGGGGAAGGATCTTACCCTGCTCGTTGAGGAACTTCTTAAGGAACTCAGGGTCCTTGTAATCAACATACTTGATACCAGCCTTCTTGAAACGGCAGTATTTCTTCTTCCTGACCTCGACTGTAGGAGGGTTCAGATAGCGGATTCCAGCATTCTGGGCTTCATTCTGTGCCATAGTGATTTCCTCCTTGATTATTCGTTAACGGTTTCATTGGTTTCCTCAGCATCGGCGGGATCTTCAATATCCTCGACGATAGGCTCTACGGGAGCGACAGGCTCAGCGACGGGCTCCTCAACCTTGGGAGCGGCAGCGGCCTTGGCCCTGTTCTGACGACGGCGCTCGGCGTATTCGACAGCGTCCTTGTCAAGAGCGACGGTCAGGAACCTGATGATCCTCTCATCACGGAAATACTGGGTCTCGAGGACCTCGACGAAAGAGGGATCAGCCTGGAACTGGATAAGATAATAGAAGCCAGAGGTCTTGTGCTGGATCGGATAAGCCAGCTGGCGGAGGCCCCAGTCTTCCTCGTACACGACCTCACCACCATTGTCGGCGATGAGCTTGGTGTACTTGGCAACCGCTTCCTTCATCTGTTGTTCAGACAAAACGGGAGTAGCGATGAAAACGGTCTCGTACTGTTTTAACATTTTGTTGTAAATTTTTGATAATTAATAAAATACAGCCCTTTTGGGAACGTATGCCAACCCAAAAGGACTGCAAATTTAGCAATTATTTCCTAAAATGCAAAAAGAATTACTTCTCAGGAATATTCTCAAGGACATTGGTGAGGAACTTCCAAGTCTGGGCGACGGTGTCGATCTTGACCCTCTCATCCGGAGAATGAGGATGGACGATTGTGGGTCCTATAGAGACCATCTCCCAATTCGGGTACTTGGCTCCCATTATGGCGCACTCAAGGCCTCCGTGGGTAGCGGTGATCTTGAGGTCCTTGCCGAAAAGTTTCTTGTAGGTGTCCTCAAGCACCTTGATCATCGGAGTGCCAAGCTTGGGGGTCCAGCCGCTATAAGCTCCTGACATAGAATACTTGGCGCCCGCCAATTCGAAGGCATAGCGGATAGAGTCGGCAAGATATATCTTGGCGGAGTCGATTGAGCTTCTCGTGAGAGAATGGACCGTAAGATGTCCCTTCTCAGTACGGATGATCGCCATATTGGTCGAGGTCTCGGTGAGACCAGGGAGAGTGTCACTCATCCTGCCCACACCATGATAGCACGCGAGTATCGCCTTGAGGGCATTACCGATAACCTTCGGGCTGATGTAACGGGCGGCGGGAGCGGACTGCTTCTCATAGAACATGACAATGTCGGGATCCGAATACTGATATTCGAACTTGTTCTCCTCGAACTTCTTCTCCACCAACGCCTTGACCTTGCGGGACGCGGCAGACGGAATCAAGATAACGGCCTCGGCCTCAAAAGGAATGGCGTTGCGGAGGGAACCACCCTTGATATCAGCCACCTTAACCTCGGGGACTTCATCAATAACGGCCTTCAGGATACGGCAGACAATCTTGTTGGCATTACCCCTGAACAGGGAAATGTCCATTCCGGAGTGGCCACCTTTCAGACCCTTGACTGTTAGTTTGTAACCCACATATCCTTCCGGAGTCTTATATGTCCTGTAAGCGAAATCCGCGGAACCATCGATTCCACCGGCGCAACCGGTGCAAAGCTCACCTTCTTCCTCAGAATCGAGGTTAAGGAGGATGTCACCCTTCAGTATACCAGGCTTGAGGGCGTTTGCTCCGGTCATACCAGTCTCCTCGTCATAGGTGATAAGGGCCTCCAGCGGACCATGCTTCAGGGTCTTGTCCTGGAATACGGAAAGCGCCAGCGCTACTCCGATACCATTATCGGCACCGAGTGTGGTTCCCTTAGCGGCTACCCACTCACCCTTGATCTCAGTTTCGATCGGGTCGGTGAGGAAATCATGCTTGGTGTCCGCGGTCTTCTGAGGGACCATATCCATGTGGGCCTGCATTATCACGCCCTTACGGTTCTCAAACCCAGGAGTGGCGGGAGCTGAGAAAATGATGTTGCCCGTGTCGTCACGCTTCACATCGACTCCGTTGTCCTTGCCCCACTGGAGCAAATATTCCTGTACTTTCCCCTCATGCTTTGAGGGACGGGGAATCCTCGTCAGGCCATAGAAGTTCTCCCAAACGGCCTTAGGCTCTAAATCTCTAATTGTCATAGTGTTATAAATAATTATTTAGTTGATATCGGGAAATAGCTCTCAACACCGAGCTGGTAGACGGCGACCCTGTCCTGAAGAATAGGGTTTACTCCGTCAGTGAGCTTGACAGAGCAGATCGCGGGAATCCTATAGATAGCGACAGCACCCTTGGCCGAAGAAGCCTTGCCGGAAGCCTGGGAAACAGGCTGTGGGATCAACTCAAGCAGATAAGGCTTGCCGGACACATTGTCAGCGGAGACAATCCCGTCAGCGTCAGAGAGGCGGAACGCCACATAAGTTTGTGATTTACGATCCTTCTCAGGAACAACATCACATTTCATCCTCTGGGTCTGGAAATCGCTGTAACCTATGAACATGGACATATATTCCTTCTCCAACGCGGCGATCTCCGCGAGAGCGGCACCCATAGCTTCACCGCTATAGGTAGCGTCAGTGTCGCCAGTCACGATCTGGACTCTCTTCTTGCGAAGGTCGAAGATCATGTCGGCGGCCTCCTTCGCCCTTTGCTCAAGAGTCTTCTGGACAACCATATTCTGCTGCACGGCGACACGGCTTCCGTCCACCCCGCGGTAGAGGGTGGTAGCTTCAGAAGTCAGGTTAGAGCTCACTCCCCTGTCGGAGAAATCGGCTCCGGCCTGGGATGCGAACCTCCACTCCGACCCGTTCCCGAAAGATCCGTCATTGACAGCGACAAGGCCCTGTGAAGTCAGCGAGAGGAATGACATCGCACCCTTGTCAGGAGTGATGTAGAAACGATTGCTTTGATCCGCCTCTATCATAGGAGTCATCCGTACAGCGCTGAGAGAACAGGTCTTCTGGTCCTCCTGACGCGCGTTGACACCCAGATACTTCTGGGCGAACTTGGCGTATGGCCCGGCATAGAAGTTCTCCAGCACAGCCTCAACCTCAAGAGTGATGGTTGTCTGTGGAAGGGCATAGGAAACAGTCCCCATGGCATCCTGCGCACTCATCGCTACCGACGGGATCAAAGCCGCGGCGGCGAGGATAGATGTCAGTTTACGATTGATTCTCATAACAATATCTTTTATAATTATCTTTTCCATCTTTTATGGCTCCAGAGGTAACACCAAGGGTAAGCCTCGATGTCAGCCTGAAGAAGCCTGTAATACTCCTGCATTATATCGTGGGGAGTCATAGTGGAAGCATCTTTGGTGATCTCCGTGAATCTCCACTCGTAATGCCCCTTCCCCGCAGGAACCATACTCGAGTACAGCACACTCCAACCGAACTTACAAGCGATGGAGGCCGCTCCGAGCATCGTTTTCGTCTTCTGGTTCATAAACTCGACAGTGTCGTCCACCGTAGAGTTCTTGTATGGGCTCTGGTCGGTATTGACATTCACGACCAGTTTCCGCCCTCTGTTCCTCACCGCATAACGGAGGAAGTCCTCAGAACTGACATAGCTGTCATATCCTATCCTCAAAACAGGAGCGCAGCGGTTCTTCCTCATTATCTCATCCCACAAACGGCTCTTCAAAGGTTTGTAAACGAATACCACGTCATTGGGATCAAGGCCTTCAGGCAGATGGCCCCCTTCCCTGTAGTCGTAGCTCGCGCAACCTCCCATCAGCTCCCAATTGCCCAAGTGGGAATACAGGGCCACTATTCCTTTGCTCTCAGCATACACCCTGTCGAAGTCATCGATATTGGAATATTCCACAATGCGCTGACGATGAAGACGTTCCGGATTGCGGCATCCACCGAACCATACAGCCTCCGCTATAAGCCGGCCGAAATGCTTGTAAAACTCGTCAGCTATCTCACTAAGTTCCTTGTACTTCTTGTCAGGAAAAGAACGAGACAGATTGATCATCACCACATCCCTGCGGTAACGCATCACATTCTTCAAAAACCACGACAGGAATCTGCCGCAAGTGTAATGGAAACCGAGCGGCAGCGCCGAGAGAGCCCTCATGATCCCAAGCATTATGACTGTTCCGATCAACATTCTACTTAAGTACAAAGTTTACAAATATAACAAAAAGCCCATGAAATATCGAAAATTTGGAGAATAGACGGGGATTTCGTATTTTAGTGAATCCGTATGGAATCAAACCAAAAACTAATAATATGTTTAAAAACCAACCAAAAGGTCTATTTGCCCTGGCTCTAGCCAACACTGGCGAGCGCTTCGGGTACTACACAATGTTGGCCATCTTCCTCCTGTTCATACAGGCGAAGTTCGGCTTCTCGGCGGCGACCGCCACCCAGATTTATTCCATCTTCCTCGCCGGCGTTTATTTCATGCCGCTCCTGGGAGGTATCCTTGCTGACAAGATCGGCTACGGGAAATGCGTGACAATCGGTATCGCGGTGATGTTCTGCGGCTACCTCTGCCTCGCCATACCCACCGCGCCTGACGCTGCCGGCAAGGTTTTGATGTTCGGTGCGCTGGCTCTCATCGCCGTAGGTACCGGCCTGTTCAAGGGCAACCTCCAGGTGATGGTGGGCAACCTCTACGATGATCCTAAATACGCCGCCAAGAGGGATTCGGCGTTCAGCCTTTTCTATATGGCCATCAACATCGGCGCCATGTTCGCCCCTTCAATGGCCAAGGCTGTCACCAACCACTTCCTCGGCAAGGCCGGCCTCGTCTATGTGAAAGAGATTCCCGCTCTGGCTCACCAGTTCCTTAACGGAACCATCACTCCGGCCAACCAAGAGACCCTCACCAATGCCATCGCCAGCAATATGCCCGCTATGGCCGGTGGCAATCTGGGAGACTTCTGCAACCTTTACATCGAGAAACTCTCCGGCGCTTACAACTACGGTTTCGCCGTCGCATGCGTGTCTTTGATTCTCTCGGTCATCATTTATTTCTCCTGCAAGTCTTGGTTCAAGCATGCTGACGTGAACGCCAAGCAGGCTGCCGCCAAGAGCGACGCGCCTGTGGTCGAGCTTACTCCCCAGCAGACCAAGAGCCGTGTGACCGCCCTTATGTTTGTCTTCGCCGTGGTTATCTTCTTCTGGATGGCATTCCACCAGAATGGTGCCACGATGACTCTATTCGCCCGTGACTACACCCAGGCTTCCGTCACTGGTGGTTTGCGTATCGGATTCAACATCTGGGCATTAGCTCTGATAGCGGTTTCGATCTACACTTTGTTCGGTTTCTTCCAGTCCGAGAACAGCAAAGGAAAGATGATAAACGGATTGGTGACCCTCGGCCTTTGGGGTGGAGCGTTCGCTCTCTATAAGAGTATGCCCGCTACTGTGGCCATCCAGCCTTCAGACTTCCAGCAATTCAACCCCTTCTATGTGGTCGCCTTGACACCGGTCTCCATGGCTTTATTCAGCGCTTTGGCGAATAAAGGCAAGGAGCCTTCAGCACCCAGGAAGATAGGAATCGGAATGTTCGTCGCGTCCCTTGGCTTCCTCGTCCTGATCCTGGCATCCCGCGGGCTGGCGTCCCCGAAAGAACTTGGTGGAACCGTATCTCCTGACCTCGTATCACCCGGTTGGCTGATCTCGACCTACCTGGTGCTGACCTTTGCCGAGTTGCTCCTGAGCCCTATGGGAATATCTTTCGTCTCGAAGGTTGCTCCTCCGAAGCTCAAGGGCGCTATGATGGGTTGCTGGTTCGCCGCGACCGCCGTAGGTAACTACCTGGTTTCAATCCCTGGCCTCCTCTGGAACAAGGTTCCGCTCTGGGGCGTCTGGGGACTGCTCCTCGCATTGTGCGTTATCTCCGGTCTGGTGATGTTCTCTATGATGAAGAAACTCGAGGCAGCCACGAAAGATTAGACTGACACTCCTTTCGGATGTGTGACTCCATATCCGAAAAGGGAGAAATCACCCTTACAGGGATCACCGGGGAAGATATCATCGAAAACCCCGGTGATTTCTTTTACTGTGACAATATCCTTCTGCTTGCGAGACGTCAGATCCAATGCCACCGCCTCGTCATAAACATGGACATCCAAGGGAATTAGCAAGGAAGCGGGATCTGTGTTTTTCCAAAGGCCGAGGTCGACTTTGCCGTCGTTCCTGACCATCCAGCGACGCATCATGTTGATCTTCTTATTGGGCGCCTTGAGGTCGGGTTTTTGTCCGAATATTCTAACCCTGATCTCGTCCTGAGACATCGGTTCAAGGCTCGGAAGCTCCTCATACACAGTCTTTAAGCGGGAGCATATCGCAGCAACCTCACTCCATTTGACTGTGCGGTGGATGCTGCACGGATCGCATCTCCACTCTCCTCTCATCACATAATCATAAGGTTTCCAGCCCATCTCATCGAATAGTCTTCCACAATCCCTGACAATCATCGCCCGTCGTCCCCATGCGAAATGAGCGGCGAATATGGCCGCGACCTCAACATCCTTGACAGACCGCTCCCCTGAGCGGACAAGTTCTGAGAAACGTCGGGGAAAAGCTATCGGATCCTCCTGGAAATATTTGGGATCATTGTATGTCTCAGCCCAATTGATGAGCAGTTCTTTTGTCTTATCGTCCATTATCCATCTTGTTTTTCCTGGCCCAAGACATAACTCCGGCCGGAGACTTTTTCAATATCAGAAGGTCTCTCATCCTCTCGAAATATGGCTGGGTGTACCTGAAATAATCTTTTAGCCCCGCACAGAGGGAATTCCGGGCTTCTCCGGAGGCCGTCCGGTCGAAACGGTGTTTGGGGCACTCTCCCCTACAAGCGAAATAGAAACGGCATCTCATGCATTCGGCCGGAAGGCTTGTCCTCTTCGCCACCCCGAAACGGAAACGCTTCGGATCGTCATAAATCTCAACCAGAGGCTTCTCGAGTATATTTCCAAGCAGATACTCCGGATACACGAAATGGTCGCAATTGTAGACATCCCCGTTATGCTCCACCACAAGGCAATCACCACAGGTCTCGCACATCGAGCAGACTCCAGGCTGGACCTTGCAATACTGGGCCAGAGTGGCGTCAAACATCTGAACGAAATACTCCCCGACATCGCTGACGACCCACTCATCAAAAACATCCTTGAGGAACTGCCCGTAACCCTTCGCGCTAACGCTCCAGGGAGCCAGCCGGGCGCCCTCGGTCTCAGGCGAGACAATAACAGGCCTCCTGAAATCCGGCCGGTCAACGACATGTTCCACAGCCGGAAGGAATTGCATATAATGGCTCCCGACGGATTTGAAGAATGAATATATTTCCTTACCTCTCCCTTCCGACAGGGAACTCACTACGCTAAGGGTATTGAACTCGACTCCGAATCTACGGAGCAAGTCCACTGAGGCCATCACCTTTTCCCAAGTCGGCCGACCTTGTTTGTCCAGCCGGAAACCGTCGTGGATATCCTGCGGTCCATCCAACGAAACCCCGACAAGGAAGTTGTTGAGCCAGAAGAACTCACACCATCTCTCATCAATCAGCGTGGCGTTCGTCTGGATAGTGTTGACAATCTTCTTGCCATCAGCATATTCACGCTGCCAGGCCATGGCTTTCTGATAGAAGTCAAGTCCTAA
Organism: Bacteroidales bacterium; assembly: GCA_024693285.1. GTDB lineage: Bacteria > Bacteroidota > Bacteroidia > Bacteroidales > UBA932 > Cryptobacteroides. Next base: position 23,989 of record JAILLE010000014.1, read on the forward strand.
AAGGAGAGGTTCCCCTCCATGCCAGCAAAAAGTAACTTCAGGGACAGCGTTTGCGGTTATATACTGTCGGATGTATTCCCGGAGCAACTCATCGCTCATCACAGCCTCTTTTCCTCCATAACGCAAGGCCTTATCGAGGTAATAACAATACGAGCAATCCAGGTTGCATGCGGACCCCGCCGGTTTCACCATAGTGGAGAAAGCGGTAGGCCTCAACTCTTTACGAGCATCATCGAGAGTAATTGTCCTTGAATTGTCCATCGGGTATATGTCTCTTACGGCAAATTTAGTATTTTCGCGTAAATATGCCACGACTCTTCATCATATCCGGTTGCAACGGCTCCGGAAAAACCACGGCCTCTTATGCCGTGCTCCCCGGCCTGCTCGGATGCAGCGAATTTGTCAACTCCGACGAGTTCGCCAAGAGCCTGTCACCATTCAGCCCGGAAAAGGCCTCCGTCGCCGCCAGCCGCTACATGCTGCTGAAAATGAGGCGCCTGCTGGACAGGAAGGAGGATTTCGCCATCGAAACCACCTTGGCCACAAGGTCGATGATCAAGATGATCAAAGACGCTCAGAAAGAGGGCTATTATGTCACGATCCTTTACCTATGGTTGAACTCCCCTGACCTGGCGGTGGCCAGAGTGAAGGCGAGGGTGACCGCAGGTGGCCACAACATTAAGGAGGAGACTGTAAGGAGGCGCTACAGCGTCGGGTTGCACTACCTTTTCAGGGACTTCATGCCAATCTGCGACAGATGGATCCTTTGCGATAACTCTGATGATAACCTAAGGTTGGTCGCGGAGAGTTCCGGTAGCGGGATCACGGTGCGTGATCCTGAGACTTTCGGCAAGATCAAGACGATGAATTCGATTTATGAGAAAGAGTTGAGAGAAGAGGAAAAGAGGAAGAATGTACAACAATGAGAACTACTACCTGGATTTGTTCCAGGTCACACGGCCACAGTTAGAGAATCTGGTGGCCGCCGGAATAAAGGAAGGTGGCAGCTACAGCGACCTGTTCTTTGAGAATACGACATATCAGGACCTGCTCCTTCGAGATGGAATCGTCTCCTCGGGAGGCTTTCATATCGATTATGGAGTCGGGATACGAGTCCTCAAAGGTGACCGCACAGGTTACGCCTACTCCGAATCCACCGACGCGAAATCAATGTCCGAAGCCGTCAAAGCCGCCGCATTAATCGCTGCCTCTGGGCCGTCGGCAAGCACTGCCCCTGACTCCCTACGCTTCGCGCCCTATCCGGGCAAATGTACGTCAGGGCCAGTCTTGCCGCCGGCCGCGCCACTGGTCTCCGGCCGTACTCAGCCGCAGCGGTCCCTGAGCGAAGTCGAAGGGCGCGAGGATGGACTCGGCCGGGGCCAGGTGGTGGGCCGGCCGGAAGGGCGGTCCAATGATTATTATCCCTTCAGGGGAGATTGGCGGACGGAGGAAGCCAGGGTCTTTGTGCCATTCATGGAGAGAATACAGAAGGAGATCAGCGCGCGGGACAACCGGGTGCTGAAAGTCATTGTCTCTCTTTCGAACCAGATCAGCGACATCCTGATGTTCAACTCCCTCGGCGAACTCACCTTTGACACCCGCCCGATGGGCACCATCGCCGCCTCGATAGTCTTCACCCAAGACGGTAAAATAGAGAACAAAACCGTCTCCAGAAGCTACCGCACCGGCACCGAAATGCTCACCGAAACGCTATTGGAAGAAATTGTCTCTGAAGCTGTTAAGGGAATCGATGAAAGGTTCGCCGCAAGAAGGCCTAAAGGCGGGAAAATGAGCGTCGTGATGGGAGCGGGAGCCTCCGGAATATTGCTCCATGAAGCAATGGGACACGCCTTTGAAGCGGATTTCAACCGCAAAGGCCAATCCATATTCAGCGGCCGGATCGGCGAGAAAGTCTGTTCCGAAGATATATCCATAGTTGACGACGGAACTATCCCAGGTAACCGCGGAGCGGTCAACTTCGACGATGAAGGAGTACCCGGACAGAAGACCTTCATGGTCAGGAACGGCGTCCTGGAGTCATATCTCCACGACCGCATCAGCGCCGCTCATTTCGGAGTCTCCCCTACCGGCAACGGGCGCAGGGAGAGTTTTCGTTACGCCCCAATTCCAAGAATGAGAGCCACTTACATGCTTGGAGGAAAGGCGACTAAGGAAGATATTATCACCTCTGTGAAGAAAGGAGTTTATGTGGACCAGTTCAGCAACGGACAGGTCCAGATCGGAGAGGGCGACTTCACCTTCTTCGTGAAGAGCGGTTTCCTGATTGAGGACGGCAAGTTGACAATGCCGGTAAAGGATATAAACATCATCGGGAACGGTCCCCAGGCCTTGGCCGACATAACAATGGTCGGGAATGATCCGAAGGTAGATGAAGGCGCCTGGACCTGCGGCAAAGGGCAGAGTTGCCCTGTGTCCTGCGGGATCCCTACAGTACTTGTGAACAATCTGACAGTGGGAGGAGAATAGAATGGAAGAGATAACTGGAATGCTTTCTGAAAATGAGATAAGGACCGCCGAACTTTGCCTTGAGAAGGCGCTGGAACTCGGAGCGGAAAAGGTCAGGGTCACCCTCAACAAAAGCCTGATGGAACTCTTCGGTATTTTGAACGGAGAATTGGACAAGGTGAACCATTGCCTCGACAGATCCTTGAGCGTCTGTTTGTTCGTGGACGGAAAGTATGGGACATTCTCCACCAACAGACTGGTAGAGAATGAGTTGGATAATTTCTTAAGAAAGTCTGTCGCGACTGTCAGGATGTTGGCTGAGGATCCATGCAGGGACCTTCCGGATTCCGGCAGGACCGCCAAGAATGCTCTCACTGGCAAGGAGTTGGGGTTATATGACCCTTCCTATCCTGCTTTGACCTCGGACGAAAGGCTCAAGATGGCCTTGGACGCTTCGATATTCAAGAAACATGAGGCTGAAGGACTCATCTCGGAAGAGGGGGAATATTCCGACTCTATCTTCGACACTTTCTTACTGGACTCAAACGGCCTCCGATGCCGCCACATCGAGACCTCCTTTGAATATGGAGTCGAGATGACGGTAAAGGATCCGGAAGGCAACCGGTTCAGTGGATATTGGTGGGACTCGACCCCCAGGCTCGCCGAATTGAAAATAGGAGACTGTGGAGAGACCGCTTTCCAACGGGCAATGGCCCAAATCGACCCCAGAAAGGTTCCCAGCGGCAAGTATACCTTAGTCGTGGACAGCGAGAACTCATCCCGACTGGTCACCCCCCTGACTTCAGCCCTCGGTGCTTTCGCACTCCAGCAGAAGAATTCTTTCTTGCTGGACTCACTCGGGAAAAAGGTATTCCCCGGGTGGCTGGATCTGATAGACATGCCCCACGCCAAGGGACAGACCGGCTCAAGGCTGTTCGACTCGGAGGGTGTCGCCACCAAAGAGACCCCGGTTATCGAGAAAGGTATAGTAAAGGAGTATTTCGTCAATACATACATGTCCAATAAGATGGGTATCGCCCCCACTGTAGAGGACGTGACAAGGCCTGTGATACCCCCATGCGTCTCTCCAGGACTTGTGAAGCCTGAGAATATGGACAGGCAAGCCATAATGGATCTTGTAAAGGACGGGATTTTGGTCACCGGCTTCAACGGAGGTAACAGTAATTCCGCCACGGGTGATTTTTCTTTCGGTGTGGAAGGATTTTTGTTCAAGGACGGTCGTATCGTCCATCCTGTCAGGGAAATGCTTATCACGGGAAACCTGCTGACCTTGTGGAACAACCTTCTTGCCGCGGGAGATGACGCCAGAATGTGCAAGTCAAAGGTCATCCCGACCTTGGCGTTCAAGGACGTTGATTTTAGCGCGTAAACTATTAATATTGAATAATATATGAAAGCAGAAAAGAACAAAGTTGTCAGCTTGACCTATGAGCTGATCGTCGATGGGGCTCTTGCCGACAAGGCCGATGAGACTCGTCCCCTTGATTACATCCATGGTACCGGCATGCTCCTTCCCAAGTTTGAAAGTGAGGTGGAAGGGAAAGAGCCCGGTGAGGAATTCGCCTTCACTCTTACTCCCGAGGAGGGCTACGGTACATTTGATGACACCAGGCTTATCGACCTCCCGATGGAGGCCTTCATGATGGATGGTAAGGTCAGGGATGATCTTCTTGTCGTAGGCAGGATGATCCCCATGATGAGCGATTCAGGCCAGGTTGTCAACGGCATCGTACATGAAGTGACTGACAATAAGGTCACTATGAATTTCAACCACCCGATGGCCGGCAAGACCTTAAACTTCACCGGTAAGGTCATCGCCGTCCGCGAGGCCACTGAGAAAGAGCTCGAGAAAGGCCACCCTTGCAAGCATCACAGTGACGGAGATTGCTGCCACCACGGTGACTGCCACAAGGATTCCTAATAGCTAGAATCGAGGATATGTATGTGGGTCACGACTCGTCTTTCGTTGTCATGTTTGAAAGTCATGGATCCTGAAGGGTAATTCACCACATTGGTCTTCTCAGATCCTTGGCCCTTGACACACATCGTGGTTGATCCACCACCATCAAGATTCATAGCCTGCTGGGGATGGAAGTGATTCTCTATGAATGATGTAAGCTCAAATGCGTTCATACCTTCAGCGATTCCTGGCCTGCGCCCGTCTACGACAATCAGAATAAGGTGATTATCCTCCGTCGTGGCGACCGCGGTCCTTGGATGACGCACACCCTGGTGGCGGATAGGATCCTCATAATTGAGTTTGCCGACCTGCTCATCTGAGAGACTCGTGGCAGCGAAATATTTCCCGACCGGGATATAGCCGTCAATAAGCATCGGAGAGCACCCGAAAACATTCGGATAGCTGATGGATGAGAATGCCTCCCTACGCTCCTGCAGAGTCATATCCTTGCCCGTGTACTCTATTTTGACATTCCTTCCGTCGGTACTGATTGAGCAGTCAGTCTTCCACTGCGGAGGAGTCCCGAAAACTGGAACTACATCGCTGTCGATGTTGTTGTAAGTCTTGCCGTCGACCTTGATAAATGATGACACTCTCTCATAAGTGGCATTGATTGTGGCGACAGCCCCCGCCTTCTTGAAAGCGTCGGAAGTGGCCATCCGGCCTTCTTCGATACCGAACTTGACTGAGTAGCGGGGATTATTCATATCCACATCCACCGCATAGACTAGCTGATGGACGCCAGAAATCGGTTCCACTCCGCTGTAACGCTTATACACAAGACCATCTTGGACATTCTCAACCTGCCATCCTCCCCTGTTGAAGTCGGGGCTTTTCTCAATGGATTCCATATAATGGGCACGAAGGTCTGACCAGTGATAGAACGGCCATCTGTCTGTATTCACTCCGGCTATCCGGCATTCGTTCTCATTCAGAAGAACCTTGACCAGGATGTCTTTGGAGCCCTTTTTCTTGAAAAACACCATCTGGATGTTAGCGCCCATGGGGCAGGCGTTCTCCAGCATCCAATGTGACTCGAGATTATCCGTGTCAGCGACAGGAGAACAGCAGCCCTCGATGTCCATCTCAACCGCCAACGGGGCGATCTGCGTGTCGTGGCCGTACCTCAACGTGGCCTTGTACTCTCCTCCCGCAAGGGCTTTGTCAGCGTGCTCTATCATGTGTCTCAGAATCACTGAAGCTTCGTTGCGGACGATCTCACCATATTCCTCGGAAGGGCCAATGGAGAAGTACTCCCTCAGGTTATTCGACTTCCAAGTGCTATAGAAATCATTGTAGGTAAAATACTTGTACAGGTCAACTCCCAATTCGTCATTCAGGGCGTTGTCGATGGTGAGCTCCCAAAGCCACCTCACCATCCGCTTTCTCACGACCGGGTCAAGGTACTTGTTCTTATCCGCCCCCCTGTAAGTGAATATCTTGTCGAGCAGGGCCTCCCCCGCTTCTTCGTCAATCAACTTGTCGCTAAGAGTGCGGCCGTATTCGTGGGAAGCCGCCGAGACAGGATAGGAATTGAACACTTCAGCCTGGATCTTCGTGCCGCAATGGCGGTCGTACCTGACCTTGGGATTCTTGGCCGTGATGGCGTCAAGACTGTACGCCATACTCATTATACACCTCTGAATCGTGGATGTGTAAACATCTATCTTGCAATCGTTTCCTGTAAATATCTCCGGATAGCGGGCAATGGTTCTCTCCATAATGTGGCGATGCTCCCGACCACCCCTTGGAAGAAGCATTCCAAGATTGCCATCGGCGTCAATGGCTATCTTTCGCACATCCTCAAGCAAAGCTTTGCCAGTCTCGGTCAATGCTCCTGCCCTACCCGCGGCCTCAAGGATCTCCAAAGGTTTGGTGTAGGTGTCCCCGGAGATGAGGTAACGGCTCCCGTGCCTTGCGAAATTAGCCATGTACACAGGTTTGTACCCGGCCGGAGCCTTTGTCCAAGGAGTCTCCACATCCGGATAAGGCTTATAAGACCATACCAGGGACTTGATATCTTGTGAGGATAAGCAAAAAGGAAGCGATACGCAGATCGCGATGACTAAAACAATTCGTTTCATTTGTCAGAATGTGAATATGGCGTAAATAGGGTAATGATCTGATATATAATCTATATTCTTCCATCCGTCCCGGACGGTCTTGTATTCCTTAGCATTAAGCCCCACGCTATAGAAGATGTGGTCGATTATGGAGCTGCTGCCTCTGGCCGAGTTAGAGAAAGCGTTATAAGTGGCGTAGCTATCCGAGACCGGGGCGGTCTTCCGGGCGCTTTTCATCATCAAGTGAAGAGGAGCGAAGATAGAGTCATCCTCCGTAGAGTTGAAATCAGCGGTCAGAACGCAAGGAAGCCCATCCGGGTTAAGCTCACCCATCTTCCTGACTATCAGTTTCACACTCTCCGAACGCGCCACTGTTCCCTTATGGTCGAGGTGGGTATTGAAATACATTATTTCCTTCCCAAGGCGCTTAATGCGCACCCTTGCCCAAGTGCAAGTACGGTTACAGGCGGCATCCCACCCTCTGGAGACCCTATCAGGTGAATCACTCAGCCAGAACGTACCCCAATTCACAATAGTCACAGAATCTTTCAGATAGAAGATGGCCATCATCTCCCCTTTCTCATTGCCATCATCTCTTCCGACACCGATGGCCTCGTATACGGGCACATTGACCACTATGTCGTGACGCTGCTCCGCAAGACACTCCTGGACACCCATCAACAAGGGGCGCTCGGTTTTCAGCATCTCATAGACTCCTTCCCTGCGCTTGGCCCAGCCATTACCGGAGGAGTTGTCGGAAGAATTCTGGTAACGAACGTTGAAAGACATCAGTTTGAAACCGTCGGAAGGGACAGTGGAGACGTAATCTGTGCCAAACTCAATGTCACTGATGTATTCGGACAGATCTATCTTCCCTCTATTCTTCCCGCAACCGGCCGCAAGTAAGGCGACCGCCACAAAAGACATAGCCAACTTCAGAAAAACTCGCATCGGATAATGATTGATCAATGATTACAAATATAATAAAAAAAGAAGAAGTCCCGTCAAAAAATCATTTGACGGAACTTCTTCATTTTCAATAGAATACTACCAGCCTGGATTCTGTTTCAGATTCGGGTTCTTCTGAATGACAGTCTCGGGGATCGGATAGAGATACTGACGCTGAGGCCAATCCCTGTCCTTGACATACTTCATGATGTAACCACCTTCCGGCTGGGCGACAAGGTTGACATCATTCTTGGAATCGCCCTTGCCAACCTTGACTCCGATACCCTTGTACTCATCGGGGATGTCACCGTATGTGAAGTACACATCTTTGGTGCCGTCCTCGTTGATATCCAGAGGCTCATCCATGGCGGGGACAAAGATTCCCTCCCAAGGATCGTCTACCCAAAGGTTGCAGCAGGCCCAACGTTTGAGGTCGGTCATACGCAGACCCTCGTAAGCAAGCTCAATGGCCCTCTCACGGCGGATCTCAAGGATAACCGGATCGGTCACGCCAGGATAGTAACTGGCGATGTAAGGCTCGACCTCCGTAGGTTTGGAAGTAAGAGTTCCTGTCTGAGGAGTTCCTCCTGTGATACCAGCCCTTTTACGAAGGGTTCCTATTGTCTGCTCCCAGTCTCCGTCGGTAAGGGTACCCAACTCAGCCTTGGCCTCAGCATAGTTGAGCAGCATCTCGGCGTAGCGGATCAGAGGCTCGTCGTTGCCGTTCGAGCTGTGGTCATCATAGAGGATGTCATCGATAACCCACTTCGTGACCTGGTATCCACTCAGGGTGTGGCCGGTGAAGTTCGCCGCGGTGGCCTCATATGCCCCAAGGGAGTTCTTGCGGGTATAGTCCCAGCCGCGGATGGTCTCGTTCAGACGGGTGTCGCGACCGGTGGTCTCCTGCTTGAATGTCTTGAAAGTGCCGTCCTCGTTCTTCTCGTTGTACGGTGTACCATCACTGTTCAGGTAGGTCTTCGCGAATTTGCGGGACATACCGAGGTGAGGACCGTAGGTCGAGGAGTTGTACCACCAGTTCTGCTCACCGATGCAAAGGGTCTCATCAGCCACTATTGCGAGCATGACCTCCTGGGTGACAGTGTTGTCGGCGATGAACAACTGACGATAAGCGCCGCGGCCATTGGCGTACTTGGTGCCAGTGTAAATGCTGTAGACACCAGAATCCATCACCTTCTTGGCGGCGTCAGCGGCTAGGGCATAGAGATCGTTAGGCTTATACTGCGTGCAGCCAGTACGGGCGATGTCAAGCTGGTCGCCGGCATGGTACTTACGCCAAGCCGCCTCGAAGAGACAGATCCTGGACTTGAGGGCCATAGCCGTCCACTTGTTCACCAAAGAGGAATTCAAAGTCGCCTTGCTCTCGATGATATTGTCGAAAGCGAAGTCAAGATCCTCGATTATATGCCCGATTATGACGTCACGGGTGTCCTGCGTGTTCATAAGACGCTCATCCTCGGGAGAGTTGAACACCCAGTCAATCCACGGAACAGGTCCGTACGTGACAAGTTTGTCAAAGTAGAAATAAGCGCGGAACAGACGGGCGATGCCGTTATAATTGTCACGCACCTTTTGGGAGACATTCTCGTTGACGTTTTTCTCAAGGAAGAAGTTGATGTTCCTTAAAGCGGACCAGGACCAGCTGGTGGATGAGGAGACTGTGTAGGCTCCGACCTCCATGCCACCCACCGAGTTCTTCGGACCATAGTCTGTAGTTGAATCGAGTGTGTACACTCCGGTCCTGCTCGGCAGATTCTCATAGAAACCGTACATATAGGTCTGCAAACCGCCTTCGGAAGAGAACATCATATCCACGGAAGCGGACGATTTCGGCTCCTCGTTGTAATCGCAGGATACTGAAAACGCACCGACTGCCAATGCCAAAGTAATAAAAGTCAATATCTTTTTCATAATGCCTGCATTTTTAGAAGGTTATGTTGATACCGAAGGTGTAGGTCTTCAACATCGGGTAGTTGTAAGCATCACCTGATCCGGTAGTCAAATCGGGATCGGAGTTGCCGATGTTGGAGACGTTGATATCCTTGGTAAGCTTGTAGAGAGGAGACCAGGTGAAGAGGTTCTCACCGGAGAAATAGATGCTGGCGCCCTTCATGCCGACGGCTTCCACCCAATTCTTGGGAAGTTTGTAACCCAGCTGCACGTTCTTCAGACGGCAGTAGGCGACGCTCTGCAGGTAACGGGTTGAAGCGTTGTTGGTACCCTTATAGAACGGTGCGTAATAACCCGTGTAACGAGGCAGATAGGCATTGGGATTGTCCTCAGTCCAGTAGTTGCCGAGATGCCACTTGGGAAGGTTGTTGTAAGGACGGTTGTACTGTCCCCAGAACATGGACGCCTCGTTGGAGGGGAACCAGTCCTGTTTCCCGACACCCTGGAAGAAGGCGGAAGCCCAAATCCCGTTCCAGTCAATAGAGAGGTTGAAGCTGTACATGAAGCGGGGGTCCTCGTTACCGATGATCCTACGGTCACCCGGGTCATCAACCTGGTTCTTGCCGCGGTCGATGTAGCCGTTGCCGTTGAGGTCCTCGAACTTGATGTCACCGGGATAGATGGTGTAGGACTTGGAGGTCTGCATCAGAGGGTTGTAGTACTTCTGACCGGCATCTCTAACCTTTACCATAGCGGCATCGATTTCACTCTGGGTCTGCCAGAGACCGTTGGAGGTGAAGCCCCAGAGCTCGCCCATCCTCATTCCCTCGTAGTAGTTGCCGGCGAGGGACTGGTTAGCCTTGTTATCCAGATCCTTATTGGCGTTGTTGTACTTGTCTATGATTGAATAATAGTCATAGAGAGAGGCTTTGACGCTGTAAATGAAGGGTTTGCCCGCAAGTTCGAAATCGTCATGCCAGGCGACGCTGACCTCGAATCCGCGGGTGGACATATCAGCGTAGTTGCCCTTAGGGGATTTCGCACCAAACACGTCAGGCACGGTCGGTCCCGCGACGATCATATTGACGGTCTTACGCAGGTAGGCGTCGGCGGTGACGGTGAGGCGGCTGTTGAGGAAGCCGGCATCCAGACCCACATCATAGGTGGTCGCGGTCTCCCAAGTCAAGTCATCAGGAAGGGCGCCAGGAGCGGTGGTATACCTCTGCTTGACACCGTTAAGGAGACGGCCGGAGGTGGAGACGCTCATCGTCTGCTTGTACTGGTAGTTGCCAAGTCCATTGGCATTACCCAAAGAGCCATAGGAGGCGCGGAGCTTGAGGTTGGAGATGGCGGCGGGATTGACGTGCCACCAGGGCTCCTGCGAGACCCTCCAACCGGCGGAGACCGACGGGAAGAACGCCCAGCGGTGATGCGCCGGGAACCTCGAGGAACCGTCATAACGGCCGTTGACCTCGAGCAGGTACCTCTCATCGAAGATGTAGTTGAACCTGAAGAAGGCGCCGCCGAACTGATAGGCGGACCAGCTGGAAGTGGTGGACTTGTTGTCCGTTCCGAGCGTCAGGTTAAGGTTCTCGATGTCAGGGGTCAGGAAGTCGGTGTTAGCGGCATAGACCTCTTTGTGATTACTCATCTCGTAGTTCCATCCGACCATGCCCTTGACATAGTGCTTGCCGAAGGTGTTCTCGTACTCGGTGTAGATGTTGGTGGCGAGATACCTCCTCCAGGTGTTGGTCTCGGAGAACTTGTTGCCCGCAGGGTCCTTTATGTACTCCAAGATGCTGTTGCCGTTGGCGTCGACTGACTTGGCGTAAGGGGTACGGGCCTCTTTCTTGGTGCGCTCGTAGGTGGTCTTCCTATAGGTGAAGTCTCCCTTGAGACGGAGGGTGTTGTTCAGCCACTGGGCCACGAAACCGGTCGTGTTCTTCAGGACCTCATTTACTGTTTTTATACCACTCTGGCCATAAATAAGGTCAGCGGTGGAATAGACACCGGAGTAAGTGAGCGTCCCGTCAGGGTTGAGCAAAGGCTCGGAAGGGTGGCCCTCGTCAGCGATGTTACGGTAAACGACTCCGGAACCCTCTGAATATGTGATAGGATTATAATACTTATTGAATCCGTAGTCCAGGTTGTTGGTGATCTTCAACCAAGGGAGGGCCTGGTAACCCATCTTCGCCCTAAGGTTGTAGGAGTTGTAACGGTCAGTCTGCTTGTCGCTGTTGAAGAGTCCGTCAAAATGATGGTAACGTCCTGAGAGATAGTAATCGAACTTGCCGTCACTTCCGGAGATTGAGAGGTTGTGGTTCATGCTCGGGACAGTGTCCTTGTAGAGGGCGGAGAAATAATCAACCTCCTTCGGGAAGTAGACATAACGTCCCTTCGTCGTTCCCATCGAGCCATCGGAGATGATGGTACCGAAATCTCCCGAATCGTGTCTTCTCTTGTATTCCTCGAGCCAAGCAAGTGAGAACTGCTGGGTCTTGTTGATACCCGAAGGCTTCGCTCCCTCGTTGTAAGAGGAGTAGGCCTTGTAGAAGTGTTCGGCCCAGACATAACCGTCAGTCACGACATCCGGCTTGTTCTGGGGAGCCTGAATCGAGAAATTGGCCGTGTAGTTGATCTGAGGCTTGCCCTTGGAGGCTTCCTTGGTCGTGATGAGGACCACGCCGTAAGGGGCTCGGGCTCCGTAGATAGCCGAGGCCGCGGCGTCCTTCAAGACGGAGACGGTCTCGATATCGTTCGGGTTCAGCATGGAAGGGTCACCCTCGACGCCGTCGATAAGGACCAGGGCGCTACCGCCGTTGATGGAACCGGTACCACGGACGTTGAAGTCAGCGGTACGGCCAGGCTTACCGTCGGCCAGAGTAATGTTAAGGTTCGGGACCGCACCTTCGAGCATCTGGGTCACGTTGGTGGCAGCGCGGCCCTCGAAGACATCACTTGTGACCTGCTCCACGGCACCGGTCAGGTTGACCTTTTTCTGAGTACCGTAACCGACGACGACCGTCTCATTCAGGGAGAATGAATCATCCTTCAGGACGACCACGATATTCCCTTGTGAGGCGGGAACACTCACCCGTTCTGTCTGATAGCCGAGGCAACTGACCTCGAGAATCACATCCTGAGCGGGAACATTGATTGAGAATTCTCCGTTAGTCCCGGTGGTGTTACCGTTCCGGGTCCCCTCTTGGATGACCGCGGCCCCGACTACCGGAACTTTACCGGAGTCGACAACCTTTCCGGAGATGGTCCTTGTCTGGGCCAAAGCTCCGAACTCAGCCATCAGGAGGAGCGACAGAGTCAATGCGCAAAGTTTGAAAAATCTCATGATGGATAGATTTTTGGTTAATTAATTAGTGTGTATAATAGGTTATTCCATATCCAAAAACTCACATAAAAATAAAGGTTTAATCAAAACCACGTAACGCGGATCAATCGTTTTAAACCTTTTGACGAGAGATTTCGACCTTTGCACAATAAAAAGAGGCGGGGCGCTTGCCCACACGGCCCTGAGTAGCAGGGACAGGAACCGTCTTGGTGACATACCCAATGGAAGACACCTCGAGATTCACCGCACCGGCAGGAACCGACAGGCTGAAGGTTCCATCGAGATTGGTGACAGTTCCGTTAGTCGTTCCCTGGACAACGACGCCCACTCCCATGAGGGGAGCGCCGCCAGAATCCCGCACAACACCGGTCACAGTACGGTTCTGCGCGAACAGACCGAAAGCGGTGACCATTGACAGGAACAGTGTCAAGATCAGAGATCTTTTGTGAAACATAATTTTTTGAAAATTAAGTGGTTAAAGAAAGCATTGGTATATGGTTAGTTTGTGATAAGTGCGCTTTTAGTCCTAATGTTACGTAATTTGCACCAAAATAAAATTAATTCATCAAATAGACAAGAATTTTCAACAAAAAAACACATTAGATAGAGATTACGAACTTTTTTTATATGTTTGCAGAGATGAGAACAGCTGTAGTCATACTCAACTGGAACACCAAAGAATTCCTCGACAAGTTTCTGCCGGGACTGGTTTCCAGCATGCCTGAAGGCGCTGAAGTCTTGGTCGCCGACAACGGGTCCACGGACGGATCATTAGAACTGCTTGACGAGAAGTTCCCAGGAATCAAACAGATACGTTTTGACAAAAATCATGGCTTCACCGGTGGGTATAACAAGGCTTTCGAGGCCTTGGTCAAAATGCCGGAAGCCTCTGATTTGGAGTATTTTCTGTTGATCAACTCTGACATCGAGGTCCCGGCCGGCTGGCTTGAGCCATTGATCTCTTGGATGGACAGCCATCCGGACTGCGCCGCATGCGGCCCGAAACTCCATTCCTGGCAAGACCGTGATAGTTTCGAGTATGCCGGCGCCGCGGGAGGCTTGCTGGACAAATACGGTTATCCGTTCTGCAGGGGCAGAGTCCTTAAAAAGCTGGAGAAAGACGATGGCCAGTATGACTCCCCTTCCAAGGTTTTCTGGGCCACAGGCGCTTGCCTGATGGTCAGGAAAGCTGACTACGAGAAAATGGGAGGTCTGGACGAAAGGTTTTTCGCTCACATGGAGGAGATCGACCTCTGCTGGAGATTGCAGCTTGAGGGAAGGACTATCTGTGTGATTCCCGATTCTGTCGTATATCATGTCGGAGGAGGTACCCTGCCTAATGACTCCCCGTGGAAGCTCAAGCTCAATTATCGCAACAACCTCCTCATGCTCCGGAACAATCTCGCCAAGACTTATGCGCTCAGGGAGGCCGTCTCAGCTGATTCAGCGGTCGCGGCGAGGAAAGGATTCAGGAAAGCCGGAAGAACCATATTCCTGCGCCAGTGTTTGGACCTATGCTCCGCTCTTGTGTACCTTCTTACCGGGAAAATCAGCCTTTTGAAATCCGTTTTTGAGGCCCACAAGGAGTACAGGAAACTCTCCACTAAGTTGGAAGTTTCTGACATCCAGTCGTTTTTGGAGTCGCATAAAGGGATCTCGGCACCTTTCTTGTTCCCGAAATGGATCGTTCCTTTGGCTATGACCAAAGGAAATGGTATATTTGCCTATATTAGGAAAAGAATATGAAAATCGTCATTCAAGGAGCCGGTGAGATCGGATCCCATCTGGCCAAGATGCTAAGCAAAGAGGCCAACGATATCACCATCATAGACGAGGATCCCCAAAGGCTCAACAGCTTAACAGCGATCGCCGATGTGATGGCCATTGAGGGACGTCCTTCCTCTATTAATGTCATGAGGGAGGCGGATGTCCAGAACGCGGATCTATTCATCTCCGTCGTGCCTTTTGTGCCTCAGGATGTGAATATCATCAGCGCACTTTTGGCTAAGAATCTCGGAGCGAAAAAAGTCACCGCAAGAATCGACGACAATGAGTTCCTGACTCCGGAGAACAAACTGCTGTTCAAGCAGATGGGCATAGAGCTTATGTTTTATCCCGAGCGACTTGCCGCTGACGAGATATTCGATCTCCTGAAGCATTCCTCAGCATCCGAATCGATGGATTTCGCCCGCGGAAAGCTGCAGGTCGAAGTATTCAAACTGGAAGAGGACTCCCCTCTTCTCGACATGAAGATCGCCGAGTTCGCCGCTATCGCCAGCAAAGACGAGCTCCAGTTCAGGGTTATCGCCATCTCACGTGGCGGTAAAACCATAATGCCCAAATTCGACACCAAGCTCCAGTACCATGATCTGGTGTTTATCATAGCGACCAGGGAAGGAATCGGTTTCCTGATGAAGTTCCTTGGGAAGAACCATGTTGAGACCGACAAGGTGATGATCCTGGGTGGTTCCAGGATAGCGGAGCTTGCCGCGGAACAGTTGAGCAGGAAGATAAGCCTGGTGAAGATCCTTGAGAAAGACAAGGAGAGGGCTATGGAACTCTCCGAGAGGCTCCCGGACAATGTCGTGGTTGTCGTAGGAGATGGGCGCAACTCAGAACTACTTGTGGATGAGGGAATTAAAGGCTTCGACGCGTTCCTGGCCCTGACTGGCAAAGACGAAGCGAACGTGCTGGCTTGCGTGTCGGCCAAGAAATTCGGAGTCGAGAAAACCATAGCCGAAGTTGAGAATATAGAGTATATCCACCTTGCCGAGGAAATGGGTGTCGACTCAGTCATCAACAAGAAACTTATCACTGCCGGAAGGCTTTTCAAGTTCACTCTCAGCGGCAAGGCCAGGCTGGTCAAATACATGAGCGGCACCGATGCTGAGGTCCTTGAATTCACTGTACCACCGGGCAGCGCCATTACCAAGGCCCCGTTGAAAGATCTCTCCTTCCCGAAGGATTCAGTGATTGGAGGAGTGATCCGCGGCAGCGAGTCGATGATAGCGATCGGAACCACCAAGATCGAGGCCTATGACCGGGTGGTGGTGTTCGCTCTTCCCCATGCGGTCAAGGAGGTGGACAAGTTTTTCAAGCAGTAAACCGGAATCAAGATGAACGCCCTGGACAATAACTATAATAAGTATCAGAAATATTTCTCCGACGACCAGTTCTGGGGAAAACTCAAGAGAATGGCCCGCAAGGCTGGAATCAAAATCGCCTATGCCGCCTTGCTGTTATACTATGTCCTCCGCAACCCGGCCACTCCGAAAGCGGACAGGACAAAGATTATTGGCGCTCTGGGATATCTCATCCTCCCGACCGATCTTATTCCCGACTTCCTGCCCGTGGTAGGCTACACCGATGACCTGGCCGCCATCATGTGGGCTCTATATTCAGTGGCCAAGAACATCACCCCCGAGGTGAAGATCATGGCTCGGGAAAAGCTCGGGGAATGGTTCCAGGACTACGACAGTTCCGACCTCGAAGGGATGTCGTGATATGCCTAGCTATCTCCAAATAGAGAACATTTCAAAGTCTTACGGCCCGAAGATTCTCTTCGAGCATATAGGTTTCAACGTCAATGAGGGCGACAAGATAGCCCTGATCGCCCCAAATGGTACCGGCAAGACCAGCCTGCTGCGCATCCTCGCCGGCAAGGACAGCTCCGACTCCGGTGGCCGAGTCCTTTTCCTCAAGGACATAAGGATAGCCTTCTTGGAGCAGGAATATGAATTCGATCCGTCAGCGACCGTCTGGGACCAAATCATCGCTGACAGTTCCAAATGGATGGAACATCTTGATCCTGAGCATGTGGCGGCCTATGAACTCAAGATTCGCCAACTGCTGACTTCCTTCTCTATCGAAGACCCTTCAAGGCGAATGGGTGACCTGTCCGGCGGCGAGATCAAGAGAGTCGCCATAATAGTCATGCTTGCGAGCGAGGCGGATTTCTACATAATGGACGAGCCCACCAACCATCTCGACATCGAAGCTATCGAATACCTTGAGAGCTATCTGACCAGGGCCCGCTGCACCCTATTGATGGTGACTCATGACAGGTACTTCCTGGATAGCGTGGCGAACATTGTGATGGAAATCGACCGGGGGCAGGTATACATTTATAAAGGCGACTATGAAAACTACCTTGAAAAGCGCCAGGAGAGGATAGACAACTACAACGCCGAGACTGACAAAGTCCGCAATATCCTTCGCAGGGAGCTGGAGTGGATGCATGCCAGCCCATGCGCCCGTACAGGGAAGGCCAAGTCCAGGAAAAACGCTTTCTATGAGCTTCAGGATAGAGCCGGCCAGGTCTACCGGACGACCCAGCTGAACCTGGATGAGATGGGAGGAGCCACAAGACTCGGGACAAAGATCATTAATTGCAAGAATTTGGGATTCAGTCTCGGAGGAAAGACCTTCATGAAGGATTTCACCTATAATTTCCAGCGTTACGAGAGAGTCGGCATCGTGGGTGGAAACGGCTCAGGGAAAACGACTTTCATCAACCTTCTGACTGGAAGGACAGGTGCGGACTTCCCTTTCGAGGTCACCGGAACCATCGAAAGAGGTGAATCTCTGAATATCGGATATTACCGTCAGGACGGGATGAGTTTCGATGAGGACCAGACCGTGCTTGAGACAGTGAACGACACCCATCTGCTGGGACGTTTCATGTTCCCGCATGATATGCTGAACAACAAGATCAGGAAGCTTTCCGGAGGCGAGAAGCGCAGGCTATATCTGCTCACCATCCTGATGCGCCAGCCGAACCTCCTGGTGATGGACGAGCCTACGAACGACCTGGACATCGTGACCTTGAACGTGTTGGAGGAGTATCTCAAAGAATATAAAGGCACCCTCATAATTGTCTCGCATGACAGACATTTCCTGGACCGTCTCGTGGACCATCTGTTCATATTCATGGGCGACGGTACCGTCAAGGATTATGTAGGCAGCTACAGCCAGTACCGTGAATATGTCCGCCGCCAGCCCAAATCTTCTGATGCTAACGCCGACGGTGGTGATAGCGTTAGGGGTGATGTCGACATCACCCCTGACGCCGTCGCTGACAACAAGAAAAAGGACCGCCGGAAGTTGACTTATAAGGAGCAGAAGGAGTTTGAGGGGCTTGAGAAGGATATTGAGGCGTTGACCGCTGAAAAAGCCGACCTCGAATCGAAACTCAGTGGAGGTATAACCGACGTGGAGGAACTCAGGAAAGCCTCAGCCAGATTCTCAGAGGTTTCCAACCTCCTCGACGCCGCCGAAACCAGATGGCTGGAGCTGTCCATGATTCTGGATTGATAACTGATTATTCACTATATTCGCGATATGAGCTCATTTCTCGCACCTCCTCCCTTCAAAGAGGAAATGACCGGCCCGGAGGTCGATTCCATCTACAAGAAAAAACGCTTGCAGGTATTCCTGGGCATATTCATAGGCTACGCCGGCTTTTACATCGTCCGCAAGAATTTCTCGATGGCCATCCCCGGACTCGAGGCTCTCGGCTTCACCACCGAGGAACTCGCCATCGTGCTGTCGATGAACGCTATAGCTTACGGATTCTCGAAGTTCCTGATGGCCAGCATCTCGGACCGTAGCGACGCCCGGAAGTTCTTGCCCCTCGGCCTGGTCTTGGCCGCCCTCTCAATGGCGTTCATGATCGTTCCGGTGCAGTGGCTCGGAATCGAGCACAAGTTCTGGGCGATAGCGCTCATGTCATTGCTCAACTTCCTTGTGGGTTGGTTCAACGGAATGGGCTGGCCTCCATGCGGAAGGGTCATGACACGATGGTTCTCCATTAAGGAACGCGGCACTTGGATGTCAGTCTGGAATTGCGCCCACAACGTCGGAGGCGCTTTGGTCGGACCTATGGCCACTTACGGCGCAGTTTGGTTCGGATCGTGGTTCTACGGTGCCCATACCGATCATTATTTCCTGATCGGATCTTTCGTGTTCCCGGCCGCCGTGGCCATCCTCATAGCTATTATCGCATACTGCATGATCCGTGACACACCGCAGTCTCTCGGACTCCCCTCCATCGAGAAATGGTCCGGACATGCGGCCAAGCATTACACAGTCAAGAGTGAGGAGGTCATGTCTGTAAAGGATATATTCAGAACGGTCCTTTCCAACAAGTTGCTCTGGTACATCGCGTTCGCCAACGCCTTCGTCTACATGGTTCGTTACGGATGTCTTGACTGGGCACCTAAGATATTGACTGACAAAGGAATAGACCTAACCAGCACCGGCTGGGCATACTTCGCCTACGAGTTCGCCGCCATCCCTGGTACTTTGTTCTGCGGCTGGCTCAGCGACAAGGTTTTCAATGGGCGGAGAGCGCTCCCTACCATGCTGTTCATGGCCCTAGTGGGAGTGGCGATATTCATTTATTGGAAAAACCTTGATAATCTGACCGTTATCATCTCTTGCCTGATAGCCATCGGCTTCTTCATCTACGGTCCTGTCATGCTGATTGGTGTGCAAGCTCTTGACCTCGCCCCGAAGAACGCCGCAGGCACCGCCGCCGGACTTACCGGATTCCTCGGTTATGTGCTGGGCACGGCGATTCTGGCCAACATCCTTGTGGGCTTCACAATGAAACGAGCCGGATTGGACACCGTGTTCCTCCTTTTCATCGCCGCATGCGTCATATCGATCCTTTTGATGGGTCTGACTTACAAGGCAGAGCAGTATCTCGCGAAGAAAGAATAGATCTTTCTGCCATTCTGTCAGCGATTCTTTGTTGGCAGATAATTTGATATGTCCAAATTAGTTTAATGGAGAAAGACTATGAGCAAGAAGAAAAACAATGAGGAAGTAAAAGAGGAAGTGAAGGAAGAGAAGGTCAAGAAAGAGAATCTCGCCAACGATAAACTTGATGCTGATTTGGAGGCTCTTAGGAAAGAGAACGAGGAGCTGAAAACAAGCGTGGCGAAGGAGAAGGACGACTATCTCCGCCTGATGGCCGATTTCGAGAATTTCCGCCGTCACTCCGCTGAGACGAAACTTGAGCTTGTCAGCACAGCTTCCGCTGACATAATCAAGGGCCTGCTTCCCGTTCTCGACGACTTCGAGCGTGCGATGAAAATGCTCACAGATGCTGAAGACAAGGTGGCCGTCGAGGGCACAGAATTGATATACAATAAGTTAATGACTTTCCTCAAGGCCAAGGGACTGGACATCATCAAGGCAAAAGACGAGAAGTTTGACACTGATTTCCATGAGGCCGTGGCTCAGGTGCCGGTTCCCGAAGAGGATAAGAAGGGCCTTGTGTTCGACGTGGTACAGACCGGTTACACTCTTTCCGGAAAGGTGATCCGCTACGCCAAGGTCGTTGTCGGAATATAGGAGGTTGATCCATGGCTGAGAAAAGAGACTATTACGAGGTTCTGGGAATCGCCAAGACAGCGACCGCTGATGAGATAAAGCTGGCCTACAGAAAGGCTGCCATGAAATGGCATCCTGACCGCTGGGTTGAAGGTACTGACGCTGAGAAGAAAACCGCCGAGGAAAAGTTCAAAGAAGCCTCGGAGGCATATTCAGTGCTTAGCGACCCTGACAAGAAGGCCAGATACGACCAATTCGGATTCTCCGGTGTCGACGGCCAGGCGGGACCTGATTTCAGCGGAGGCTTCGGCAATCTAGAGGACATCCTCAGGGATCTCTTCGGAGGAGGCTTCGGTGGTTTCGGAGGCTTTGGCGGGTTCAGTGGATTCGGCGGTGGAGGCGGCTCCACAAGGTCCCAGACCAGGGTCTATAAAGGACGTGACATCCGTACGAGAGTACGTCTGACCTTGGAGGAAATCGCCAAGGGCGTAGAGAAAGAGATCACGATAGAGCGCAATCGTCCCTGCCCCGACTGCGGAGGTAAAGGAACCAAGAACTCTTCAGACATAAAGACTTGCCCGACCTGTAACGGATCGGGCCAGGTTCAGCATGTGACCAACTCATTGTTCGGAAGGACAATGACTTATTCCACCTGTCCCCAGTGCGGTGGTGAGGGAAAGATAGTCACCAACCCATGCCGCACATGCGGAGGCACCGGGCTTGTGAGGAAACGTGAGACTGTCAAAGTCAAGATTCCTGCTGGTGTCGAGGACGGAATGCAGCTTACTCTCAGGGGTGAGGGCCATGCGGCTCCTCATAACGGAGTGAATGGAGACCTGCTTGTCATTATCGAGGAGGTTACCCATTCCAACCTTAAGAGAGAAGGCAATAATCTCTTCTATTCCACCATGATATCCGTCACGGACGCCATACTCGGCACTGAGATAGCCGTCCCTTGCATAGACGGGACTTATAAGGTAAAAGTCGAACCAGGAACACAATCCGGAGCCGTCGTGAAACTCCGAGGAAAGGGCCTCCCGGCTGTCAGCGGATACGGAAGCGGAACTGGAGACATGTATGTGAAAATCCTTGTCTGGATACCTAAAAGACTCTCGAGCGAGGAGAAGGCCGCCCTGCAAAACATGAGGACCAGCCGCTCCTTTACCCCAGACCCTTCAAGGGACGATAAGGCGGTGTTTGACAAGATCAAGGATATTTTTTAAATATTCCTCAAAAAAAGTTTTGTGATTGTAAAAATATTCGTACTTTTGCAGTCCGAAATTTAAGAGCAACCTCTTGCGGGTCGTTATCAGATGTGCGTAATGTTGCTTAAAAAGTATTGAGAGATGGATTTAATGAAAATTGTTGAGCAATCTTTCGCTAACGAGAAAGTTGCTACCTTCCCTAAGTTCAAGGCCGGTGACACCATCACCGTCACTTACAGGATCAAGGAAGGCGATAAGGAGAGGCTCCAGAACTTCAGGGGCGTCGTCATCCAGGAAAGGGGCGCTACCCCGACCACCAGGACTTTCACCGTCCGCAAGGTTTCCGGTGGAATTGGTGTCGAGAGGATTTTCCCCTTCCAGTCACCGTTCATCGAGAACATCGAGCTGAACAAGGTCGGTAAGGTCCGCAGAGCCAGGATATTCTACCTGCGTAACCTCTCTGGTAAGAAGGCCAGGATCAAGGAGCGCAAGTTCGCTGGCAAGAAGGTTGAGGCCGCCGAATAGAAAGCTAAGGTCCCCTAGCTCAACTGAATAGAGCATCTGACTACGGATCAGAAGGTTACAGGTTTGAATCCTGTGGGGATCACCACTTTAGCGGAATTAGCTCAGTTGGTAGAGCATCAGCTTCCCAAGCTGAGGGTCGCGAGTTCGAATCTCGTATTCCGCTCGCAAAATAAAAGATAGCCGATTTTTTTCGGCTATTTTTTTTTGTATAGATCCACCCATAATCAAGAACCTCCGCCCAAATAGCCTTGTATCAGGCTTTGGGCGGAGGCGTGGAATAGAAAACCTTACGGCACGTCAGGCTTCCGGGATCTCATTCGCCGCCGGAGCGGAGAACGGAGACGGAGTTGAGCCAACTTTATATGTGTCATCCTCGATTTCCTGCTCGGGGATGTCATACATGGCGGGACGCTCACCAGTGGTCAACTGGGTGAATTCAGCCTCATCAATCATCTTGCAGTTACCGTTGAAAACAGCATCAAGGTCAACTTGGAGCCTTCTGATGTGAAGGTCACCGCTTACAACACAAGTATCTTTAAGGCTCAGGGTGTCCTTAACATAGAAATTGCCGTCTATCTTGCCCCAAAAATCGCAACTCGTGCAGATGATGTCGCCTTTGACGACAGCCTTCTCACCGACCACGACCTTGGCCTGGGAGACTATTTTACCTTCGAAATTACCATCGATCCTGATGTCATTCGGAGATGTGATCTCACCTTTGATGCTCGATCCGGCCGAGATCCTGCTGATGTCGTTGACTCCTACTGAGTCTCCGGACCTGTCATAATTCGCTGCCATATTCTTTTTCATTTAATCGTTAATATTCAAATACTTCTATACAAGACCGACTCCATGGCAGTTCTTGTATTTCTTACCGGAGCCGCAAGGACAAGGATCATTGCGTCCGACCTTCTTCTCGACATGAACCGGAGTGTTGGCCTTCTGCTCACCATTCGTCACGAGATCGTTGCGACGGGTCTGCATCTGGCTCATGTCCGTCCGACGCCTCGGTGCCTGGGCAGGACGCGCCTCATTCTCATCCCTCAACGGGACGAAGGCCCTGAGAAGGAATGAGAGGACATCCTTGTTGAGATCCTCAAGCATAGAGGCGAAGAGGTTGTAGCTCTCGAGTTTGTAGACCACGAGAGGATCCTTCTGCTCGTAGGCGGCGTTCTGTACGCTTGTACGGAGATCGTCCATCTCACGGAGATGCTGCTTCCAATGCTCATCGATCTGGTAAAGGATGATGGTGCGGCTAAGTGCCTTCGCTATCTCTTTACCCTGGGTGTTATATGCTTTCTCAAGATTGACGCTGAGAGTCAACATCTTCCGGCCGTCAGAAATCGGGATAGCGATGTTCTGGTACATACTCCCCTGCTTCTCGTAAATCTGCTTGATGAAAGGATAAACCTTCTCGGCAAGGGTGTTCATCCTACGGTCATAGACCTCCTGCATGTGCTTGCAAAGGGCGTCAGACAGATCGTTGGGCTTGGCGCTGGAATAGAAGGCCTCATCGAATCCAAGGTCTATGGACAACTGGCCCATCACATATTCCTCAAAATTCTGGTAGGACATTCCTTCCGCCCTGTCGGCGATAAGGTTCGAGGAGTCGATCATCATGTTCTGGACATCAATCTCAATCCTTTCTCCGGAAAGAGCGTTGCGGCGGCGGGCGTAGACAGCCTCACGCTGATAGTTCATGACATCATCGTACTCAAGGAGTCTCTTACGGACACCGAAGTTGTTCTCCTCCACCTTCTTCTGAGCGTTCTCGATGGACTTGGAGAGCATTCCGTTGACGAGAGCCTCGTCATCAGCCATACCCAATTTATCGACCACGCCCGCGATCCTCTCGGAACCGAACAGACGCATAAGCTTATCTTCAAGGGATATGTAGAACTCGGAGGAACCCGGGTCACCCTGACGGCCGGAACGGCCCCTCAACTGACGGTCGACACGACGGCTGTCATGCCTCTCCGTACCGATGATCGCAAGTCCGCCGGCTTCCTTGACTTCAGGGGAAAGCTTGATATCGGTTCCACGGCCAGCCATATTGGTAGCGATGGTCACATTGCCCTTCTGTCCGGCCTGGGCGACAATCTCAGCCTCC
This sequence comes from Bacteroidales bacterium, assembly GCA_024693285.1. Lineage (GTDB taxonomy): Bacteria > Bacteroidota > Bacteroidia > Bacteroidales > UBA932 > Cryptobacteroides. The sequence goes on from JAILLE010000014.1 coordinate 47,879, forward strand.
CTGGCGTGCTCCTTGGCATTGAGGACATTATGCTTGATTCCTCTCATTCGGAGCATACGGCTCAGGAGCTCTGATGTCTCCACATCAGTAGTACCAACCAGAACCGGCCTGCCTTGATCGGTGAGCTCCTTGACCTTGTTGATAACCGCCTGATACTTGGCCTTCTTGGTCTTATAAATGAGGTCGTCCATGTCATCCCTGATAACAGGCCTGTTGGTAGGAATGACGACCACATCGAGCTTATAGATGGACCAGAACTCGCCCGCCTCTGTCTCAGCGGTACCGGTCATTCCGGCGAGCTTGTGGTACATCCTGAAATAATTCTGGAGAGTGATGGTAGCGAAGGTCTGTGTCGCAGCCTCGACTTTGACGTTCTCCTTCGCCTCGACAGCCTGATGCAAACCGTCGCTCCAACGGCGTCCCTCCATGATACGGCCGGTCTGCTCGTCGACAATCTTGACCTTGTTGTCGATCACGACATAGTCAACATCCTTCTGGAACATGGCGTATGCCTTCAAGAGCTGGATCATGGCGTGGACCCTCTCGCTCTTGAGGGAATATTCCTCCATCAGCTTGTCCTGGCGCTCCTGCTTCTCCTCCGGGGATAGAGTCTCGTCTTTCTTGATGTCAGCGATCTTGCTTCCCATGTCGGGCAGGACGAAGAAATCAGGATCGGACACCGAGTTGGCAAGGGCGTCGTGACCCTTGTCAGTCATGTCGACAGAGTGCTGCTGCTCGCTGATGACGAAGTAAAGCTCGTCAGTGACTATGTGCATCTGGCTCTCATTGTCCTGCATGTAGAAGTTCTCAGCCTTCTGCATAAGGGCCTTCATACCTTGCTCGCTGAGGAACTTGATGAGAGGCTGATACTTAGGCAATCCTTTATAAGCCCTGTAAAGCAACATACCTCCCTCATCCATCTTACCGGCGGCGATAGCCTTTTTGGCCTCATTAAGGACCTGGTTGACAAGGGTGCGCTGCTTCTGGTAAAGACTCTCGACATAAGGGCGGTACTCGATGTACTGCTCATCGTCCTCCGCCTTGGCGACAGGACCAGAGATAATCAATGGGGTACGGGCGTCATCAATAAGGACGGAGTCAACCTCGTCGACGATGGCGTAGTGATGCTTGCGTTGCACGAGGTCATTCATATTGACCGCCATATTGTCACGCAAGTAGTCGAAACCGAACTCGTTGTTGGTACCGAAAGTGATATCGCAGTTATATGCCCTCTTACGAGCGTCGCTGTTGGGCTCGTGCTTGTCAATACAATCGACCGAGAGGCCATGGAACATATAGAGAGGTCCCATCCACTCGGAGTCACGCTTGGAGAGGTAGTCATTAACGGTAACTACGTGTACTCCCTTTCCGGCGAGGGCGTTAAGGAATACAGGCAAGGTGGCAACGAGGGTCTTACCCTCACCGGTCGCCATCTCAGCGATGCTTCCCATCTGCTCCTTGTTGGATTTTACTCCACCATTCAGGACGATACCACCGATCAACTGGACATCGTAATGAACCATGTCCCAGGTAACCTCATTACCTCCAGCGATCCAATGGTTATGATAGACAGCCTTGTCGCCGTCAATGGTCACGAAATCGTGGTTGATGCTGAGGTCCCTATCGAACTGGGTCGCTTCGACAACGATTGTCTCATTCTCCTTGAACCGCCTGGCGGTGGATTTCATAATAGAGAAAGCCTCAGGAAGAATCTCCTCCAGGGTCTTCTCAATCTGCTCATCCTCCTCTTTAACAAGTTTGTCTGACTCGGTGGCGAGATTCTCCTTCTCGGAAACGGGAATATCTTCCTCCAGTTTCGCCTTTATCTCGGCGATCCTCGCCTCGAAGGGCGCCTCGCATTCGCGAAGCTTATCCTTCAGTGCCTGTGATCTTGCCCTCAACTCGTCATCTGAAAGAGCGTCTATCGCAGGATAAGCCGCCAGGACCTTGTCCAGGACCGGCTTGATGAGCTTCATGTCACGGTCGGCTTTCGAGCCGAATATCTTTCTTAATAAGCCTGATACAGCCATAAAAAAACCTTGTCTCTGATTAACCTACAAATATAGCGATAATCAGAGACAAATACAATTATCAGACCTCGGAATTAGGACTGACAGAACGTCAGAACATGAATCCCACGCCTAATTTCAGCTGGCTGCGATGGATCTTGAGAACCCCGCTCGTGAGGTTGCCGCCATTGCGGTTGACCACACCATAGTCATACCTGACTGAAAAACGGACGGCGTCCATGACATCGAAAGCGACACCGCCACCGAGAAGGACATCAAAACGGCTGTACTTTGTGTAGCCGCTAAGCTGGCCGCTGTAGATGTCATATTCCATGCTGGTACTTCTCTCCTTGATCCTTGAGGTCAGGCCGAGATCGAGGGTAGGTCCGGCGAACACCACGATGCGCATATCCTCGCTCATAGGGAACTTGATATTGAGATCGAGAGGAACAGCCAGATAAGTCTCGGTGAAACCGACCTTTGTGTAATCATAAATGTTGACCTCGCCACCGGTAAAATAGCCGAACTGGATTCCGGGGGCGAATCCGACAGTGCCTTCTATCAGAGGAATATCATAGGACAAGCCAAGGGTTCCGCCATAAAGGTCAGCGGAGACATGTCCAAGAGTGTAATCGAACCGGGTGTCGCTGAGTCCGAAACCGACTTCAGCCACAAGATTCTGGGCGAAAGCGTTTGTCCCGGCGAGCGCCAATGACGCCGCGAGGATGGTTGTGATAATCTTTCTCATATAAAAAGAATAGTTTGAAAATCAAGCGAATATAAATCTGCTAAAATCAAGCCACACCTAACTTCTTAAGCAGCTCTTCTGTAATAACATTGTGGGGATCATATTTTCCTGCCTCCATACGGCAACACTTACTCATTCTTTCAAGATCATACTTACCCTCAATACAGTGCATCATCACTTCAGTCAACGTTTTGACATCATGAGCCGGCACAAATAGCGCGGTTTCCCCTTCAGTCAATATTTCTTTATTACGAGACCAGTCTGTGGCGATAATTGGCAGTCCAGCAATAAAAGCATCTATAAAAACCCCGGCAAAGCCTTCCCCTATCCAATATGTAGGGAAAAGCATCACATCAAATCCAGACAATTCCTCATAACCAGCTGATCCAGTCAAATCCATAAACCCTCCATAAGAAACATTAGGCAGAGAATTTATTCTACTGAAAAAGTCGGACTTGTACTTCTCATCGACAGAACCATAAAACGTGATTGTAAAACGCTTCTCCAATCCAAGAGAATTCAAACTGGAGGCACTGTCCAAGATGTATCCGCATCCCTTCTCCGCCATAATCCTAGATAAGAACACAAACCGGAACACATCCGACACCTTGCCTTTACCCTTCTCGACAATTGGAACTGGTTTGAAATTAGGAACCCGCAATACATTCTTAACACCGAGTTCCGTCAGTTCATCAACCATCTTACCACTTTCCACGAGTGTCCAATCCGCCCTATTTAATATCCGGACCTTGAACCTTCCGTTTCTCACATGCACAGGGAAGACTCCGCCTATTACCCAATGAATCAGACGTTGTGGCCATGGGCAAAAGCGCAAGATTGACATCAATGGATATATATTTTTAGCGGAGGAAGAGAAAATCAGCGTCGCCTTTGGATGGAGGAGCATCAAAAAAGGAAGAGCGAGAGATCTTAGTTTGTGTTCTTTCCAGTAGAAAGTGTCAACCAAGTAACACTTAACTCCAAGCTCCCGCAAACGATCTATGGCGATTCGGTTCTTAACGGACTCACCATCCGATGCTACCGAACCGGCTTTTATCCAGCCAAGGAAAATGACTTTTCTGACATGCTTCATGTCTTCTTCCTAATTACAATCACAAAAATAACAATAAAAAAGATTAACTTTAGACGAAATTCTGTAGATAATGAAAAAGGCACTGCGAAGCATCATTTGGGGTATTATCGGATTATTGGCGAAATTACGCATAGTTAATCAGGTAGGTGTAGCTAAGCTAAAGTATCTGGAGATGATGCGCAGATGGCCAGACTTCAATCATCCGAGGGATATCAACGAGAAGATCAATTGGCTGAAATTCCACGAAGACACTTCATTGTGGGTGATTTGCTCTGATAAATATGCTGTCCGTGGATTCCTGAAATCGAAGGGGTTAGAGAAATATCTGGTCAAGCTTTATGGACATTGGGGGGATACCTCAGAGATTGACTGGGCTTCTCTACCTGACAAGTTTATTATCAAACCTACTAACGGTAGTGGTGATGTTTTAATTTGCGAGGATAAATCTTCATTAGACATCAAATCAGCCGAAAAACATCTTTCAACACTATTAAAAAAGCGCTATGGAGCACTGTCCGCAGAGCCTCATTACACCAAAATCAAACCTTCACTTATCGCCGAAGAACTATTAGACTCGTCCACTCAACCATGCGGATCCACTTCACTCATAGACTACAAAATTTGGTGTTTCAACGGCAAGCCCGCATATATAATGTGCTGTTCTAACAGAAAAGCCGGATCATTAGAGTTGAGCGTTTATGATTTGGAGTGGACTTATCATCCGGAATATATCAGAACAACTCAACATTACATAAGGCCGCAAAGACCAATCCCCCGCCCTGAATGTTTGAATGAGATGTTAAGCGTATCATCATTACTTGCGGAAGGATTTCCTGAAGTCAGGGTGGATCTTTACCAAGTAGATGGAAAAGTCTATTTCGGTGAGATGACTTTCACTTCAGCCGGCGGTTTCATGAATTATTATACCCAAGATTTCTTAAATGTACTTGGGAACATGTTCGCTTTAGAATAACCACTTTTTTGAAATTATTCCGATATTAGCATGTTTTAGCACAACATGGGGAAAAAGAGAATAGGTGTACTGACTTGGTATCAGGGGACAAATTATGGCTCCGTCCTGCAAGCCTACGCCCTCCTTCGAACTATCTCGAAAGAGGGACATAAAGCTATTATTATCAGTGAATTCGGCTATCCTTTCACATTCTCCGCAATCCTCAACAACCTTTGGAGGAAAATCGGTTTTTCAATCCGTGTTTTTCATGGCATGGAACTACGCAGAATCCAGCCCCTCCAGAATTGCCCTTATCCTACACAAAAAAAACGATTCCTTGACTTCTTCAACGAAGAAATCAAATCCACCTTACCAGTGGGGCCCGTGAGTCTTGCCGTCCTGAAGTTCCGGACACAGATATTCATGGCAGGAAGCGATCAACTTTGGAATTGCCACGACCATTTTAGGGAGTTGGAATTTCTCGGATTCGCGAAGGGGAAAAAGAAAGTCTCATACGCCACAAGCATCGGAGCGGATAATATACCGACGCGGTATCATACAAAAGTTAAGGAATATCTCTCCGGATTCAGTCATATCTCGGTACGAGAGAAATACTCCGCGGAAGAACTCGAGAGAATTACTGGACGAGATGATATTCAGACTGTTCTCGACCCTACTTTTTTGCTGACAGCAGATGAATGGAATGCTTTCGCCGCGACCGCAGCTACAGACTTCGATCTTTCGGGGCGCTACATTTTCTGCTATCTTCTCAAGAAGGGACATAATTATGAAGAGATTTTGTCTCGTATCAAAAGCCTTACCGGCATCGAAAGAGTTATAATACTGCCATCCTCAGAAAACCCCTCACTGAGTGTTGATGGATGCGAAAGGTATGAGAACGCAGGGCCTCGGGAATTCGTAAAGGCCTTATCTCTCGCATCTTACGTTGTCACCGACTCATTCCATGGAAGCGCTCTGTCTATTAACTTTGGCAAGCCGTTTCTGAATCTTAAACGCTTTGATGATTCCGACCCTGCGTCACAGAATCCAAGGCTGGTTTACCTCGCTAGTTTGTTTAACCTTGGTGACCGGTTTTTCGTCAATGAACTTCCAAAAGAGATCAACCACAAATCAGTTCACGAAAAACTTGACGGATTAAGAAAGGAATCTCTCGAATACCTGAAAATGATTATTAGCTGATGGGGAAGGAAAGATATTACGCATCCTCCTTTATCTGGAGCACACTTACCAAGGCACTCAATGCTTTGGTAGGGTTTATTTCAGTGCCGTTGCTAATAAAGCAGTTCGGAAGGGCTGACTATGGCATACTCACTCTAGCTCTTTCCTTCAACGCATACATGCACCTCCTGGACTTAGGAATGAACACTGGTGCCGTCCGTTTCTTTTCTATTCTGAAATCTTCTGGAGAGACAAAGAAACTGGATCATGTAGCAAGGACAAATCTCAGCTTCTATTCCCTGATCGCGGTAGTGAATATTGTGATAGTTCTCGCTGTGGCTTTTTGGGGGGAGGGCCTATTCTCTATAACACACGAACAGTTCATGAATCTTCGCTGGTGCCTTTGCGGCACCGCTGTTTTGTCGCTGTTCAGCTGGACAGCCACCGCCTTCAACCAGTTGCTTGTGGCCGACTTCCAGATGGCATTCACAATGAAGATGAGCCTGGTAGGGGTGGTGTTGAAAATCATCCTGATCATTGTAACCCTAAAAGCCTCCCTCTCCCTTCCCACATATTTCTTCCTGCTCACATTGATAACGGCCTCGCTAATTATCCCGTTTTCATGGAAGTGTCTACATGACAATCTGTTGAGAACCCTTCGCCCTGCCGGATACTGGAAAGAATTCAAGCCCGCCCTTGTGTTCAGCCTAGCGATTTTCGCCCTATCCTTTTTCCAGATGACAGCGACCGAGTCGCGCCCGCTTGTACTTGGGATCTTCGTGCCGGATGCAGCGGACGCCCTGACTGACTATAAGATTATCTCGGTTGTCCCAATGCTGATAATCACCATCGGTGGTACACTTTCCGGCATATTCCTTCCCAATACTTCTGAGTTAGTGGCAAAAAATGACAGGGCGGGTATTGAACGTTTCGCTTACAAATGGACACGATACACAAGCATTCTGGCGAATTTGCTTTGTGTCCCTTTTATTCTCTGCGCAAAAGAAGTTATTTGCGCTTATGTTGGATCTCAAAACGCACATCTATCAATTTGGATGATAATATGGTGCGTTACAGTCCTGCTCCAAATCCACACAACCCCTGGCAACAGTCTTGTCCTCGCTTTCGGAAAGACCAAAGCCCTCGTTCTGACCACAGCTGTCAGTTGCTTCGCGTCAATCGCACTCAATGCGTTCTTCGCACGACAGCTCGGGGTCGGGTCCGCGGTATTAGCGTATTTCATCTATGTAGTGATCATTATTGGGCTATACTATGTTCACTATTATAAATCGCTTCTTGATCTGAGCAGAAAAAAACTGTTCTCCACCTTTATCCTTCCGACACTCGCCGCCATTGTGACCCTAATCCCTTGCGTTTTGCTGGTCCATTTGGACATTTCTATTTTTGGAGACATTAATGAAAGGCTTGCCTATATCCTTATCTGTCTACTAAAAACGGCGATTTGGATCATCCCATACGTCGCTATCTTATTGATCACTGGCCTTATTAAACCATCAGAATTCAAAGGACTCCTTGGCAAATGACGATCTGCCCTTCAGAAAAATGCTTTGGTTGCGGTCTTTGTGTCGCGGTTTGTCCCGTAAAATGCATCTCATTAATTGAGAACGTTCACGGCGAATTACACCCATCTACTGATGAAGAAAAATGCATCTCTTGCGGGTTATGTCAGAAAAAGTGTCCTGTTAATTCTCCTCAAGAGCTTAGATATCCCTTGGAATTCTATGCCGCCAGCAAACAGGATTCTATTCCTACGGATGGATCATCCTCAGCTGGAGTCGCTTCTCTTCTAGCCGCCTTATTCCCTGGAAGAGCCTTCGGGACAACATGGAGCCAAAACCATGAAGCGATCGTCAAATGCGGTGAACCTGAAGAGTTTAAAGGATCCAAATACGTTCAAAGCGTCATCGCTCCTGAAGTATTCCGTGACATATCAAAACTCTCCGACAATTCTGACACAATATTCATCGGTACCCCTTGCCAGGTAGCGGCAGTCAAGTCATTTGTTAAGAATGGGGAACACCTTTTCACAGCTGATCTTCTCTGCCATGGAGTATGCCCGCCTTCATATCTGAAAGATGAGTTGAAGCCCTTGCTGGAGAGATTCCCACAAACGACAAAGGTCAGCTTCCGTGACGGCAATATTTTTCGACTGGCACTCGAGGATTCCAAAGGGAATATTCTATATTCTTGCCCAGCTCAAAAACAACATTATTTCAGGGCGTTTCTTGAGGGAGTCAGCTTGCGGGAGAACTGCTACAGTTGTCCCTTCGCTAATAAAGAAAGAGTATCTGACATAACACTTGGTGATTTCATTGTCAGGAAAGGGCAAGTGTCATGGGTCTCCGTAAACTCTGATAAAGGCCAGACCCTCTTCAAATCAATAATCGAACAGCATCCTGAGCTACATGTGGAATCTTGTGAATATGAGGAAAGGCTCGCGTACCCTTATTCACTTCTTAAGCCATTTCCGAAAAGCGATTATCGGACAAAATTCCTAAGAGCATTCGAGAAAAAGGGCTATCTTTTCGCAATCCGAAAGATAGCGAGAATTTGGCGCGTTCGAGACACAACCAAGATCTTCTACCAAAAGATCCATCATGCCGCACATCTGGTAAAAAAATTCATCTCAAAGCCTTTGTCCAATGCCTAGAGTAAGTATCATAGTACCGAATTATAACCATGAGCCTTTCCTAAAAGAGAGGATTGACACAATACTCGGCCAGACATTTCAGGACTTTGAGTTAATACTCCTGGATGATTGCTCGACAGATGAGAGCAGGATTATACTCGAGCAATATCGAAATCATCCAAAAGTCAGCCACATCGTTTTCAACGAGAAAAACAGCGGCTCCGCTTTCAAACAATGGGATAAAGGAATAGGGCTTGCTACAGGAGAACTGATTTGGATAGCGGAAAGTGATGATTTCTCCGATAATCTATTCCTGGAAAGACTTGTTCCTGTTTTCGATAATGATTCAAAATGCGTATTGGCTTTTTGTTACGCCTTAACCACTGACATTGATGGTGTCCCTATAGGAATACATCCTTACCACCGCGAATTAGAATCTTATTCTGGCGGTGATGGCTGGTCATTTATCCGACATTATCTGAATAAGCATAATTATGTAGTCAATGCGAGTGGCGCTCTATTCAAACGTCACTCATACTACAATTTGCCAGATTTCGTGAATCCTGCTTTCAAAGAGTTTAAAGGTGTCGGAGACTGGCTTTTTTGGATCGGAATCGCTTCACAAGGATCAGTAGGAATACTTCACCAGGGGATGAATCATTTCCGGCAACACGGAACCAACACAACATCAGTTCTTTATCATAGTGGAGTAGGGTTCAAGGAGTCCGCGGAACTGTTCTCTATTTTAAAAGATCACAAAGTTATCTCTTACATGAGATGGCTCAATATCCGCGCCTCAAACACAGCCGCATTAAAATACAAGAGCCTTGGATTTGATAATACCACTATCTCGGAGTATTTGGATATTTGGAAATCATCAAGCCCTATCATAAGTCTTTGGGCATGGCTCAAGCACGTTATTCATCGTAAAAGATACTGATCCAATGAGTATTCTCGCCATATCAACAGCTTTCAATCCAGATATCGACTTGATGAAAAAAAGCATAGCTTCTTTCATCAATTATGTGGATAAGCTTCTTATCTGGAGGAACAGCATAATTAACGAAGAAGCACTGACCGACGGCTTTGACAAAAGTAAAATAGAGTTCTGCGGAGACTGCGACAATGTTGGTATCCCTAAAGCATTAAACTATGCGTGGCACTATGCGGAGTCTTTTGGTTACTCCCATCTGCTCACTATGGATCAAGACTCCGTATTTGATAGTTTCCCTTCTTACATAGACGCCGTGCTCTCACCCGAGGCACCTGAAGGGTTTTTTGGTCCACTCATCAACAAACACCAGTCTATCAATCCAGCCGAACCCATCTATTCATATTGTCCTTTCATCATTACATCGGGGTTGTTTATCTCCATCCCTCTTATAAGGAAAATTGGAGGGTGGGATGAGGATTTCTTTGTTGATGGAGTAGACATGGAATTCGTTTTTCATGCTCTTGAGCAAGGGATTTTGTCATACCATGTCAATAATGTGACATTGATTCATCGACTCGGCAATACCGAAACAAAGTCTTTTTTGTGGAAGAATTACACCACTAACAACTATTCTCCAGAGAGGTTATATAATCTTTACAAAAGTCACATCATCATAATCAGGAAGTACAAATCCGCCAAAGCGCTTAGAAAGGTATTTCGCGTTCAGAATTATTGGCAGAGGCCCCTGCGTATACTGCTCGGTGAGAAAGACAAATTCAAGAAACTTGGTGCCGCGATAAAAGGAATCATTGATGGGAGGAGATATCCGCTATGATAGGAGTTGAAATCAAAGAAAGGCTTGGGAATCAATTATTCCGCTATGCCTACGCGAGGAAACTGATGATCGACCGGGGGAACACTGATAACCTTGTCCTCGGGGTAAGTTCGTTTAAGGGACTGGATCCTGAAGATGGATGGAGAAATGGACTTGTGGATTTCCGTACCATTCAATTTGAAACTTCAGAGAAGAAACTGGTGTATTCTCGAGGAACAATCCTCCAGAAGTGGCTCTTGCGCTCATACTACGCGGATATCAAGTTAATAAGAAGGCCTTCTGATCTCACTCGGAAATTTGCCATCCAAAACAAATGGAATCTATTGCTGCAGAAATATGGATTGACGGTCTCTTACGATAATTCATTCGAGCCGGTATTCCCCGCAGACAAGGATATCTATCTTGAAGGATCTTTCGAAAACCCAAAGTATTTTGATAGTATCAGGACTACGCTCATAGAAGAACTCACCCCTAAGCAATCGCCAAAACCAGAGAATAGGGCAATATATGATGCCGCTGAACAAAGCGACTCTATTTGCGTCTCGGTTCGAAGGGGAGACTTCCTAAGTCCAAGATTCCGGCATACACATAATGTCTGCACATTGGAGTATTATCACAAGGCGATAGAAGAAATGAAGTCTCGCCTGGAGAATCCAGTCATCATTTATTTCTCAGATGACATAGATTGGGTGAAAACAAATCTAGCCACAGATTCTGACTTGTGCGAAAGCGGTAATGATCCTACATGGGAAAAACTGAGGATGATGTATTCCTGCAAGCATTTTATTCTCTCAAACAGCACTTTCGCCTGGTGGGCACAATATCTCTGTAGGAATAAAGACAAGATTGTCATTGCTCCAGAAAGATGGTTTAATGATAACCGGCCTCAAAACCTACTGTTAGACTCATTCATAAAGATTCACGTTTGACGCCATGACTTGAACCACTCCACGAAACGGGATATTCCCTCATGCAGAGTTGTGGAGGGATGATATCCAAGGCGGGTCTCAAGTTTGGTGCAATCGGCGTAGGTCTGATAGACATCGCCAGCCTGCATCGGAAGGAACACTTTCTTCGCTTCCTTTCCCAACGCGGTCTCGATCTCCGAAATGAAATCCATCAGCTTAACAGGGTTTGAGCAACCGATATTGTAGACCTCAAACGGCACGGCGTCATCAGTGCCAGCGGGCGGGTTGTCAATGACTCTCATGGTGCCTTCAACGATGTCGTCGACATAGGTGAAATCCCGGATCATGTCACCGCCGTTGAACACTTTTATAGGCTCACCTTTGGAGATGGCCGTGGCGAAGAGCATCGGAGACATGTCAGGACGTCCCCACGGGCCATAGACGGTAAAGAAACGGAGACCTGTGGCCGGGATCCCGTAAAGCTTTGAATATGAATGAGCCATTAGCTCATTTGACTTCTTTGTGGCGCCATACAGACTAACCTGGGAATCAGCCTTGTCATCCTCGCTGAAAGGAACCTTCGTGTTCAAGCCATAGACCGAACTTGAAGATGCGAAAACAAGATGCTTCACAGGATGGTTCCGGCAAGCCTCAAGGATGTTCAGGAAACCTTCGAGGTTGCTGTGAAGATAAGCGTAAGGATTTGTGATCGAATATCTTACACCAGCCTGCGCCGCAAGGTTCACCACCACATCGAAGCCTTCCTCCGCAAAGAGTTTGTCAAGAGCCGCCTTATCGCACAAGTCACCCTTGACGAAACGGACAGAAGGCCATTTATTACTGTATTTTACCTCGCCATCAACGTAGGGTCCCTCAATACCATTCTCATGAAGACGACCGTATTTCAGCCGCACATCATAATAATCATTGATATTGTCGAATCCGACGACCTCATCTCCCCTGCTGGCCAATCTCCCAAGAAGATTGGCACCTATGAACCCGGCGGCACCGGTCAAAAAAACCTTCATTCCCAATTATTTTACACTTTCAATCCAGGAGCGCACATTCGCCTCCATAGAGGTCCCTGAATATTCCACCTTCTCGAACTTCTCGCCCGTGATGTGCTCGTAAAGCTCGATGTAGCGATCTGTGATTCCAGCCACGACCTCAGGAGTCATCTCGGGCACTTTCTGGCCTTCCTGTCCCTGGAAGCCGTTGGCCATCAACCACTCACGAACAAACTCCTTAGAAAGTTGGCGCTGCCTCTCCCCCTTGGCGAGACGCTCCTCGTAGCCCTCGGCATAGAAATACCTCGAAGAATCGGGAGTATGAACCTCGTCCATCAGGTAAATCTCCCCATTCCTCTTTCCGAACTCGTATTTGGTGTCAACCAGTATAAGCCCCTGCTTTGCCGCTATCTCAGTACCCCTCTGGAATATCGCCCTGGTATATTCCTCAAGCTTCTCGTAATCTTCCTTCCCTACCAGGCCAGTGGCTATAATATCCTCTTTCGAGATGTCCTCGTCATGACCTTCCGCAGCTTTTGTCGTAGGTGTTATTATAGGCTCCGGAAACTTCTGATTCTCAACCATTCCCTCAGGAAGAGGAACTCCGCAAAGAGTTCTCTTCCCGGCCTTATATTCCCTCCATGCGTGGCCGGCGAGATAGCCTCTGATGACCATCTCGACCTTAAATGGCTCGCATTTGTAGCCAACAGTGACTGCAGGGTCCGGAACAGCGACCTTCCAATTAGGGAGAATATCCGAAGTGGCGTCCAGGAACTTGGCGGCTATACGGTTCAGCACCTGTCCCTTGTAAGGGATGCCTTCAGGGAGGACAACATCAAAAGCCGAGATCCTGTCGGTAACCACCATGGCGAGATATTTACCGTCAATATCGTAGACATCACGCACCTTTCCGACATACTTGCCAACCTGTCCCGGGAGGTTGAAACCCGTTTCCACAATAGCTTTCATTTATTCTTGATAATTAATTATTTCCATATTTTTAAGCAGCTCCCCGACTATCGGAGCGAGCTGGTCATATTCGTATCCTCTGGTCAAGCCGAATTTCAGGAGTTTGAACTTTATCTGGGGATCTCCAATCAGGGTCCTGCACTTTGTCTCGAGTACAGAACGCATCCGACGGTCAGCCTCATCCTTGTCGATTTCACCTAAAGCTTGCGCCACGATAGGCCTAGGAATACCTTTCCCCACAAGGGTATATGTGATTTTCGCCGGTCCCCATCCAGTCAACCTGGACTTCTCCCTGGCGAAAGCGGAGGCGTAACGCAGGTCATCAACAAATCGGTCGGCAACTAGCGACTCAACAAGTTTCCCGGCCTGCTCCCGATTGCCTTCAAAGGCGGTCATGGCTTTCCTGAATACGTCCGAGGTGCAATACTCCCTCTTTGAGCATTGTGCCTGCAGGCGATCCAAGACTTTAGAATACTCCTCCATATCAGAAATCAAATCCGAGGCTCACGTAGACTCCAGCTTTATGTGAGTAATCTGACCAATGGACATTGAAACCCAAAGGGCCGATGATGCTGTTGTACGTGTACTGCAAGCCGAAGCCATGATAGTCTTGAATCTCTTCCGCCCAATTCATAAAACCGTCCCACTCATTGGAGGACAGGGCGTAATTATAAATCGCGGTGAGATAGTTGTTGCGGTAGAGCTTGAATCGGAAATCCGCTCTTGCGACACCTAATACTTTAGGCATCGAGGCGGCGGAAGTTATGCCGATAAAAGGCATCTGCTGCTCAAGGTAACGTCCTGGGAGGCTTCCACCCATAGTGTTCGCGAACGGGATGGGAATGTCATCTCCGAAAAGCGCCCTCATGTTCAGCGACGGGATAAATGCGAAGGAATCCCCACCATACACTTTCAAAGCGTCGAAATGAATCGCATGGAAATTGTGCATTCTCTTAGGGAAAGACCCGAACATCCAACTGTACGAAATCCCGACTGAATGCCCGCTGGTAGGAACATATCCATCATCCAATGACTCGTTCCTTCCATCGATGAAGAAAGACAAATGGCTGTTGCTCAACTGATCCACATTGTAGTCCGAGAGATCCTTTTCAGAGAGGATGGAGCTGATGTTGAAATAGTCATTCCGGAATCCTCCCTTCAGGAAGAACTTGGACCATTTTATGTTGGAAAGGTAAACCTCTTGCCTGAGGTTAGTGGAGTTGATCCTGAAGTTGTTGTCTCCCAAGCTGAACGTGTTCCTGTCAGTATATCGGATGCTGGCCGCGGCATTGACCGTCATGCCCCTTTGGGCGACATAGGAATACGCCACCCCGGCATACGGGTTGGCCCCGACCTTCCCGGTGAAGTCCAGGGAAGCTCCGCGGAGTTTCTGCACACCAATGCCCAGATTGAACAAGACGGCCACGACCTCCTCAGTATCGAACCTCGCCCCGAAACCGACTTTGTTGATAGGTCCCTTCTTACAATTGAATTTCAAGCGGTAAGGCTGGTCGTCACCGAGAAGCTCATAATTGACATAATCGAAAGAATTCGTGGCGTAAATCGTCGCCACGGCGTTCTCTATCTCCTCACTGCCGACATAGGTGCCGGCCTTCAGCTTTATCTTGTTCTGAAGATAGGCGCTCTCCTTGTCACTGACTCCAACGACCTCGACTCCGGAGATCATGACCTTACCGAGCCGGATGTCATCGGCGACCTCATCTTGTAAGGACTTGACATCTGGACCGACAATCCTCTTGATGGAATCCAAAGCAGCGGCCTGGGCTACCGCAGCTTCATAACCCCTGCTGATTATAACGTCGATACTCTTTGTGTCGAAACTCATCATGGTATACTCATGGAGATCCGGGAGGATCGTCACATCAGGGATGTTGATGTTATTCTCGTAAGAGGAACGGCCCATCATGTCGATTCCCGTGTCAAGGATGTCACCAAGATTGTTGATTTCCGAATATGATTTGTAACCACTTGAGAGATTGACACCTATCACTATGTCGGCACCGCATTTCTTGGCCAGATCAGTCGGGAAGTTATTGCGCATACCTCCGTCCACCAACACCATTCCATCTGTCTTCACGGGAGTAAACAAACCGGGGATCGACATGGTGGAGCGCAAGGCTGTGTTGAGTTTTCCTTGAGTCCAGATCTTGGCGGTTCCCCTTACCAGATCGGTGGCGACGCACAAGAACGGGATAGGAAGCTCTGTATAAAAGTCGATATCATCCTGATAACCGACTGAAAGTGAGCTGAAAAGGTTGTTCACATTCTGCCCGTAGACCATTCCTGATGGAAGGCTGCCAAGCAGGTTGTCCCTGACGAGACTCGAAGCGTCGACATCGCCGTCAGCACCGAGACGGAGTTCATCCCCCTTATGGGGGTACTGGGTCTCATCTGATTTCTGTTTCAAGAATTCCTTCTTGTCGTAATAGAAAGGGAAAGAAAGGGCATATTTTTCTTTGTACTTAATCGTGGAATATGACAGGTATTTCCTCGGAACTTTATCAGACAGAGCCATATCCCAATCAATGCTTCTTATCAGGGAATCGAGATGAGGTGCGTCATATCCGAGGGCATATATACCTCCGACAAGGCCTCCCATGCTAGTACCCATCACGAGGTCGACAGGCATCCCGATCGACTCCAGATAATTAATGACACCCACATGTGCCGCACCTTTCGCGCCTCCTCCGGACAGGACCAGAGCGACAGTCGGACGATGCTTGACAATCCTTATGGAGTCCAGTCTATGTTTGATAACCCTAACCCTCAAGTCCCTGGCTTCCGAAGCGGCATCTATCACAGCGTGGCTCTGCTGCGCCATTACTTGGAAAGAAGTCAAAAGCAGAGCGATAGCTGAGGCATAAATGATTCTGGAAATATATCTCATCATCCTCAAAGGTTTCATGTGACTGACTTTTTTCTGTGTTCACCAGCGAGCATCCCACAAGCGGCCATAATGTCCTCACCCCTGGAAGCCCTTATGGTACAGGTGATTCCATGGTTTGAAAGACGGTCCCGGAAATTCTCCATCACAAGTTGGGGAGACGTCTCGAATGGGGCGTCAGGAATCTTGTGGAACCGGATAAGATTGACCCTGCACTCCAATCCCTTCAAAAGCCTGATCAGCGCGTCAGCGTGGCGTTTAGTGTCATTCAGCCCAGCGAACATGGTGTATTCAAAACTGACCCGGCGCTGACCTGTGAAATCATATTCATGAAGCAAATCGATCACGGCTTCTTCCGGCCAGGCTTTCTGTACCGGCATCAAAGCTGCCCTTTCTTCCGGGAAAGGATTGTGAAGACTGACCGCAAGGTGGCAACGGGTCTCATCAAGGAAACGCCTCAGATTTGGCAAAACACCTATCGTTGAGAGAGTTATACGCTTCGGGCTCCAGCCGAAACCCCATTCCGAAGTCAGCACCTCGATCACCCTGATCACATTATCGTAATTATCCAAAGGCTCGCCCATACCCATGAACACGGCATTGGTCAACCCCTGGGACTCATCAATGGCTATGAATTGTGAGAGAATCCCGGCGGCAGTGAGATCTCCGTGGAATCCCTGGCGGCCTGTCATGCAGAACTTGCATCCCATCCGGCATCCGGCCTGGCTGGACACGCACAAAGTCTTGCGTTCCTCGTCAGGAATCATCACCGCCTCGACCGCGTCTCCCCCACCGAGTGGGAAAAGATATTTCTTGGTCCCATCCTTGGAAATCTGGCATGAGGAATAGTTAACCAACCCGAGATCAAACTCCTCAGCAAGCCTTTCCCTGCCCACTTTGGAGATGTTGGTCATCTCTTCAAATGAGCGGACCCGGTGTCCGTAGAGCCAGCTCGCCAACTGCTTCCCAGCGAAAGCAGGGAGTCCGACTTTGAGGGCGGCTTCCTTAAGTTCCGAGGGCTTTTTTCCTAATAATGACTCTCTCATCGGAGCGAAGAATATACACGAGTACAAATTTAATGAAAAATAATGTCAGATTTGAGGTTTATTTAATATCTTTGTTAAACATACTTTTAACTTTAATTTCATTATGGCAAAAGAGGTAGAAGCAAAGGCCGCAGACATTAACGCCGCGAAACTCAAGGCGTTGCAGGCCACGATCGACAAGATTGAGAAAGATTACGGGAAGGGGACGATCATGAAGTTGGGAGAGCAGCCACAATGGGACGTACAGGTCATTCCGAGTGGTTCCGTAGCGCTCGACCACGCTCTCGGGATCGGAGGTTATCCTAGGGGCAGGATCGTCGAGATCTATGGTCCGGAATCGAGCGGAAAGACCACGCTCGCCATCCACGCTATCGCACAAGCCCAGAAGGCCGGGGGCATAGCCGCGATGATCGATGCGGAACACGCTTTTGACAGGACTTACGCTAAAGCGCTGGGAGTCAATTTGGACACTCTCCTCATTTCCCAGCCGGACAACGGCGAGCAGGCTCTTGAGATCGCCGACAATCTTATCCGTTCCGGGGCTATCGACATTGTCGTTATCGACTCCGTCGCGGCCTTGACTCCCAAGGCGGAGATTGAGGGTGAGATGGGCGACAACAAGGTCGGACTCCAAGCCAGGCTGATGAGCCAGGCCCTCAGGAAACTCACGGCCAACATCTCCAAGACGAACACATGCTGCATCTTCATCAACCAGTTGCGTGAGAAGATCGGCATCATGTTCGGAAACCCGGAGACGACAACTGGCGGTAACGCGCTGAAATTCTACGCTTCCGTGCGTATCGACGTGCGCAGGACCACCCAGCTCAAGGATGGTGAGGAGGCTCTAGGCAACAGGACCAGGGTGAAGGTCGTCAAGAACAAGATGGCCCCGCCTTTCAAGAAGGCTGAGTTCGACATCGTATTCGGAGAGGGAATCTCCCGGGTCGGAGAGATCATAGACCTTGGCGTCGAGTACGGGATCATCGCCAAGAGCGGCTCCTGGTTCAGCTACAATGACCAGAAACTCGCCCAGGGGCGTGAGGCTGTCAAACAGCTTCTCAAGGACAACTCCGAGCTCTGCGACGAGATCGAGGCCAAGATCCGTGAGGCTCTGAAGAACGTCAAGGATTAGGCGGCAAGGCAATCCTGCACCGCGAAAATTTCTCATCGAGGCCGGGGTCTAGGATCCCGGCCTTTTGTATTTTTTCGACAGTCCACTCCTCTTTTGGAGTATTTTCCCGGAAAATGATTATTCCTCGGGCGGCTCGCTTCCCGATGTACGGATGCTTCGCCAGTTCGCTTTCCGGCAGGGTCCAAAGGGGGTATGGTTCCGAAGGGCCTACAGTGATCAAATCTTTAAGGCCGTCATACTTCTCCTGGTCGAAGTGCCAGATGTCCATCAGTTGCTCCGGATAGGAATATCCCCGCAACTCTTTCCGATAGCTTACCATCTTGGAAGCGAAGAACTTCCCTATTCCAGGAAGAGTCTCAAACGCCGCGGAATCCGCCTGGTTAATGTCTATTTTGGGGATATCGATATATTTCTCAAGCCGGTGATACACAGAGTCTTCGACAACATAAGATTTAGCGAAGTCCGACTTCCTCCGGAATCGTCCTCCTTTCTTGCGATAATTATCAATCGCCCGGGCCTGATTCTCACTGAAACCGAGCCGCATCAAGTCATTGACGCTGACCGTGTTCGGATCAAATTTGAACGACTCATATCTCCTCGGCGCCCTCGCCCGCCAGATAGCCCTCGCCGCATTACCGTACCCACTTGCGGCTGAACGACCGTCCGCTGCCAGCTCTGGTGGCTCGACCGCCTCGCTTCGCTCGGCCCCACCGCTCGCTTCGCTTCGCTCAGCTCCGGTCCCCCCTCTTACAGTGCCGAGGGTGGCATGGGTCTCGCCATCCAGACTGGCAGCGGCCGGAGCAGCCGTCGAGCTTAGGCCGTACTCAGCCGCAGCGAAGCGAGGATGGACGCGGCCGGGCTCGACCGGCTGGCCGGCCACTACTCTGGCACTGACAGAATCGACAAAGACGTAAACGGTGTCGGGATGGTCGTGATTGGCGACTATCCGGGCGACAGAAGCTTTAGTGATGAAGAGTGCGGCTTGGTAGCCGATAATGAGAAAAACAAGGGCAATTGAGCCCACGACGAAAGAGGCAGAAGGCCTGCCCCGCTTTGAGTTTTCCATGTCTGAATCAAGGTTTAAGTAATTATTTAGTTTATTCTTCTATAGCATTATTTTTCAACCGTTTCCTATCCTCCTCGCAACCAGCCACAACAACCACAATCTCCCCCCTCGGCTCATGCTCCCTGTACCATGACGCGACCTCCTCCAAAGTCCCCCTCCGATGCTCCTCATGAACCTTTGAAATCTCCCTCGCCACCGAGCATTTCCGGTCCGGGCCGAAATACTCGGCGAACTGCTCCAAAGTCTTAACAAGCCGGTAAGGAGACTCGTAAAACACCATGGTCCGAGGTTCCGTAGCGAGCTCCTTCAGAAGCGTCTGCCTCCCTTTCTTTACGGGCAGGAATCCCTCGAAACAGAACCGGTCGCAAGGAAGGCCCGAGGAAACTATCGCCGGGATACAGGCTGTAGCGCCAGGAAGTGTCTGGACCTCAATGCCTTCAGCAGCACAAGTACGTACCAGAAGGAAACCTGGATCGGATATTCCCGGAGTCCCCGCGTCACTGATTAGAGCCACATCAAGGCCTGCCAATATCCTTTCCTTGATCAAGGCGACAGTCTGGTGCTCATTGAACTTGTGATGGGACCATAACTTGCCGTGAATATCATATTTTTTGAGCAAGACTGAACTGGTCCTGGTGTCCTCGGCGAGTATGACATCCGCATCTTTTAAGGTCTGGACAGCCCTGAAGGTCATGTCCTCAAGGTTGCCGACAGGAGTAGGTACTATATATAGCTTTCCGGCCATCCCCAAGCTAGCTGAGCTTTCTCCGAACAGCCATCATAAGGCGGTAGACAGGCTCGGAGTTCATGTCCCAATCCGGATGGTTCTCGGAGATGAAGGCCAGAGCCTCTGAAAGGCTGCCCATGGAGTTGAATTTGGCTATCGTCTCCTGGAATAGCATTGGATCCTCTCCAAAGAGGACATTGATCAGTAATACCCTGTCATTGAGCGAGATAGCGCTAATGATATTCTTCACCGGCATTCCCGGACGATCCGTCCTCCACGCCTGCTTCTCCGCCATAATGTCCATCACAGCAGTGTCGGCCTTAGCGGTATCAAGAATAGCCTTCCTCGGCTCAGAGGCTTCCGCCGGAGCAGCCTTCAAGTTAAGGCCGGACTCAAGCGGCTGGACGGCATCATCAGGCATATCCTCAACGTCCGAAATTGTTATGTCGATCGGAGTATCATCCACCGGAGCTATATCGATCGGTTCTTCGGGTTCATCGACGGGAAGGTCCTGAGACTCAGGAAGATCCTTCGCTTCGCTCAGGATGACAGCAGGAGCCACAGGTTCAGGCTCAGCAACCACGAGTTCCGGCTCTGCCGGA
Source organism: Bacteroidales bacterium (assembly GCA_024693285.1). Taxonomy (GTDB): domain Bacteria; phylum Bacteroidota; class Bacteroidia; order Bacteroidales; family UBA932; genus Cryptobacteroides. The sequence continues at coordinate 68,641 of JAILLE010000014.1, forward strand.
GCAGCCGTCGAGGTTAGGCCATACTCAGCCGCAGCGAAGCGAGGATGGACTTGGCCGGCCTCGAGCGGCTGTCCGGCATCAACCACTGGCTCTTCGACAGGCTCAGAAACCGGCAAGGCTTTGACCTGCTCTTCGAGAAGAGAAAGCTCGTTCTTCAAGGCGTCTATTCTCTCGAGAAGAGAGTCAAATGTTTTATCATCGATAATTCTCATATACGTTATCTTTTGCTATCTTTGTAAACAAGTGAAATCCTTACAAAGCTAACGAAATGTTTTCAGAAAACATAAAAAAAGCCGGAGAGATCGAAGTCATCTGCGGCTCGATGTTCTCGGGAAAGACCGAGGAACTTATCCGCAGGATCCGCAGGGCCAAATTCGCCAACCTTAAGATCGAAATATTCAAACCCACTATCGACACAAGGTATTCAGAGGACGACGTCGTCTCCCACGACTTCCATAAGATCCCGTGTCATGCCGTCAAGGATCCAAAAGAGATGCTTAACGTCGCTGACGACGTCCAGGTGGTCGGTATCGACGAGGCCCAGTTCTACGATATGTCGCTTGTGGATGTCGCCCAGGAATTAGCCGACAGAGGCAAAAGGGTGATTATCGCGGGACTTGACACCGATTATCTCGGGAAACCATTCGGCCCCATGCCATACCTGATGGCTGTCGCCGAGGAAGTCCGGAAAGTCCACGCGATCTGCGTCCGTTGCGGCAACCTGGCGAACCATTCCCACAGGCTCTCCAACAGCATGGAACTGGTGGTTCTCGGCGAGAAAGACGCCTACGAACCCCTTTGCCGCGACTGCTACAATAAAGTGATGGCTGAAGAAGCCGCCCGTTCTAACCTCTAGGATGATGCTTCAGGATCGACCTCTGCCAGGTCGAGCTATCAATATGCGTGTATATTTCCGTGGTCAGGATGCTTTCATGTCCAAGCATCTCTTGCACCACTCTCAAATCCGCCCCGTTCTCGATCAGGTGGGTGGCGAAACTGTGGCGGAACGTGTGCGGAGATATCTCCTTCGCGACCCCTGCGGCCATTGCCTGCTTCTTGACCATATTGAATAAAGCCACCCTGCTGATTGTCTTCCCGAAACGATTGAGGAACAAGATGTCATCGTATAGAGGAGCGGCGGGGTCAGGACGCGCGGCCAGATATTCTTTTATGGCTTCCACCGCCATCTCCCCCATCGGCACCAGCCTCTCCTTATTGCCCTTGCCGACAATCCGCACAAACCCCTCATCCATAAATAGTTGAGAAATCTTCAGGCCTGCCGCCTCCGAGACCCTCAACCCGCAACCATAAAGTACTTCCAATATCGCCCTGTCCCTTTTTCCGTTCCAAGTGGAAAGATCGACAGAAGCGATGATGGCAGAGACCTCCTCCACAGACAGCACCTCAGGAAGGTAACGGCCGAGTTTCGGGGAATCAACAGCATCACACGGGTTATCCTTCCGGTCACCCTCAAGGACAAGCCAGTCGAAGAAAGAACGCAGGGAACTGAGAAGTCTTGACTGGGATCTTTTTGAGAGCCTGTCACTTGCGGTGAGGTAATCCAGAATATCCTTGCTGGAGACTTGGGCAGGCTCGATTCCAACCCGGTCAAAGAAAGCCTCGATGTCGGATGTATAGGCTTCGACAGTGTTCGGGGACATGGCCCTTTCGATTCTCAGATAGTAAGAATAATCCGAGAGTATCTTATGTGTCAGATCCATGGCTATAAGGTTCTGTATTTCTTTCCGTACTCAAGCTGCTGAGCGAGGTAATCCGCAACGGGAACAATCTCATAATCAACGACTTCCCCTTGCTTAACCACAGGAACAATCTCAGGATTGACAAATCCTCCGTAAGGCTTAAGCCCAAGAGCCTGATACCGCTCCCGGACTTCCCTGTGAAGTTCCGGATCTATCTCAACCCCATACCCCTCAACAAGCGATTTTCCGGCCTCATAGTCCCCTTCCGATTTTATCCTCTGCACCTCCGCCAAAAGGGTCGCGAAAAGTCCTCTGAGCTTCTGGAAGTCATTGACCACGAAATATGTCTTGCCGTCCCTGACCTTCTTCTCTATCACATTGTCCGCTGATCCTTTCTCGTAGCACCATTGAGCGATCAGCTTCCGGTTACGCATGTGAGCCTCGGTTATCTTTTTCCCAAGCTCAATCCTCGAGAACTGGGTGAACAATCCATTTCTGATATAGCTGGAATACGCCGGCTTCCAGGCCTCGTCATCCGGCATTATGCCCAACTCGACAAGCTTAGGATCAGCTATATAATAAAGTCCGAAAAGATCCGCCCTGGCCTCCTCCAAAGTGCTCTGATACTCTCCGAGAGCATTAGGGGAAACTCCTGGGAGAAGTTGCCCGGAGCCATGGCCTAGACATTCATGGAGGTCGGTATGGATCTCGTCGTCGTGACTGCCGTATTTCTTGTAGGCGTCAATCTCGGCCTGGTCGAAAGCGAACTCTTCCAACGCGCTCCTAGGCGCCTCAAGTGCCGCCTTGTCATAAGCCTTTGTGATGTTGGATATGGTAACTGACTTCGAGCCGTATTCTTTCCTGATCCACTCGGCGTTAGGGAGATTGATTCCTATCGGGGTGGTGGGATAAGTCGCGCCGCCAAGCGCGACAGCGGTCACGACCTTCGCGGATACCCCTTTGACATGGGGTTTCCTGAACCTGGGATCAACAGGAGAATGGTCCTCAAACCACTGGGCATTGGAGCTTAAAACCTCAGTCCTCATCGAGGCCTCATGATCCTTTATGTGGACATAGCCCTCCCAGGTTGCCTTCCTGCCTAGCGGGTCGTCATAATCCTCTATAAAGCCATTGATGAAATCCACTGTGCCGCCGGTCTCCCCCACCCAGGCCACATTAAACTCGTCCCACAACTTGAGATTTCCTGTGCGGTAATACTCGACAAGCAATTCAATGGCAGCTTTTTGAGTCTCATTCTCAGCTAGTTCCGCAGCTTTTAAAAGCTCCTCGACAACCCTGTCTATAGCCGCTCCGTATAAGCCGCCGGAGCGCCATGGCTTCTCGATGACCTTGCCGTTCTCCTTGACAATCTTCGTATTGAGTCCATGAGCGACAGGCCTGGAATCGTCAGGTTCCTCGACCGAAGCGTAATAATCTTCGACCTCCGACCTTGAGACTCCCTCGTAAAAATTGACGGAGGACAGCGCCACAATATCACCTTCAGTCGAGTCTGACCTACGGCGTGGGCAAATATCCGGGGAATATATAACCTCGAGCAACTCATCCGCGACCTTCCCGTCACCAGAAGCTTCCATCAAAGAACGGAAATAATCTTTCGGACAGTCAGGGAAAAACTTGTCCTCAGCGTAATGGTGATGAAAACCGCTCGAAAAGAAAAGGCGCTTGGCGTAAATGAGGAAAGCCGAGAATTCCTGACGCTCCCTGTCACCTTCGTATTTTTCCAATATATCCTCCACAACGTGCCTGATCTTGAGATTCCATTCGCAATACTGGTCCCAAGTCATGTCCCTTCCAAGTTTCGCGGCCTCAGCCAGATGGTAGGCATATGCCTTCTGACGCATAGTCAAACCATCCCACCCTGGAACCTCGAAACGCATTATCTTTATGTCAGCGAACTCGTCAACCAATGTTTTCATGATGTAAAGATACGCGATATTCAGGAATTCTTTATATTTTTGTGATTCTGGCACAGTTTGTGGCAGAAACGACTTTGACTATGCGCGAAACAAGGTTTTTATACATCATAGCCCGTGCCGTGACGATCCTGGTGGCTTCTCTCGCATTCACATTCTGCGAGAAAGATCCCGACCTCAAGATCGATCCGGCAGACGAAGGTATAAATTATAATCCCCGCGGTGGACGTGAGCCCATGGAGGAGACCCGGCGGGTACTCCTGTTCTACGAATGCGGTTTCAACTCCCTCAACTATGACCTTACCAGAAATATGGAAGAAGAGCTTCCCGCAGGTCTTATCCCTGGAGGAGGAAGACATGAGAATGTGCTTCTTGTGTTCTCCAAACTAGCGCTCAATGCCAATTACAAGGATGTCCCATCCTATTTGAGAAGGCTTTATAAGGACTCTGAGGGCAACGTCGTCTCAGACACACTCAAGACATATCCAGCCTCTACAGTCGCGACTTCCAGCGCCACTATGAGAGATGTCCTGTCGCTGGTAAAATCAATGTTCCCAGCTAAAGGTTATTCCTTGGAGTACTCCTCCCACGGCTCCGGATGGCTTCCTCCAGGGTATTACAACAGTCCCTCAAGTTTCGAGAGCAGCCACAGGTCCGATGGGCGGAAAATGTCCAGAAGATCAATCGCTTACGAGATCCCCACGGACATCATGGAGCGTGATGACCCTTATGCCGGGATGGTGCGCAGCATAGGCCAGGACAAGATGTCGTCCGGGGACGTCGAGATGACTGTCGCGGAGTTTGTTGATGGCATCCCCTTCCATCTGGACTTCCTGCTGTTTGACATGTGTTTCAGCGGCGGGATCGAAGTAGCGTATGCCTTGAAGGACAAAGCCGACTTCCTGGGCATATCACCTGCCGAAGTCCTCGCGGCCGGCATGTATGATTATACAAAAATCGCGGACTTTCTTATTAAAGGTCCCACATCCGATCTCCAGGGACTATTCAAAGACTCTTTCGATAGGTACAACACACAGTCCGGAGACTATCGCTCCGCTACTGTGACTCTCCTCAGGACTGATGGTCTTGACAATCTGGCCGAGGTTTGCAAGGATCTTATCTCAACATATTCAGATAGCCTCGCGCACGCTCCAGCCAGACAGATCCAGGGGTATTTCAGGCAGAACAGGCACTATTTCTATGACCTGGAAGACATATTCGCGCAAAGCGGAGTCTCTGAAGCGGATATGGCAAGATTGTCTCATGCGATAAGCGATTGTATAGTGTACAGGGCAGCTACCCCTTCATTTATCAGCAGTTTCGACATCAAGACTTATTCAGGCCTGAGCATGTACCTTCCAGTCGCCGGCACACCACTCCTGGATTCATATTATTTAAATGAGCCTTGGAACAAGGCTGTCGGACTAGTAAAATAATTGCGCGATAAATAATTAATTCCTATCTTTGCCGCCGCTTAAAAACGCGCTGGCGTTTTTGGTGCAATGGGGCCCCGGCCCGCCCGGGGTTGAGTAACACATTTTAAACAAAGTACAATGAAACATTTCGAAATCAACGGCAAAGTCCGTGAGGTCGGCAACAAAGCCGTCATCAAAGCGATCCGCAAGCAGGGTCTTGTCCCTTGCAACCTTTATGGTCAGGGAATGGAGAATGTCCTCTTCACTGTCAACGACAAGGACCTCCAGGGTATCACCAACACCCCCGCTTCCTTTATCATCGACATCAAGCTCGACAACGGTAAGGCCTATGAGGCTGTCGTCCATGAGCTTCAGTTCCATCCTGTCAAGGACAACTGCCTCCATGTCGATTTCCTCGCCGTCTCTGAGGACAAGCCTATCGCCATCAAGGTTCCTATCACTGTCAGCGGCCACCCTGTGGGAGTCCAGAAGGGAGGAAAATTCGTCCTTGTCTCCAGGTTCGTCAAGATCAGCGCCCTGATGAAGGATCTTCCTGACAATATCAACATCGACGTGACCCCTCTCGACATCGAGAAGCGTATTGTCGCCGGTGACATCAAGCTCGAGGGTGTCAGCGTGGTCTCCCCTAAGGACACCATTATCTGCACCGTCAAGGCTACCCGCAACATGTCCGCTCAGGTATCTGGTGATGCTGAAGGTGCTGAGGGCGCTGCTGAGTAAAAAGCGGCCTGAAGTTGATCCTGGTATGAACTACCTTGTCGCCGGTCTCGGAAACATAGGTGCGGAGTACGCTTCAACCAGACATAACATTGGTTTTATGGTATTGGATGCCTGGTCCGAGGCATCCAATGCTTCTTTTTCCACCCAGCGTTACGGCGATGTCGCCGAAGTGTCTTTCAAGGGCAGGAAATTCTATCTTCTCAAGCCATCCACTTATATGAACCTCAGCGGTAACGCTGTCAGGTACTGGATGGACAAGCTAAAGCTTCCTATTGAGAACCTGGTGGTCGTCTGCGACGACATCAACTTGCCTTTCGGCACGATCCGCATGAGGAAAAATGGAAGCAATGGTGGGCATAACGGATTGAGAGATATTGAATTCCGCCTGGACAGCACGCAGTGGACCAGAATCAGGATCGGTGTAGGGAATGACTTCGCCCAAGGCAGTCAGGTCGACTATGTCTTAGGGTCCTTCACCGATGAGCAGAAAACCGCTATACCTGAGATTTGCGACAAGGTGATTGAGGGAATAAAGAATTATTCCACAATCGGTCCGGACAGGGCCATGAACTTCCTCAATACCCGGAAATAGCCATATTTTGGCGATTTTTATTTGTTTATTCCGTTTTTTTACATATATTGCAAGGCGCATGAAGTAATGATGGAATACAACACAAAGCGTTATATATCAACTATTCACTAAATAATTTTAAAGAAATGAAGAATCTTGTCGCACAAATCAAAGCAGAGATCGAGGCTTTCGTTGTGAACGCCGACGCTCAGGTTGAGAAGGGAAACAAGGCCGCTGGCGCCCGCGCCCGCAAGGCTGCCCTTGACCTCATGAAGGACCTCAAGGAGTTCAGGAAAGTTTCCGTCACTGAAGCCAAGAAGTAATTCCGCAACAAACAATTGCGAGCGGCCACCATCCAGGCGGCCGCTTTTCTTTGATGAAGCGTTACTTATACTCAATACTTTTCATTTGCTTCCTTTGCGTAAGTTCCTGGGCATCAGCACCAAGGAAGGGGACTTTCCTGATGTTCCAACCCGACGGCTCGTCTTTTATGGCGAGACTGAAGGGTGATGAGTTTAGCAAGGTCCTTACCACGGAGGATGGCTGTGCGGTGATCAAATGCGACGACGGCTTCTACCGTCTGGCGACTTTCAAGGCTGACGGCGGCAGGGTAAGCAGCGGTTTCAAACCGGGAGAGAAAGCTCCTGACTCTATTTTAAGAGATAGCCGTAGAATTCCATGGAACACGCTTAGGGACAAGACCTCCGGGATACGAAGGGAACGTAAGGAGTCAATCCGTTTCAAACCAGCGACAAGGGCGGATTCTCCTGTGAAAAAGCATTGCGTTGTCATTCTTGCCCAGTTCCAGGACATCAGCTTCATCGGTGGTGAATCCCGACGACAAGATATAGTCGACCTTATCACCAAACCAGGCTCAAAAAGCGTCCTGGACTATTTCAACGACCAGTTCAACGGTAGTTATGAATTTAATTTCACCATTGGGCCGATAGTAACTTTGCCGAAGAATCACGACTATTATGGGAAAAATGAGGATGACAAAGCCGGGCAAGATATAAACCCGAGGGAACTTGTAAGGGACGCCTGCCTGCTGTCTGATCCCTTTGTGGATTTCTCTCAGTTTGACGATGATGGCGATGGCATTGTGGACAACGTTTTCGTGATTGTCGCCGGCAAGAGCGAGGCGGAAGGTGCTGACTCTGACTGCATGTGGCCTCACCAATGGACCGTCCCCAACCTTTCTCTCGACGGGAAAAGGGTCTATTCATATGCGCTGTCGACAGAGTTGACCGTTCAAAGCCAGAATAGCCACGGGCAACTTGTGTGGGGGCTTTGCTCGATTGGCACGTTCTGTCACGAGTACAGCCACACTCTTGGACTCGAAGACTATTATGACACAGATGAGGAAGGAAGCGGAGGGGTATCTAATAGTCTTTGGGCTTCTACCGCACTTATGGATAGCGGCAATTTCAACGATAATGGAAAGACTCCTCCAGCTTACAACGCCATTGACAGGGAGATTCTGGGAATAGGCAAGCCGGAGAAGATGGCGCTCGGTAAATATACCTTGGAACCGATCACCGAGAACGGCCGATACCTTATCCTGGAGAACCCCAAAGAAAAAGATGATTTCTTCCTCTTCGAATGCAGGGCACAGAAAGGCTGGGACGCATATATCGGCGGGAGCGGTCTGGCGATTTACCATGTGGACATGAGCAAGCACATGGCCGGATGGTCTGACGACGCGGAAAGAGAGGTGACGGCATTATATCGCTGGGAATCGAATGAAGTCAACTGCAACCCGGATTTCGAGTGCGCTGACATGATGGAGACATCTTCCGACGCCATTGAGGTCAGGCAGGCCTTCTTCCCGTTCAGGACCATCAATTCATTCTCGGCGTTCTCATCCCCCGCTTTCAAGTTCAACGACGGCACTGAGCCTCCTTTCGCCATATCCAACATCACCAGGTCGGGGGACAAAGTCACTTTCGTCGTGTACAACAGCGCTGATATAGTGCCAAAGGCGATAGATCTCAAGGCCGAAGTGTACCAGGATGCCGCTATCATGACCTGGGAGTCTGACGTGGCGGGGTTTGACGGAGAAGCCACTGTCACCTGGGGCAAGACTTCCGGGAGCATGAAGACTGAGACCGTCATGCCTTATGAGAAAGGCAAGTTTGCCCTCACATTGGAAGGGCTCTCCCCCACTACGGCTTACACAGTCAATGTGACATTCACCAGGGGCGGTGTGACTGGAGAGACCGTCACAGGAGACTTCCTGACTAAGGCGGAACAATCCGGTAGCAAGCCATACATCTATCTTGACTATTTGTCCGGTTACAGGACCGGTGGACGGTTCCCCGCAGGTGTCGGTCTCCCGCTCAGGGTATTCAATGCTATCGGCAGGAGAATCAGCTGGAGCTACGATGGAGCGTCTGTCCACACTGACGGCAGCGGGTACTTCCACCCGGTCAAATCCGGGACTCTAAAGGCTGTGGTCTATAATTCCGACGGTTCGACCGATATACTGGCTAAAGAAATAACTATCCAATGATGAGAACCTGGTTAAGGATATTCCTGATTATCACTTCGTTGCTGAGCCTGGCCTCCTGCAACCGCAATCTTGAGCCGGACAGCTCGTTCATTGCCGGGTCACAGGTGCAGTTGAAGGTCGCCGGGAGTGTGATCCACACCTATGATCCCCTAACCTGGCAACTTGGATACAATCCTACAACCAGGGAATTCCAGGTCTCCGATGACCAGATGAAGAGTTATTACATTGTCAATTGTTCTTCCATCCCATCATCGATCGGCCAGAAAATAGACGCCACTATCACATGGACCACCGCAGGCGGCACGAAATCCATCAAGGGTCGGTTCGAGGTCGCGAAAGCCGAGAAAGACCGCTATTGGCTTTGGTGCGGGGATAAAAAAATACAGACGGGGGTCACCGTCTGCATTTTAAGGTAAACTCTATTTCTTCAGCAGTTCCTCGATGTGCTCGGCGTAATCGAGCGAGGTGTCAAGATAGAACACTATCTCGGGAACTATCCTTAGCTGCCTACCGACCTGGCGGCCGAGGGCGCCACGAAGCTCACGCATATTGTCATTCAAAATCTTCATCACCTCCTCCTGCTTCGCTGAGGGGAATATACTGACATACGTCTTGGCGACAGAAAGATCAGGGCTGACCCTGACCTCACTCACCGTGACCATGGCTCCTCCGAAGAAGGCCATGCCCTTGCTCCTGATGATCTCGGCGAGGTCCTTCTGGATCTCGCGGGCGACCTTGAGCTGTCTGGTTGTGGCCTGTTTCTCCATAACTAGATAATATTGATAATGAAATAGTTCTTCTTTCCTTTCTGGGCGAGGATATACTTCCCGTCCACAATGTCATTCTCCGATATCTGATACTCGATGTCAGTGACCTTATCCTTGTTGATAGACACTCCGTTACCGACAGTCATCTTCCTGGCCTCACCCTTGGATGGGAAAACCTGGGTCTTGACAGCGAGGAAATCGAGGATATTGCAAGGCAACTCTGTCCTGGGCACATCGAAGGTGGGAACTCCGGCGAAAACGGCCAAGAAGGTCTTCTCGTCAAGCTTGCGAAGCTCCTCGGAAGTCGAGTTGCCGAACAGCATCTTGGAGGCGGAGACAGCGTTGTCATATTCATCGGCGCCATGGATCATGGTTGTGATCTCCTTAGCAAGGAGCTGCTGGAGGGTCCTGCGGCCAGGATCCGCCCTATGCTCAGCAATGGCGGCGTCAATGGTCTCCTTGGGAAGCATAGTGAATATCTTGATGTATCTCTCGGCGTCCTCGTCACTCACATTGAGCCAGAACTGGTAGAACTCATAAGGGGAGGTCTTCTCGGGATCGAGCCAGATGTTGCCTTTCTCAGTCTTACCGAACTTGGTGCCGTCAGCCTTCTTCACGAGAGGGCATGTCAAGGCGAAAGCGTCGGTCTTGCCGAGGATCCTGCGGATCAGCTCGGTTCCGGTGGTGATATTGCCCCACTGATCGCTTCCGCCAAGCTGGAGGCGGCAGCCTTTATGCTCATACAACCAGAGATAGTCATATCCCTGAAGAAGCTGGTAGCTGAACTCAGTGAAAGACATTCCCTCACGAGACTCGTCGGAAAGACGCTTCTTCACGGAATCCTTCGCCATCATGTAGTTGACAGTGATGTGCTTACCGATATCGCGGATGAAATTGAGGAAGGAATATCCCTTCATCCAGTCATAGTTGTTGACAAGCTCCGCCTTGTTGGGAGCATCGGAATCGAAGTCGAGAATCTTGGAGAGCTGGGCGCGGATACCCTCGATATTGTGAAGGAGGGTCTCCTCATCGAGAAGCTTGCGCTCCTGGGACTTCATCGAAGGGTCGCCGATCATGCCGGTGGCTCCGCCGATCAAGGCGATAGGCTTATGACCGCACTGCTGGAAATGCCTCAATATCATTATGCTGACAAGATGGCCGATGTGCAGGGAGTCTGCTGTCGGATCGATTCCGACATAAGCGGCCTGCGGACCTTCCATAAGTTTCTCCTCAGTCCCGGGCATGATGTCCTGGATCATGCCTCTCCATCTCAGTTCCTCAACGAAATTCTTCATCGTATGAATATGTTTTCTTATTAAATCTCGCGAATTTAGGTAAAAATAAGTTAAATTTGTAGACTGTAAAGAAATTAACAATCTAAAGAATACAGAAATGAGAAAGAAAATCGTCGCCGGAAACTGGAAGATGAACACCAATCTCCAGGAAGGTATTGAGCTCGCCAAGGCTGTCGCCGCCAAATCAGTTGAGACCCCCGAGAATGTCGGCCTTATCGTTGCCGCTCCTTTCACACACCTCTGCGCTGTCGCTGAGGCAGTTAAGGGCTCCAAGGTCGAGGTTTCAGCCCAGAACTGCGCTGACCACGAGAAGGGCGCCTACACTGGTGAGGTCTCGGTCGGCATGCTGACTTCTGTCGGTTGCCAGTGGACCATCCTCGGCCACTCCGAGAGAAGGCAGTATTATGGTGAGACCGACGAGAAACTTGTCGAAAAGGTTAAGCTCGCCCTCGGCGCCGGCCTGGGTGTCATCCTCTGTGTCGGTGAGAACCTCGATGAGAGGGAGGCCGGCAAGCACTTCGAGGTTGTGAAGACCCAGATCGAGAACGTGCTGTTCAATTTCACCGCCGAAGATATGGCCAAGATCGTTGTTGCCTACGAGCCCGTCTGGGCCATCGGCACCGGCAAGACCGCTACCGCTGAGCAGGCTGAGGAGATCCACGCTTGCATCCGCCAGGTCCTTTGCGGAAAGTTCGGCGAGACCGTGGCCGAGGACACCACCATCCTCTACGGTGGAAGTTGCAAGCCCTCCAATGCCAAGGAGCTCTTCGCACAGAAGGACATCGACGGTGGCCTGATCGGTGGCGCCGCCCTCAAGGCTGACGACTTTATCGCCATCGCCCAGAGCTACTGATTTCCCTGTCAGTCACTTAGGTGAGAAAAATCTGCTTCGTTGTCAACCCGCTTTCCGGCGGGAAAGACAAGGGATCCATTTTAAAGGCTATCGCGCGACACAACTTCGCGTATGAGACCGTATTCACCAAACGTCCCGGCCATGCCACCGAGATTGCACGTACGACCGATGCTGACATCGTCGTCGCGGTAGGTGGGGACGGGACGGTAAGTGAAGTGTCCCAGGGTCTTATCGGTACGGATAAGACTCTGGGTATTATTCCTTGTGGCAGCGGGGACGGATTGGCGCTTCATCTAGGTATCAGCCGCAGGACTGAGAATGCCCTGCGCACACTTGAGGAAGGCATTACCGCCTCAATGGATTACGGACTCCTTGACGGAAAGCCCTTCTTCTGCACTACGGGAGTCGGCCTGGACGCGGAGGTTGCCTGGCAGTTTGACAAGGCCGACAGGCGCGGACTCTGGACTTATATTTCCCTTGCATGGAAAATATGGCGGCATTTCACCCCTGACACCTACACAATTGATATTGACGGCCAGATACTGGTCACACCAGCGGTGTTCGTGACGGTCGGAAACGCCAACCAGTGGGGTAACCAAGCCAGGATTTGCTCGCTTGCATCGCTCACGGATGGGACTTTGGATATCACTATTGTCAAGCCTTTCCGTACCTGGGAGATTCCAATGCTGGCGACCCGCTTGCTGACCGGATTCGCTCATAAGAGCCGACGAACAGTAATGCTGCGAGGAAAGAGAATCACAATCCACCGTTCCTCGACAGGGCCGGCCCACCACGATGGGGATCCTTGTATGAAAGGAACGGATATTACCGTTGAAGTAGCGCCTGCCGCTTTGCGGGTCATTGTCCCGAAAGGAAGAAAAATCTGATTGGAGATGAACAAACAAAAAGTCACTGATTGGTTCGCGTTTTTCGCGCCCCGTTTTCTTTGCCTCACATTGATTCTGGGTTTCTTGATCCGGATTGTCCTGATCCTGCACCCCCTCACAGTTGTAGACTGGGGCTGGGCCGACTGGCTGAAGATATTCGGGCTTGGATTCCTTAACGACCTGGCTTTCACTGCTATAGCCCTTGTGCCTGCCTTTATTTTCTATACCTTCCTGACGGATGACAAGTACCGCAAGCCATATAAATGGATATTGTGGGGCGGCATGACGCTTCTGACCGCATATATCCTTTTCTTCAACGACATCACGGACGAATATGGCGGGCCGATGCCCAGGATTGTCAACGCCGTGTTGGCATTCCTATGGATCTGCTTGACAATCAAGATGTTCTTTCCGAAGGTTCGGAAAGGTTGGAGGACAGCTGCCATATGGATAATGATGATGCTCTACGCCTGCTGCGCCATCACAATAGCGATCAGCGAGGTCGTGTTCTGGAGCGAATTCGGCGTGCGGTTCAATTTCATTGCTGTTGATTATCTGGTATATACCAACGAGGTCATCGGCAACATCTTCGAGTCTTATCCCATGTTCTGGATAATCCTGGCCATGCTTTTGGTTTCAGGCGGGATTTGCTGGTTAATAACGCGAGGTAAGGATGTCAATCAGAGCGGCATCTCCAGCTGGAAGCGATGGGGACTGACCCTGGCCGCACTAGTGGTCTCCTGCATGATCAGCTACGGTTGGCTGCATTATGGTTACCGGCATTTCGGCGGGGAGAATCTCTTCGCCACCCAGATACAAGAGAACGGATGCTGGGATTTCCTGGAGGCATTCGCGTCCAATGAGTTGGACTACGAGCAGTTCTACGCGATGATCCCGCGGTCTGAGGCTGAGGCGATGAAGCGACAAATGTGCGGACAAAACGAAGATGGTATCCAGACTGTTAGAGATAGCCTTCCACCCGTAAAAAAGAATGTCGTACTGATCACCGTGGAAAGCCTCAGCGCTGATTTCCTGACCCGGTACGGATCGAAAGACGGGATCACTCCATATCTGGACGAGTTGCTGGAAGAGAGCCTTGTCTTTGATAATCTTTATGCCACAGGCAACCGTACTGTCCGCGGCCTGGAGGCTGTGACCCTTAACATCCCGCCATCATCAGGCGAGAGCCTGGTCAAACGCCCGGACAATACCGGCTTGTTCTCGACTGGAAGCGTGTTCCGCCAAAATGGTTATCACACCAGTTTCATCTATGGTGGCGACAGTTATTTCGACAATATGGGCGCTTTCTACGGCAACTGCGGCTATGAGATTGTCGACAAGAAGACTTATGACAAGGACGCTATAGTGTTCTCGAATATATGGGGCACTTCCGATGAGGATTCCTACCGTGAGGCAATTAAGCGATTTGACGCGTCCTGGGCCGCTGGGGAGCCATTTTTCGCCCAGATCATGACCATCTCCAACCACCGCCCGTACACCTATCCGGAAGGCCGGATCCAATACGATGGCAATCCGATGAGCCGCCATGCCGCGGTCAAATATACTGACTGGGCCATCGGGCAGTTCATCGCCACCGCTTCTGAAAAGCCCTGGTTCCCGGAGACTGTCTTCATCATAATGGCTGACCATTGCGCCTCGTCTGCCGGCAAGACTTCCCTGCCGATGGACTGCTACCATATTCCCGCGATCATTTATTCGCCTGGCTTTATAGAGCCACGGTACGTGGACAAGGTTTGCTCACAGATTGACATCATACCCACGTTGCTGTCCTTGCTGCACTTCTCGTATGACGCCCCGTTCTACGGAAGGGACGTGCTAGCTGATGATTTCAAGGAGCGGACGTTCATGGCCACATACCAGGATCTGGGGTATTATTCTGACGGTGTGCTCACAGTGCTCTCCCCCGTCCGTCGCTTCCAGCAATTTGCTGTCACCCAGCGCGATGGTTGGGTTTACGATGAGACTTTGATGGACCAGCCAAGAGAGGATGTCCTGCAGGAAGCGCAGGCCTTCTATCAGACCGCGAATCTGGCTTTCAAGAAAGAATAGGTATCACAACGCCAAAACGGTGTCAGAATAAATGGCTCCGTCATGGATGTCATGGGTTGAGAATATGACTGTCGAGCCTGTCTCATGGGCTAGGCGCTGAAGGGTCTGGAGGACCATCACCCTGTTCTCCACATCGAGGAACGCGGTCGGCTCGTCGAGCATTATGACATTAGCCTTCTTGGTCAATGCCGTGGCGATACATGCTTTCTGGAACTCTCCATCGCTGATCCTGGATATATCCTTGGCAGACAACGCGTTGAGATCCATCATCTTGATAGCCTCAGCGATATCCGATTCGGATCTCTTGTCCAGCCTTTTGAACGCTCCGAACTCGGCGAGCATTCCTGTCCTGATAAATTCCTCGACGGTGAAGCCTTTGACTTTGGGAATCCTTGTAGGGACCAAGACCGCTTCTCCTCCTGTCTCAAATGAGCCTGAGAGAGGTTTCAACAGTCCGGCCAAGGTCTTCATCAAGGTGGTCTTGCCGCTGCCGTTCCTGCCCCTCAGCATCACGCACTCCCCATCCTCGAAGCTGAAACTCAGCGGCCCTGCGACTGACGGCGGCAGGGTCGACCTCTGTCTCGCTGCGCTTCGCGCCCTATCCGGGTAAATGCTCGCCAGAGGTCGCCCTGCCGCATGCCCAGAGGGATAGCCGACGATTATGTCAGTGGCCTTGATCATTTCAGGAGCAGAATATAAAGGATTATAGGAATGCCGATTATGGCCATGGTGCTGCCGACAGGAAGTGGCACCGGGAACACCTGTGAAAAAATATCCGCCACGAGTGACAAACCAGCGCCGACAAGCAGTGTGGCAGGAATAGTCCTTAGATGGACTGAGGAACCTGTAAGAGCTCTCGAGATGTGCGGGGCGACAATTCCGACGAATCCTATAGGCCCACAGAAAGCCGTGACGGCTCCAGCCATCAGGCAACTCCCTATCATTGAGATATTTCTGATACGAGAGGGATTCGCTCCGGCAAGTGCGGCATATTCATCACCAAAGAGAGCGACATCAAGGCCGCGATGGTTTAGCAAAGCCAGAATCAGGCCGGCAAGCATGGCGATGGCGATAATGATTATCCCGTCATATCCGTTGCCCACGAAGCTACCAGCCGACCAGCTGTAGAACACCTTCAGACTCTCGGCGTTGGCCGAATATTCAAGAATCGAAGTGATCGCGCTGAAGACGAATCCGAGCATCACACCGAAGATCAGCAAGGTTGCTGCGCTATGGAGCCTGGATGAGACCAGGAGCACCAAAGCTGAAGTGACCAGTGCTCCGACAAAGGCTGCCGAGACTACTGTGAGACCAGATAAAGCGGCGGGAAGCGATGTCCCTATCAGAAGGGTTGCCACAGCCGCTCCGGTTCCTGCCCCGGCGCTGACGCCCATAATATGAGGGTCAGCCAAAGGATTCCGGAATATGCCTTGCATCTGGAGTCCGGCAAGAGCGAGCGATGCTCCAGCCAGAATAGCCGTCAGCATCCTCGGCAACCTCAACTTCATGAATATCACATTGTCAGGTAAACCGAATCCCGTGCCTCCGCAACACAAATCCAGCAAAGCCAGCAGCAAGACCACCAGCGTGAGAATCGTGAGAGAGCGGGAAAACCTCATTATGATTAGTTCTATCCGAATATCAAATATAACGATTATCCTTGAGAATGCAACCGGATTGCGAAATCATGATAGTATCTTCGCAACTAGAAAGAAAAAAGAATGAGGCGATTTTTCATACTTGGGATAGTAACATTTGTGGCAATCCTGACTGCCTTTCCCCTACATTCACAAGGCCGGAAGGCAATCGTGTCCGGACATGTCCGGGACGCTTCCAGCGGAGAGCCGCTGACAGGAGCCGTCATATTCACAAAAGACAAGAAATCAGGAGTTTCCGCCGACAATTCCGGATACTACTCATTGGCGTTGGATAAAGGTGAAGTGGCCCTCCTTTGCTCCTTCACGGGATACAAGACTATAGAGAGATCTTTCACAGTCACATCTTCCCGGATCGAAGACTTCGACATGGAACCCGACAACGAGACCTTGGAGGCTGCCACGGTCTTCTCAAAGACTAAAAGGGACGATCTGAAAATCCCGCAAATGGGAAAGCAGAGGGTTGACGCGACACTAGTCAAAAGCCTTCCCGCACTTATGGGCGAGAACGATATAATCCGGGTTATTCAAATGATGCCAGGAGTACAGACCCCTAGTGAGGGAGCCACGGGATTCAGTGTCAGAGGAGGTGGCGTGGACCAGAACCTTATATTGATAGACGGAGCCCCGGTTTATAACTGCGGACACTTCCTTGGCTTCTTATCTATGTTCAACAGTGACGCTATTCGTGGAGCGGAACTTTACAAAGGGGATTTTCCGGCAATGTACGGAGGCAGGATCTCATCAATCCTCGACATCAGCGGGAAGGACGGGAACAACCGTGAGTTCGGGGGTAACGCGTCTTTCGGACTGATAACATCAAAAGTATTCATGGAAGGCCCGATTATTCCTGAGAAACTATCTTTCATGGCTGCCGGCAGAAGAACCTATATAGACCTCTTCTTTCCTCTCCTTGGTGACAACCTTCCGGAACACACAAAGATGTACTTCTATGATCTCAATACCAAACTGACCTGGATAGCCGGGAAGAATGACAGGCTTTATCTAGGCGCCTTTGACGGCAAGGACGTGTTCGGCCTCGGAATGGAGGAGTTCGACATGGGAAAGATGGATTTCGGTTTCGCCAATCATACCCAGTCTTTGAGGTGGAATCATGTGTACGGACATAAACTGACCTCAGATGTTACTCTATACAACTCTATTTACCGGAACACGCTGTCCGGAGATATGAGCGAAGCTTTATTCGACTATATCCAAAGCATCAGGGAGACAGGTCTCAAAGCGGGATGGACCTGGTACGTCAATCCCAGAAACACAATTCAGGCAGGGCTGGGAATGGCCTATTACTCAATAGCTCCTGGCGAGTGCAAGCCACGAGGTGGCACAACGGTTGTCAACAATGTCGTTATGCCTTCGACCTATGCCGTCCAGCCCTCCGCATATATCCAGAATGAGCAAAAGATATGGAATCTGACAGTGAGATACGGTCTTAGGTTCTCCTCTTTCACGACTCTCGGTGGAACCACCCAGAGATACTTCGACCCGGTTACCCATAAGTTGACTTCAGTCACCGACATACCGAAAGGTGAGCGGATCAAGACATACAACGGACTTGAACCGAGAATCTCCGCCTCATTGCCACTCGGGAAGGATTGGTCAGTCAAAGGGGCGTATTCCCGTTCGTACCAATACCTCCAACAGGCTCGTATAAGCATCACAGGTAGCCCTATTGACACCTGGTTCACAGCATCACCAAACACCAAACCTCAGCTCTCTGACCAGTTCTCACTTGGCATCAACGCTTTATTCGCTGACGAGGCTCTGGAGGCTTCTGTCGAAGGTTTTCACAAAAGCGGCAAGAACGTTATTGACTTTGTCGAGAATCCAGGAATAGTCCTTGATAACGTGGACCGGGAGGGACTTCTAAGGAGCGGCAGTTCGACCTCCTATGGCATCGAGACAATGCTCAAGTACGAGTTTGACAAATGGAACGGCTGGATTTCTTACACTTGGTCAAGGGCTCTATACGACATCCCTGAATTGAACGGCGGGAAGGAGTATCGCTCACCTCTGAACCATGAGCATGCGGTCAACTTTGTCTTGACCTACGACTTCAACAAAAGGCTGTCCGCATCTACGGAATGGGTTTTCTATAGCGGGTCTCCCACCACATACCCTATCGGAAGATATACTCACATGGGTTCTTGGGTGCCTGTTTACTCCGAAAGAAACAACGACAGGCTGCCGGACTACCATAGACTGGACCTCTCTCTGACTTACCGGACCGCCGGAAGAGCCGAAGGCAAACGCTGGAGCGGAGAATGGAACCTTTCATTCTACAACGCTTATTCCCGTCACAACGCCTGGAGCATAGCTTTCAATTATGATCGCTTGGATAATTCAGCCAAAGCGATAAAAGTCTATCTGTTTACGGTCATTCCATCGGTTTCCTACAACATAAAATTCTGACAATGAAATATTTAAGTATATCAATATTCATTTGCTCCGTCCTGATGGCAGTCGCATGTTCTGAGGAGACTGATCTCCGTTCCGATGGGGTTCATTATGAACGTCTCGCGGTCGAGGCTCTTATAACCGATAGGGCGGACCGGCAGCAGAGAGTGCTTCTAAACAAAACTATTCCTTACTTTGATGAGAACTCCCCTCGCGGAGTGTCTGGAGCTATCGTGACAGTCAGCGACGGGAAAGATGAGATCCGTTTCACCGAGAAGGAATGTGGAGTATATGAAGCTCCAGCAGGATATCATGGTGAGCAAGGAGGAGACTATCACCTCAGGATAGCGCTTCCTGACGGAGAAATCTATGAAGCTGACGCATCAATGCCTCATCACGGATTCAGGTTAGACGCGGTCGACTATGCCTTCGCAGGGAATAAGACCATGGGACTGGACAGCCTTTGGACTCTAGCCATTTGGGGCGAGGACATGGAAACCACTGATTACTATTATGTCACGGCAGGAGTCAATGGGGCATTTTACCCATTCGAGATGGCCGAGGTGACAGATGATATCTATTTCAGTGGCAATGTCATCAATGGGTTCCCTATTGCCACCCTTATGCAATACTCCCAGATTAAGGAACTCTACGGAGACTGCGCGAAATACCTTGAGACAGGCGATGTGGTGACTTTAGAGGCACTTACTCTCAGCAGGGATTACTTCGACTATCTTATGGCCGTGTTGCTCAACGGGACGATGGCCGCCATTTCCCTGTTCTCACCCCAGCCCGCCAACTGTCCGACGAATATAAAAGGAGGCGACGGAACCGCTGTCGGCTACTTCGCCGCCTGTCCCGTCGTCTCCGCAAGCGTCACAGTGGACGATCCCTTCAGGCCATACTACAACAAGAAGGCAATACCTCAGTGAGGCGATCTTCTGCGAGCCACTGGCACTTTCAGAGTGCGTCCGCCCCACCACCGGCCCCAATTCCGAGACTGGCTGATATATTAAATCATTTTTTTTATCTTTGTATTATTAGATAATAATTGATAGGCATATGTTACAAGAAGAACAGATTGAACAACTTCGCAAACTCAAGGAGTTGTTGGATTCCGGTATTCTAAGCGAAGAAGAGTTCGCTCGTGAAAAAGCGAAGGTCATCTCTAGTACAGGGTTTAGCGGCACTTCTTATTCTTCTTCAAGGAGAGAAGAGAAGAAAACGGATCCCGTATATACAAAGCCAGCGAATAGTGAAAAGAAGAAAAAGAAATCAAAGACTGTCTGGATTGTTCTTGGGTGTTTGGCCGGCTTCCTAGTGCTAATCGCCCTTTTAGGGAGTCTCTTCTCTGATGGTTCTTATGACTCTTACAATAGATATGAAGAGATTGATAACTTTATAGCAACCCTGGGATACAATTCAGAAATGGATATCAAAAGAGTTGGGGATACCGTCTATTCCAATTATACAGGGGAAAAGGATTCTTCGATGGATATGTTGATGGGGTACTTGTCCGGTCGCCAATATGGCATGTATGCCAATTCAAATTACGACGATTCTTTCTATCAAAATGCAAGGCAGGGCTTTCTTACAGCCGGAAGGGGGAACCAGACAAAGACAGCATTCTATCAGTGTATGGCCAGGAATCAGATTAACTATGTTTACCAGATTCATGGTCAAAATGTGTTTTCATATACTTGGGATGAATTGGCCAGTTATTATTGATTCCTTAATTCCTTTAGACCATGACACCAGAAGCTGTTCAATATCTGAAAAAGATTAAAGAACTCCTTGATGCCGGAGTCCTGTCCCAGGAAGAATTCGATGCTGAAAAAGCAAAGATTCTTGATGGAGAAGCCGTGCCCCAAAAAGAGGAAATTGAGCAAGAGATAGACGCTAGAAACAATCCAACTGAGGAAGCCCCAAAATTCAACGACGATGAACCTATTCCTACCTACATGGAACTCTATAAAGGTGAGTTGGTCCTTTCGAAATTAAAAATCACCTATGGCATTTATCCCAGTGTAGTTTCCTTCCTATATCTTACCAACAAACGTATAGTGATTAAGTCAATCCCCACTGTACTCATTCAGCCTTTGGCATTCATGTTCAGATCGCCTTCATTATATAGTAAAACAAAAGCTGACATACCCCTATCCTCTATCACTGATATTAAAATTCAAGTTGTAAAGAGTTCTATAATAGACGGGAAGAAGACTCATCATCTTTTTAAATTAATACCAGGCACATCCGGATTAGATGATGCGATGCGCAAGGCTGCGTCTTTGATCAAGGAGCAGTTTGGAAAGGATGTGCTGACTAAGTAAGAGACCTATCTACGTCGGGATTTTTTAGCCTGGACCGTTTCTGGAAGCGGGATGATACTTAGACCTTCAATGACCAGTTCCTCCTCGTTATCTGAATGACGGAAATATAAATCAACGGTCATTGATTCTTGAGCTCCGTCCCAGATGTCCGGCGAGAACAGCAGATTCCCGTCTTGATACTCCAGTTTGTGACGACTTCCGTTGCTGAGAAGGAAGAAAAATTCCGATTCATTTGGGGTATAGTTGATGGAAACGCTGGTCGTATCGATCACATATAAGGTCTCTCCTATCTGCCTTCCGACACTTGATAGACTGCCGCTTCCGCGTGTAGATAATCTGTTTGTCTTGACAAGATAGTCCTTAGCGGATTTCAGCTTCCTCTCATTGAAGTCAGTAGAGACGAAAACATATTGTTTATGACTGGTCATCGAGAGCACCTTCACCGCCTGCTTCGCATCAGTCCAGGCGATTTTGTCGGAGTCGCTGAATACATCACCCCTCTCCAAGTCCTTCCCGCCGATTCGGATAGTCCCGGTATTCACGAAAAGGATTTTAAAATCCTCGGCAACGGCTGTCGTCGTCACGCAGAGAAGCAAGAGTAACAAAACCTTACGCATTTTTCCTTATTTTGGTTATCCACTGATTCAAAGTGTCCACAATGCTGAACAGGGTCGACGTGATGAAAATATCGTGAGCCTGCCCCCAAATAGTGAACACTAAGATACATACAATCGTCAATATTACTGAGTAGATGACAAACAATTTAGCCAAAACCCATCCCAGCGACTGCGTTCCGGCATCACCATTTCGAAGCAGCAGGCAGGACATAGAGAAGAAAATCAAGAAGTATACCAGAATCAGCAGTAATGGGACCTTGTGCCGGCCGCCCATAAGCGAGGCAAACACATTGTAATTGATGACACAACCCGGAGCATCTCCAGCATAGGTCAGGTGGATATCCTCATCTATAAAAGAACCGATGACAATGGTTTTTCCACCAAACACACTCCCCCAATCATCTTCTAAATCATAGATGTCCAAAATATCCGCCCCCATGTTCAAGAATGGCTTTCCCATTTGTGCGATTCCTGCTTTATCGGTCCGAGATGGCATGTCCACCATAACCTCCATTTTCGGGAAAACAACCCTTCGCGAGAGTGTATATCCGTCCATATAGAGCAATCCCCTTTTTCTTACGGTTCTTCCCGTCATGTCTGAATACATAACCAAAGGAATAGACGGATTGACCCCACCCTTATCCAGCAAAGGATACTTGGTAATATTGTCCTCTTTCAGCGTGGTCTTATAGTCTGCGAAAGCAGCCTTGTCTATCAGGATGGAATCGGCCAGGACCCCGTCGTGATGGCGGGGAATCACGATCCTGTCCATTGATGCAATGGTGTGGAACAGCAAAGAATCTGTTTCTGTTCTATACCCTTCCTCAAAAAAGACATCCAGAAGGATATACTTATAATCCCCCACCGACTGAATAAGGGAAAGTAAACTGGCAAGTTTCTGACGATCCGTAATGGCTGCATTGCCCATAGGCATATCGAGCTCATCATTGATGTACACGAGTTCCTTGTCCATTGATACGTTGATGAACAGTACATCCTCTGGAATCTCGTTCTTGGGCCCACCCGACAACTGTATCGCAACGAAATTCCACCATTTCAGCAGATCCCTTTCCCCTGAAACCGTAACATTAAGATTCGTGCACACATAGGACACACCGAGTGCAAGAATGGAAAGAAGGAATGCGTGCCGGAACTTATTCTTTTTCATGGTCATTTTTTCTCAATCGCATGGGCTTGTTGTAATTACGCATAATCATCTTAACAGCCACTTCCTAATAGGGACAATCTCTATTTCCCTCCCGCTCTCGGTCTTATGGATCCGATCCTCATCATATGTCACGATGATCATTCGGTCTAGCGGATGAACCTTATCCAATGAGATAAGCGCATTGAGTTCCCTATCGAAGGTGGTGATGTCTTTTGAAGTGGAATAGCAGGCCTGAATGCCTGTCTTCTCCTCCGGGATATAAAAATCCACCTCCACATTCCGGTTCCAGAACCATAACTGCTCCTCATTGTATCGGGCGTGAAGAGCAATGGCGCAAAGATTCTCCAACAATGCGGTGTCCGGATCGCTCAGGAACAGGTGAAGCAGACCGTTGTCAACGAAGTAATGCTTCTTGATTGTTTCTTTCTCAGTAAACTTTGAGGCATAGTTGTCGAGGGAGAAAACGAGGAAGGTTTCCTTTGCGAATTCGACGTAATCGATAACAGAAGTAGGGTTGGTATTGACGCCAGTCGATTTCACAAGATTCGAGATACGGTTGTATGCCACCGGATGCTTGACGGTCTCCGCCAGGCGTTTGTAAGTGAGCCTGACAGCCATCTCGTTCTTCAGTTTATGCCGCTGGATGATATCTCCAAGAAGGATCTTTTCATATAATTGGCTCAGCCACTTGCGCTTATTCTTGTAAAGCAACAGTTCCGGAAAACCGCCCCATGCGAAATACTCATTAAAAAAAATAGCCACATCATTCCGCTTCTTACCATATTCCCAGTTCTTGTCAAGCTCTATTCCTTTGGCGCCGAGGAACTCTTTGAATGAATATGGGTACACACTTTCGTCAAGATACCGGTTTCCCAAAACGGTGGCCATATCCTTACTTAGCATCTTCGCATTGCTTCCAGTAATCATTACCTTGTATTTCTGGTTGGCAAGACGCCGTGCGAAATGCTCCCATCCATTGATATTCTGTATTTCATCCAGAAGCATAACCGGCTTATGGGGATACATAGACGAATATGCTTGAAGTATCTCGTCCAATTCCTGCGCAGTAATAACCCCGTAAAGCCTCTCGTCATCAAAGTTAACATAGAGCATCTCTTCCATCGAATGTCCCTCCTCCATCAGCTCGAGAGCATACTGATACAGCATGTAGGACTTCCCGGCGTGACGGACGCCGGTCAATACATATCGCCCGCTCTCTTCGAATGAGAGTGGGCGTTTGTATAACTCTGTTCGAACGCTCGCTATTTCCTCCTGTCCTTCACGAATGATACTGCGCAATACATCCTTATCCATAAACCTTATTACATGTTGCCACAAAGATAAGTGTTTTAATTGGTAATTGAAAAATATCTATACATTTTTATATTGATGGATAAAAAATTTGGTCGATGAATAGGTCTATTTGATCGCATCAAGCAGAACGAAGGCTGCATAGTACTCCGGCTCGTCATAAAGGCCACCATCATACTTCCGGAGATAATTCTGCGCTTCGCGGAAAGCGTCGTACTTGCTCTTGCCTTTCGCCAGATTCTCGTAGAATCGGGTCATCATGATCTTCGTGGCCTCGTCGCTAACCTTCCAGAGACTCATCACGAGCGACTGCACGCCGGCTTTCTTAAAGCCACGTTGCAGACCGAAGACGCCATCACCGGTCACTTCGCCGAGACCTGACTGGCAGGCGGAAAGAACCGCCAGTTCCGTGCCCCGAAGATCCATCCGCGAGATGTCCTTGGCAGTGAGGATTCCGTCCTCGACGTCAATCGGAATGTCCTTGCCCTCAAAAGCGTTCTGTGCTCCTGCGAAGAGGAGCCCGGAACGCGTGAGTGCCTTGTCTTCCTTTGGTGCATTGTGCTGCCCATCCAGCACGTAAAACGATGTCTCGGTATCACCCGAATTCGCCTCCTTCTCTGTCCAGTAGAATCCGTGTGTGGCGATATGGATGACGTCATTCTTCGCGCCACTGAGGGACTTGAAGGACTCTTCAGTACTAGTCTCGCCTTCAATCAGATCGTTGTGGACTCTTCTGGAGAAGAGGGTTGACGAGATAGCGTCAGCCTCCTCCTTGGTACCAGGAAGATAATCCCACCTTGCCCTGCTGAGTTCGCCCTTGGGCAGCCAGGAACGGGTGGCCGCTGATGCCAACCGCTCGGACTCCGACTCCTCACCGGTCAGGTGGGTCTCTGGCGTGATGTCATAACGGATGCCGCCATATACCGTAGCGCTGGCCATCTTGGTAGACTTTCTTTCCTTGACGAGTTCGCGGGTGGAGGTCAGGCGGTAATAATTCCGTTTCTCGGAGACGAGATGATCTCCGTCCTCGTCAAGCAGATACTCGATGCCGATGATGTTTAGCTCACCGGCAGGTGAAAAATAGACATTTCTAATGCCAGTCAACTCATCTGATAACCTTCCCCAAATCAGTTTCGTCAGAGAGGGAGAGGAGTAATAGTCCCTCATCCCGGTATCCTTGTAGTATCTTGCTCGGACACCTTTCAGATCTTCACTGTTGAAAAGCTCCACAAGATGCGGTTCAGCATAGCCAGGGCGCAGAGTCAGAGCGATGTAAAAGGTCGTATCCTGATGCGAGTAGGTCTGGAATTCGATAGCAATATCTTTCTTTCCGAGAGATGATTGCACGTCAGTCCACATCAAAGCAAGGTTGCGAGTATAGTCTCCGAACACCTTGCTCCGTTTCATCAGTTCCTGCTGGCGTTTTTCTATGTCATTATAAAGTGAATCTATGGCTTTCTTCTTGCCGACAGGATCTTCATAGAGCCTGTCAAGCATAACCTTGTTATCTTGCACCTCGTTGAACATCCTCAAAGCATCCTCATCACCGCTCTCAAGAATCAGCTTTCGCATTTCAGTTTCCGCATTCAGCAACAATCCTTTACCGAGTAATGATCCATCATAGGCAGAACGACTCATCTCGGGTGAGTCAATAATGACAGTATAATCATACAGGCTATTTGTGAAGAAATCCTTATACTTATCCCAGAACAACGCTCGGCTAGTCTCTGACAATGAGGAAAATACTCGCGTTACAATCGATGAGACATTATATGTATATTTTCTAAGGAACTCTGAAGCATTATCATAATCACCCATCGAAATGTAACAAATACCTCTATCCATCAAATCAATAGCGTATTCTGGATGATATTCACCATAAAGTTTGGCCCTAGCATCTAGTGATTGTTTGAGGTATTCTTGAGCTAATTCATAATCGCCTAGATATCGGTAACAATTCCCTACAGTATTAAGGCTCTGAATATATTCTGGATGATCAATGCCTAAGACTTCTGCCCGTATGGAAAGAGACTTCTTAGAACACTCCAAGGCCAAGCTATTTTGCCCTAAAACGGCATAACAACCACCAAGATTATTAAGAAAGCTGGCATACTCTGGGTGTTTCTTACCTAATGCCAGGGCTCCAATATCCACAGCTTTTTGATAGTACCCTAATGCTGTAATGAAGTCGCCTACAGAAAAGAAACAATTGCCGATATTGGTCAATACCCTGGCATATTCTGGATTCTCTGGCCCCATAACAATTTCCCATATACCTAAAGATTTTTGGTAGTAATCTAACCCCTTACTATAATCACCCAAACTGGTATAGCAATTTGCTAAATTCATCAAACTACCGGCATAATCAGGATGTTCGTTCCCATATACCCTTTCGTAAATGGACAGAGACAGAAGATGATAATCGAGTGCCTTAGAATACTCTCCAAGGTCAAAATACAGATTTCCAATATTGTTCAAACAGTCAGCATAATCCGAACTGTCTTTTCCGAGAACTCTCTCGCAAATACTCAGAGACTGTCCGTAATACTCCAATGCTTGGCTATAATCACCCATATCGTGGTAGCAAGTACCAATGTTGAATAAACAACCTGCATATTCCTCGTGTTCTCTCCCATAGATATCTACCCACAGAGGCAATGCGCTCAAGTACTGTTGCAGGGCAGTGGATGACTCTCCAAGATATGCATAACAATTCCCTAGTTCGTTAAGAAGAAAAGCGATATTTTCGGATACTCTTCCAGATGTAGCTTCATAAAGATTAATGGATTCCTTTATTAATGGAATCGCTTCTTCGAAGTGTCCTTCTTCATACTGTTGCATCCCATGTTTGCTAAGCGAATCTGCCTTACTTGACAAACTCTTGTTTTGAGAATATAACGGAATAGACGACAGTAGCGAAGCTGTCGCCAGAATTGAGAAGGCTATGATAAGGTATTTTTTCATTTATCTATTTAATAGCGTCCAACAAAACAAAAGCCGCATAATACTCCGGCTCATCGTATAACCCACCGTCATACATCCGAAGATAATTCTGTGCCTCGCGGAAGGCGACGTACTTGCTGCGGCCTTTCGCGAGGTTCTCATAGAATCGCGTCATCATTAGCTTGGTAGCATTGTC
The DNA here is from genome assembly GCA_024693285.1 of Bacteroidales bacterium. GTDB lineage: Bacteria > Bacteroidota > Bacteroidia > Bacteroidales > UBA932 > Cryptobacteroides. Next base: position 96,021 of record JAILLE010000014.1, read on the forward strand.
ATCAACTTCCCAAAGGCTCATCACGATAGACTGCACACCGGCCTTCTTGAAACCACGCTGCAAGCCGAACACTCCGTCTCCGGTAACCTCGCCGAGGCCTGACTGGCACGCAGAGATAACAACCAGGTCAGTGCCTCTCAGGTCCATTCTCGAGATGTCCTTCGCTGTCAGGATGCCGTCCTCAACGTCTATCGGAATCTCTTTACCGTCGAAGGCATTTTGGGCACCGGCAAAGAGAAGTCCCGAATGCGTCAGGGCCTTGTCCTCCTTCGGAGCTTTGCTCTCGCCATCTAGCATAAACGATGATGTCTCCATCCCGCTGCGCCCTGCTTCCGTCTCCGTCCAGTAGAACCCGTGAGTGGCAATATGGATAACGTCATTCCTTGCTCCACCTAAGGCCTTGAACGACTCTTCCGTTCCAGCCTCTCCTTCCAGCAACTCGTTCTTCACCCTTTTCGATGTCAGTGTCGTGGATATGGACTCGGCCTCTTCCTTCGTGCCAGGAAGATATTTCCAACCACCGCGGGTTGTAGACAGACTGTCCAACGGAGTATATGACCGTGTCGCCGCCAGAGCAAGCCGTTCGCTTTCGGTCTCCTCGCCGGTCAGCTTGCTCCCCGGCGTCACGTCATAGCGGATGCCCCCATAGATCGTGGCGTCTGACATCTTCTTGGACTGATGCTCTTTGGCGAGCTCACGTGTCGAGGTCAGGCGATAGTAGTTGCGTTTCTCCGATAAGAGATGCTCGCCGTCTTCGTCCAGCATATACTCGATGCCGATATTGTTCAACTCGCCAGCCGGGGAGAAGTAGACATTCTTAACACCATTTAGTTCTTCCGCCAGGTTGCCCCAAATCAGTTTTGACATCGTAGTCGACGTGTAATATGCCTTTGAATCCGACTTGGCCTTCATCTGGGTGCTATTGAACAGCTCCACCAAATGCGGCGCCGTGTAGCCCGGGCGCAATGTTAATGCAATGTAGAACGTGGTATCCTGATGGGTATAGGTCTCAAACTCGATGGCGATATCCTTCTTGCCGAGGGCGGCCTGGACGTCCGTCCATTTCAAAGCCAGGTTCCTCGTGTAGTCCCCGAACACTTTGCTCCGTTTCATCAACTCCTGCTGGCGAGCCTCGATGTCGTTATTCAGGGAATCTATCAAGGCCTTCTTTCCGACCGGATCCTCATATATCTTATCCAGTCGAATTCGGCTCTGCTGCACCTCGTTGTACATCCTTAACGCCTCTTCGTCACCGCTCTCAAGAATCAACTTGCGCATCTCAGTTTCGGCATTTAGTAAGAGGCCCTTGCTCAGCAAAGCACCATCATATGCGATAACATGCATCTGGGAAGTAGAAATGGTGACACTGTAATCATATAACCTATTTGTGTAGAAACCATTGAACTTCTTCCAGAAAGATTCGCGCATCGACTCGGTTAATGAAGAAAATGAAGAAGAAATATAAGCTGAAATCGTACTTGAATACTGTACAAAAAACTCGGAAGCCTTGCTGAAATCCTCTAATATAAAATAGCATTCCCCGATGTCGAGAAGACTCCTGGCGTATTCATGATGACTTTCACCGTAAACTATCTCTTTAATCTCCAATGCTTTCTGAGCATATGAGAGTGCAGCCGCATAGTCCCCCATGCTATAGTAGCATTCCCCAAGGTAGGTAAGATCATTAATATAAACTGAGTTTTCCTTACCAGAAGTCCTCTCAATGATTGATAAAGATCGCAAATGATAATCTATAGCCTTAATGAAATCGTTTAAATGCTTATAACAAATACCAATGTTGCCCAAAGAACGTGCATAGCTCGGATTCTCCTTACCAAAAAGCCTCTCAAATGATTCTAACGCTCGTTGGCAATAATCTAGCGCATTAAAGTATTCTCCTAATTTAATATAACACCACCCGATGTTGTTCAGACTGAGCGCATGATCCGGATGACCTTTCTTCTGAACTCTCTCCTGGATCTCCAGAGCCTGAAGAAGATAGTCCAGCGCCTTGGCGTAATTGCCCAGTTCGATGTAGCACGTCCCGATGTTACGCAAATAGATTGCATAATCCGGATGATCCTTCCCCAGAACTCTCTCCTGGAACTCCAGGGCCTGAAGAAGATAGTCCAACGCCTTGGTGTAGTCGCCCATTTCGAAGTAGCAAGCGCCGACATTGTTCAGGCTATAAGCATATTCTGGATGATCTTTCCCTAGGGCTCTACCCAGGATTTCCATGGCCTGAAGAAAATAGTCCTTCGCCTTGGTGTAGTCGAACATTAGGGCGTAGCAAAGGCCAAAATTCTTCAGACTCCGAGCATAATCCGGATGATCCTTCCCCTGGGCTCTACCCTGTATCTCCATGGCCCGAAGAAATAAGCCCTGCGCCTTAACATAGTCGCCCAGTCGGGCGTAGCAAAGGCCGATATTGTTCAGGCTAAGCGCAAAATCCGGATGATCCATCCCCAGAACTCTCCTACGGATTTCCAGGGCCTGAAGCCCATAGTCAAGCGCCTTGGCGTAGCTGCCCAATTCGTAGTAGCATTTGCCAACATTGTTGATGCTATTCGCAAAGTCAGCAGAGTGCACACCGAGTTGCTTCCTCCTAATCTCAGCCGCATTCTCGAAAAGGACGATCGCTTCCTCATACTTCTGCTCCGCAAAAAGGTCGCAGCCAAGTTGATGGAGAGAATCCGCCCTTGCCAGCAAGGCCTTGTCTTGAGAGAAAGATGAAATGGACAATGACAGAAAGGCCATTGTAATAAGGATCACTTTCAGAAGGCATCGACTCCGCATACTCTTTCTATTTTATCGCATCAAGCAGAACGAAGGCTGCATAGTACTCCGGCTCATCATAAAAACCATCATCATACTTTCGAAGATAATTCTGTGCTTCCCGGAAGGAGTCGTACTTGCTTCGTCCTTTTGCGAGGTTCTCGTAAAACCGAGTCATCATGATCTTCGTTGCTTCGTCACTGACTTTCCACAGACTCATCACGAGCGACTGCACGCCGGCTTTCTTGAAGCCGCGCTGCAGACCGAAGACACCGTCACCCGTCACCTCACCAAGGCCGGACTGGCAGGCGGAAAGAACCGCCAGTTCCGTGCCCCGTAGATCCATTCGCGAGATGTCCTTAGCCGTGAGTATTCCATCCTCTACGTCAATAGGAATGTCCCTGCCCTCAAAAGTGTTCTGCGCCCCTGCAAAAAGGAGCCCGGAACGTGTGAGCGCCTTGTCTTCCTTGGGGGCATTGTGCTGCCCGTCCAGCGCGAAAGACGATGTCTCGACGTCGCCCGTGGTCGCCTCCGTCTCTGTCCAGTAGAATCCGTGCGTGGCGATGTGGATGACGTCATTCTTCGCGCCGCTGAGGGCCTTGAAGGACTCTTCGGTACTAGCCTCGCCTTCAATCAAATCGTTGTGGACTTTCCTGGAGAAGAGAGTTGACGAGATGGCGTCGGCCTCCTCCTTGGTGCCCGGAAGATAATCCCACCTAGCTCTGCTGAGTTCGCCCATGGGTAGCCAGGAGCGGGTGGCCGCTGACGCCAACCGCTCGGACTCCGACTCCTCGCCGGTTAGGCGGGTCTCTGGCGTGATGTCGTAGCGGATGCCGCCATACACCGTTGCGCTGGCCATCTTGGAAGACTTTCTTTCTTTGACGAGTTCGCGGGTGGAGGTAAGGCGGTAGAAGTTCCGTTTCTCGGAGACGAGATGATCTCCGTCCTCGTCAAGCAGATACTCGATGCCGATGTTGTTGAGTTCACCAGCCGGGGAAAAGTAAACGTTCCTGACGCCAGTCAGCTCGCTAGACAGCCTGCCCCAAATCAGTTTCGTCAGGGAGGGGGATGAGTAATAGTCCCTCATTCCTGTCTCCTTGTCGTATCTTGCCCGGACACCTTTCAGATCTTCACTGTTGAACAACTCCACAAGATGCGGTTCGGTATAGCCCGGACGAAGAGTCAGGGCGATGTAAAACGTGGTATCCTTATGAGTGTAGGTCTCGAACTCTATGGCAATGTCCTTCTTCCCAAGAGAACTCTGTACGTCGGTCCATTTAAGGGCAAGATTGCGTGTATAGTCTCCGAACACCTTGCTCCGTTTCATCAGCTCCTGCTGGCGGGTCTCAAGGTCATTGTTAAGGGAATCAATGGCACCTTTTTTACCGACAGGGTCTTCATAGAGCCTGTCAAGTTTTATCCTGCTTTCTTGAACCTCATCGTAAATCTTCAACGCTTCCTCGTCTCCGCTCTCGAGAATCAGTTTCCGCATTTCAGTTTCAGCGTTCAGTAAGAGGCCCTTGCCCAGTAATGCGCCATTATAAGCAGTGCTGTTCATTTCTGGGATGCAGATACTAGTGGCATAGTCGTACAGTTTATTCGTGTAGAAGTCTTCAAACTTCCCCCAGAATAAGGCTCGCTGCGATTCTGTTAGTGAACTAAAAGCACTAAGTACAAATGATGAGTTTAAAGTGTAATACGAAATAAAGTACTCTGCAGCTTTGACTAAATCGCCGGAAGCTAGGTGGCATTCTCCGATATTGTAAAAGCACCAAGCATAGTCCGGATGCTTTTTGCCAAGTGCTTTCTCGCGTAACTCTAAGGCCTGTTGTAAATAATCTAGAGCCAGACTATAATCACCGAGACTTTTGTAACATTCACCGATATTATTAAGAACATTTGCATACCTAAAATGATCCTTACCATAGACTATCTTGCTGATTGCCATCGACCGCATATAGTATTCTATGGCTTGGGCATACTCTCCAAATTGGCTTAGACATACAGCGAGGCTATTATAACTATTTGCAACATCCGGATGCTCTTTTCCAAAAACCTTTTCTTGGATAGTTAATGCCAACTCATAGCATTCCTTGGCTTTATTATAGTTGTGTAATTCATTGTAACAAATACCAATATTGTGAAGAGTGTTGGCATAATCCGGATGATCCTGGCCAAGGACTTTTTCTTGAATCGCCAAAGCCTGCTTATAGTATTCCAAGGCCCTGTTATAATCACCTAGGTCAGAATAACAATTCCCAATATTGTTTAAAGTGGCTGCATAATCCGAATGATCCTGGCCTAATTGTTTCTTAGTGATATCTAATGCCTTCAAGTGATATTCCAGGGCCTTGATATAATCGCCAAAAGAGGAATAACAAAGTCCAACATTGTCTAAACCATTGGCAAAAATAGGATGCTCTTTACCATATGATTCCTCCCAGATTATCAAAGCCTTTTGATAATACTCCAAGGCACTAACGAAATCACCTAAGTCAGCATATATATTTCCAATACTGTTAAAGCTTTTAGCATAATCAGGATGGTTCTCATCTAAAACCATTTTGCGTACCGATAAAGCTTGCTGACAGAATTCAAGAGCTTTTGTGTAATTACCGAGACTAGTGTAACAGATTCCTATATTGTCAAGGACAGCGGCAGAAGCGGGATGATTCAAGCCAATGGAAACCTCGTATATGTTTAACGCTTGTTGATAGTAATCCAGCGCTTTGGAGTAGTCACCTATATCATCGTAACAGCAGGCGATATTATTCAAGACATCGGCATATTCCGGATCATCCCCACCGATGACCTTTTCTAAAATCGACAAACCCTTTTGATAGCATTCAAGAGCTTTTGTATAGTCACCCATTGAATTATAGCAACTTGCTATCTCATCAAGACTCAAGGCGCAAGACCTATGGTCCTTACCATAGACTTGCTCTCTAATTTCCAGAGCCTGCTGATGGCGTTCTAGGGCCGTTGCATAGTCACCTAGGTAATAATAACAAATACCGATATTGCTCAAGCCTGTAGCATAATCCGAACTCTCCTTACCATATGCCTTTTCATTAATTATTAACTCTTTCTGATAGTAATATAGAGCTGTCGTATACTCACCCAGATCTAGATAACAATTACCAACATTACCCAAATCAATCGCACAATCAGGATGCTCTTTCCCATGTATCTTCTCATCACATTCTAATACAAGCAGATAGTATTCTAACGCTTTAGAAGGGTTATCAAGTTCAGAATAACACATTCCTACATTTTCAAGGCTAGTGATGTAATCGGAATTGTCTTCGCCAAGTGTTATCTTCAAAATATCGGATGCCTGGAGGTAATTCGTCAACGCGTTTTCATAGTCACCAAGGCTCTCAAAGCAAAAGCCAATGTTATTGAGGGTCATTGCGTAATCAGGATGCTCCTTACTAAATTCTTTCTCTCGATTCACCAATACATTCTCAAAGAATTCTAATGCTTCAGAATACATCCCAAGTTTTCGGTAACAATTTGCAATACTATTCAAGCACTTGGTATAATCCGGATGCTCTTTGCCGAGGACTCTCGCACGAATCTCAAGTGCCTGCTGATGATAATATAGAGCTTTGGAGTAATCTTCGAGGTTCCAATAACATACTCCAATGTTGTTGATACTGTTCGCCAAATCAGCAGAAAACTCTCCCAGTTGTTCTTTTCTAATTCCCGCTGCCTTCTCGAAAAGATATATCGCATCCTCATACTTCTTCTTCGAAAAAAAGTCGCGGCCAAGTTGATGGAGAGAATCTGCCTTAGCAAGCAGTTCTTTGTTTTGAGAATACGAAGGAATGGACAATGGTACAGATGCCATTACCAGAACGAAGATAGTTATGAAGAGGTGTTTTATCATTCGCTACTTGACTATATCCAATAGAATAAAAATAGAGTATTTATGGTTTATCGTAAATGTCCATTAATTAAAGAGTATTATTCATTCTCTTCTTTTTTCGTTTTTATGAATTGAATCGACCTTTCAATTGAAAGAAAAATATCACTATTGTTTACCGCATCCTTAATTCTCCCCTTCAACTCTGAAATGGACTTGTCATTATAATCGTAAATTTTTATTGTTTTGCCCATTGAAAAAGACTCATCTTTAAATGACTGAAAAAAGTCCAGAAAATATGGCATATCTTCAGGCCAAAGACCAACACCAAATAATTCTACGTACTTGGCATTCTTCAGACTTTTCTCAAGGTAGCCCTGTTTTTGAGGCATAAATGCTTGGTTCTTACTCTTCTCCATATATTTAAAACGCTTCTTAGGCGCTTTCGCAATACCAAGAATGATTGAACCTCCATTCCTATTGCCATCAGTCCTTCCGTGTATGTAATCACAAATTACAGCGTTGGGAAAGATAAGATTCCGGGGAGATTCCCATGGAGCGTTGTCTCCGTTAATAATGTCCGCGATTTGGTCTAAAAGGACATAATTGAATGAATACAGATTGAAAACATCAAAGTCACCTTTGCTCTTTTCCCGTTCAAAATCCAGCCAAACATTGAACGCTTTAGAATCCATATGGATTTTTCCTTTGGCGCAATTTACCCCGTTTGCGACATATTTTTGGAAAGCACACTCAATGGCATAGTATGCATCCTTGTCTCTTTTGCCAAACAATAAACTATAAATACATGGGCAACTGCTTGCATAGTCATTTAAACTATTCTCTATTGAGAATGCCTTCTTTTTGACTCGTTCTGAGATAAAACGGATTAGTCCTGACTTTGCATAGTGGGAACGGACGCCTTCCCATTCTTTTGATGAAAAGAATTGCTCGTAACCGACAGAGTTAAGGCCTAGATCAATGTTGAAGCCATTACCTATTACTAAAACCCTTTCCATATATAACGAAACGTACTATTAAACTGTGTGTTTAAAATAAATCATCTAATAGAACGAAACCGGAGTTGTACTCTGGCTCATCATATAAACTACCATCGTATTTCCTAAAAAAACTTTCCGCGCCTCCCGGAAGTAATCGTAGTTGTGCTTTTCCTAATCTATATCAACAAACGAAATGACATGATTAGTGTGAAGGAAGATGACCTCCTCCTCAAAACGATGGTTAAAATAAGCTATCAATTGACCTTTATCTGATTCGGTCAATACGGTTTTTCCCACGAAGCCATGGTGAACTTTCGCGAACTTCCTTGCTACATCGAAAGAAAGGGTCCAACTAAAACCATAATTAGAAGACTCTTTTTCTTCCCGTGACATTCCACGGAATAACGTCAATGGAAACTTGAAACCTTTGAACTTGTCAAGATAGTTTTGACACATGAGATAATCGCGGTCCGTTTCTTTACTCTCCCATAAACACTTCAATTCATCAAAACTAATTTGTAGCCCAGGCTCTTCCCCAACTTGGTATGATGAAGCCAATAATGCCCAATACTCTTTGCCTGATAAATGCTGATTTAAATTGTAATTGATGAATAGATTCATCGTTCTCGATGGATCATCATAAAGAGTACAAAGAAAAGAGCGGTGTTTCTCTCCAATTGCTTTCATTATTCCATTGTGCGTCATATAATAATGAATAAAAGCATTAATCGATGTAATCGAGGTCGAAACAAAGACTTGAAACTTTACATTAGAAATCCTTCAATACCTGAGACATCGTGATTATTTTGGGAATGTACTCGAGATAACTATCCGGGAATGTATCTATTAGCCACATGCTGAATGGCTGAACTTCTTCCTTCTTAGAAAGTATGATGTATTCAATCATATCTGGCGAAATCTTGATGTTAGGGAAAGACTCCTTAGGTGGATCGAATTCCTCTAGTTCATTAAGATTTGATATTTGTGCAACTTTCACAGAACCCGAGACCAGACGCCACTCCATTTCCTTTGTAAAATCCTTGTAATTCCGCTTCTTACAATACTTTTTCTTTTGCTCTCCTTCGTTCCTTTTGATGAAACTTGTCACCAAAGGATTAGTTTCGTACCACTTCATTGCAGAAAGAGAAGATCCTTTCACGAGAAAAGGCGTGTCCTTATGCGCGTAAATTACGGGCGAGCAACCAAGCTTCTTTAATTCTGCACGCTTGACACCAATACTATACTCACCATACCAAGAAGCATGTTGCTCTACATTGGACAGAGGGATATTGCAAAAACAAACGCCTTTTGTAATATATCCAAGATCTCGTCCGGGAAGCTTCTCTGCGATCTTATAATACTTGAATCCTCCTTCAATAATCTTTCGGAGGACATCTTCTGTCCTGGTATAGTGGAATAGCGTTGAAGAATTTAAGATTGACATAATGATTCCTTAATAAAGATTATGAAACTCCGGTTAATAATTATCATCATCCAATTCATTCTCAATCGTTATCACATCGTCAATCAAAAAAGTGTTCCCGGACTTGATGAGATACACCCAATTGGTAAACTTCCAGCCCATATCAAGGGCGGTGTAGGCATACCAGTGGTCATCTTTCGCGACGATGGTCAAGACTTTGGACTCGCTTTGGATATTCTCTCCGTTGATGAATTTCCCGTCTTGGGCACCGCTACGGAAAAGCCACGTGGCATAATTGACGCCATCGACATCATATTCAAAGTTGTCGACAAGCTTTTTCAGCATCTTTTTCGTACAATGACTCCTCAAAAATGAATAATCCTCATACTGCTCCAAATTATACATGTTCTTAATGAACGTCAGCGCCTGAGGGTCAGCGGGATAATTCTGTGCCTTGCAAAAAGGAGCCGCCAAGAAAAGGAGGCTCCCGATGATAATAGCTGCTAATTTGTGCATAAGAGGTAGGGATTAGGAAGGAGGCCGTTGTTGACTATAGCGATGATGAAATATCCATCCCAACGAGGAGTGAATGACAAGGCGCACTCCGAGGTGGCATCATCATCATAGCAAATAAGGTTCTCATTTTCGTCATAGATGTACAAATCCAGATCGGAGGCGTCAGTTCCTTCAAGAACGACACTAGCCTTTCTCCCACCAGCAAATTTGATAAGATACTGGTCTGTAGAAAGAGTCAGAACCATGCTGGTCTTAATGACCGGTCCGCCGATGGCACCGCGTTTCGCCCTTCCGATCGTCTTCTCAACCTTATTGATATAGGCGAGCAATTCTTTATCCCGTCCAGCAATTTCCTTGGCATCGGCAATCAATTGCTTGGGATCAAAACTTACACCACTCTCAGGAGTAATCTCACGAGTCGGGGAAGAGCCTTCCCGGACCTCCATCTCTTGAGTAGGAACACTGTTGAAAATCTTCGCTGCCTCGACCAATGCGGATGCGGATTCATTCTTATAGCCGTACATCGCTAATGACGAAGCAGTGCGTAGGGCCTGCAATTCTTCAGGAATCGGTGAGGACAGAGTGTCCTTCTGAGGACGTTCCTGTGCGAATAGTGAAAAAGAAACAGCCAGCAAAGAAAGGCTAATGATAATTCTTTTCATAACAGAGATTCTTATTTGTTAATGATTATTACTCAATCTTATAGCATCAGGGCAATAAGTATGATTGCGATCACCGCGAGGAAGGCGAAAACGACTAGAAGACATCCGGCCTTTTTCGCGCCACCGACTGCGCCTTCACTCTCTTTCCCTTTTTTAGAGAAGATGAAGCCAAGAAAAGCTCCCAAAAGGAGAACGACTACGATTGCCGACAACATATTAAATCCAATACTTTAAAAATCAGTTCCTAATACCAAAATGTTCCTTCGCTTCTTCTTTCAATGCGTCAACGAATAAATATATGATCTTATAGTTCACTATAAACATAACCAACGCACAAATAATAGAAGTAACGCCGACCGTGAAGATTGATAACAAACTCAACATGGCACAAAGAAGGACTACAATAGCTATGATCGAGATGGCAAAATACTTAGCTATATAAACCAACACCCTCTTCAACGTTATTGGGACGGTGGTAATTCGGGTCAACTTTACATACATGTAGATAATGTATGCTTCGGATAATAACCAGCCGACTTCCGGAATCAGAGCAAGCAGAGTGGATAGGATAAGAGCATTGACAATTGTCTTTTTAATCTCATCGTCGAACCGTCCATCTAAGAACTCTTGAGCATGTGACCAATCCTGCATTGTGTTAGTGTGTTAAAATCGTTGAATTATTCAAAGATAGCATTATTTGCGTATAATTAGGATATAATAATGAAAAAGGCAATCAAAGGAGAAATACTATCTTTATCGCCACATTATCGATAGTCAGCGATGGTATGATGGGATTGGGATGAATACTTCGGATGGAATACTCCCCAGTCTTACCAGCAAGCACTCCCCCATCATACTCATAACAATACTGAAGATAATCGCTTCGCGTCATTTCCATCAACTTCGGAAGCAACTTGAGAATACGGTTACGTCGAACACTTACATATGTCTCTGAAATGCCAAGCACTTCCGTTGATTTAGCTATGTAGCTCGATTTATCTTCAAGGTAGTAGTTGAGAATCACCTGGTCGCTGGCAGACAACCGGGCTATAGCTGCCTTCAGGCGTGGGATCAATTGTGATCTAGCCTCTGAAGAATCATCATTTCCATATATGCGAATGGCGGTTTTCAAATCATTAATGTCTTGCTGTACAGCCGAATTTTTCGTCTCTTTGGAGACCTCGTCAACGATCTCATTGTGAACTAGAGTAGAAAGATAGGTCGTAATCTTTACACCTCGCTTCGAATCAAAATGGGCGTATGCCTTCTCCAGAGAAGAAAGCACCGCCGCATCTTTCACATAATCCAAATCGATGTGTCTGTCGAAGTCTCCGATTTTTCGGCGAAGACGTTTCAGGTGTATCTCCGCATATTCTCTTGCGGAGTCGAAATAGAGTTCGCAGAACTCGTTCCAACTCAGTTCAGTCATCATACCAGTCCAGTATCCAGTCCCTTTTTATGGTCCATCCTAATCCTTCAAGTACCTGGGGACGGATGACTTCCCTATCTCGAGCCGCCTCGGCAGAAGAGTAGCCCGGTCCGTCCAGGAGAATCCCATATAGGTAGTTGCCGGGATTTGACGGGTCCACGACTCCGATATCAACCCGGAAGTCGGATGATCCAATATTTGTCTGAACGAGATGTCCCTCAGTGCGAAGTACGTCTGCAATCTTCTCAGCAAACAGATTCTCTTTCACAATTGAAGAAGAAATGTTGTCAAGGACATCACGTCCGTCCCGGGCATACTTGAGGAAGGCTTTAAGATCGGTGACACCGCGTGGAACAAATCCACTTTCTACAATCTGCTCAGGTTGGAGCGAGGAGAAAACCTCCATCTCCTGCCGGGCTCTTGACACGGCCACATTGAGGCGGCGCCATCCTCCATCCTGGTTAAGCGGACCAAAATTCAGCGACACTCGTCCTCTGCGGTCTAACCCATATCCGACGGAGAAAAGTATAACATCCCGCTCGTCTCCCTGCACATTCTCCAAGCTCTTAACGAACATCGGTTCATCCTGATTAGCCGCTATTTTGGCCAGGGCCTTGTTCTTTAGGAACAATTCCTCCAATTTCTTGTCAATAAGGTTTTTCTGACTCGCATTGAAGGTGACGATTCCGATGCTTTTCGTTTGCTCTTTAGTGTCCGTCAGCCGTCGTTTCACCTCCTGTACGATCGCTTCAGCCTCGGTCTCATTCGTGCGTGTCCGGCCACGATCGTAGATACCGTCAACGGGATGAAAAGTCACCCTGGTGGAAAGATCGTCGTTGGATGGGAACGTCAGCAAGCCGTTGTCATAGTAGTTTGCGTTGCTGAATGCGATAAGGCTCTCGTGGCGGCTACGGTAGTGCCATTTCAGATGGACAGAAGGAAGTGACAGTGCGATACACTCGTCCAATATGCTTTCCATATCCTCTTTCTCGGCATTCTCCTCGTCGAAGGAGTCCGCCTCAAAGAATGTGGTTGGAGGCAACTGTTTTGGGTCTCCGACAACGATGAGCGCCTTACCTCGCGCAATCGATGCAATCGCTTCACTGGTCGGAAGCTGTGAGGCCTCGTCGAAGATGACCACGTCGAATTGCCCGCCCTCCGGTTGGAGGTACTGGGAAACGGACAGTGGGCTCATCAGCATACATGGACACAAACGAGGAAGTAGGTTAGGAATTCGCTCAAAAAGAGTCCTGAGTGACATCCCACGGGAATTGTTCCTGATCGCTTTCTTGAGAATCGTCATCTCATACCCGTGCGACAGGCTGTCATCCGGTCCTGAAAGACGGGAAGCCACCTTTGCAATTAGCTCTTTCCTAATAGTCGCCCTGAAAGACTCATCATCCTCTCGGAACTTTTTAATAAAGGATTCGAACAGCTCTCCACAAAAGATTCCAAGACCTTTCTCATGATCGATGATATGTGTCGCGTATGAACGATAGAAGCATTTGAGGAAGTAATCTTCAAGTCTTTCAGGCATTATCCTTCCCGTCTCGAATTCATCCACAATCATGCCCAATCCCTGTCCACAAAGACGAGCTTTCTGGCGGGCATAAATAGCATACATCTTCAGTCCGGAAATATTGTCACACCAACGTTCCAGCTTCTCACGGACAACCAAAAGCGATTTACGGGATAACTCTACACCGATTGTTCGTCCCAATTCTTTTTGTAGTTTTCTAGCTTCCCACCAGAATCTTATCCCGTTTCTCTCCAAGACAGTATTAAAGCGCCTGTATAACTTATCCTTAAGATCAGGGCTATACTCAACCACAGGCAAATCGAAAAGCCTACAGTCTGAACTGACGCCTGAATGACGTATGGCCGTAACGTAATCATGTACGGAAGATTGCATTTCCTTGAAACCGCCAACTTTTAGCGGCGCTAAGACAGAAGAAGGAATGCGATGCGGACTGATGCCATCCGGTAATTTGAGATAACCTGATACACAGTCATATAATGAGAGCCCAACAGGATAGACCCTGTTAACCCCTTCAGCGTGAGTGTCCAAAACACTTTTCTCCTCATCAATTCGTGCCGCATCCACTGCAAAGGACTCCGGAGGCGTCTCCCATTGGAGATTGAGCAAATAATCTAGCTTTGAAAGAACCGCGGACTTACGTGCCTTATTGGAGTGAATTTCCAGGCAGAATGGATCAAGGCCAATTTCTTCAAGTCGTTTCTGAACGACTTCTAGGGCGGCCTTCTTTTCCGATACGAAAAGAACGCGTTTGCCGTTGTAGATAGCATTGGCAATGATGTTTGTAATGGTCTGGCTCTTACCAGTTCCTGGAGGGCCATGCATCACGAAACTGCGGCCTAAGACTGCATCGCGAATAGCACGGAGCTGCGAAGAGTCGGCACTGATGGGTTGAAGGACCTTGGCAGATGGGCACAAAAGGTCGATGGAGCCTTCGGGCGAAGCGATATCCTTGACCTTAAGTTTCCCCTCTACAAGGCTGGAGACAGCCGGATGGGCATCCAGCATCTTTCGATGCAAATGAACGTCATTCCAGATGATGAACTTGTTGAAAGTGAAATTGCCCAAGAACACCAACTCCTCTACATCCCATCCCTTCTTGTCCATAATGGCGCGTCGGATTGTGCTCATCACCTTCCTGACATTGACATGCCCGTCAGTCTCCGGGACGAAATCCAGTCCCGGGATACTGATTCCGTACTGTTGACGAAGCTTTTCAAGGATGGTTAAGTTGGCGGTAATGTCCTCCCCTGTCCATTTGATGCTCCAAGTTGCCTTAGTGATTTCCACGGGAATCAAAAGAATAGGAGCGAAATGCGGCGTTTCACCATCGTCATCAATCCACTTAAGGGCACCTATGGTCAGGTAAAGCGTATTGGCGCCATTTTCTTCCAAATAGTGCCGCGCCTCTTTCCGGATGGCATCAAGATGAACGATAGTCAATTCTTCGCTCTGATAGGAATGGAACCGACGGTCTTTCATCTCTTTGAAAGCGAACGAATACAACGGATCCTCAGTAGTGATTTCCTGATAAATGCCATTAGTCCTGATGTCGCCTACCCATCCAGGTGGAATACCGAAAATGTTGAAACCGATGCCATCCTCGATCATCTGCACTGCATCTTCTGTCATGACGCCGATCATTTGGAGCGCACCCTTCTTCACATGGATGTTTATCAGGTTGTTTCGAAGGCTAAGGTCAAGCAGTTTCCTCTCCCAGATGGTGTGTTTGTCAACCTTCGCAGGGAGGTCAATATTTATATCATCGGTTTCTTTGATTCGTTCAGGAATGGAGCTATTATACAACGTTTCTTCAACAATGACATATCCTTCCGGCGTAAGAATCCGTTGTGGAATTGGTTTAATACCGAGATTGCGAGCTGAGCAAACATCGATAAACATCAGGAAACTATCCACATCGGCAATTGAAGCGGCAGCGGTTGATATTGCTCCTTCAAAGGATCGCTCCTGCCCTTTCAGAAAACCTGTGGTTTCGACAAGGATAAGTTCGTTGATACCGTCAGCCCCGCTTTTACGCAATAGCGCCGAATCGTCGTTAACGGGATAGGGAGATGATTTTTCGGTAAGCCATGCCCCGGAATATGCGTGACCGTCATGGATGACAATGAGTGGCCTTAATCCAACCGCTTCCAAGCAACCGGCATATAGAAGGGCCGCATCCAGACAGGTAGCCATCCGTCCGGACAAGATGTCTTCCGGAAGGCGCACTCTCTGCCCCTGTTCCGCAAAAGATGCCGGCGGTATTGCGTAGGTGATTTCTTCGTCTGCAATGGCGTCATAGATGGCGGCCATCTGCATTTTTGACCGGGTCAAATCTCCGGACAGATATCCATCAAGCGATGGACCCCCCGTCCATTTCTGTAGCTTTTCCGAGGCATGAAGCAGAATTGGCCTGATGGCCGGATGATTGGGCAGCACGTATGCCGCAAGTAATTCAGGAGCATCGTTCACCCCTTCCCAGAAATCATAAGGGAGCAGCGTGACCGGGTACTTTTCACTGGCTAGTTCGTCATCCGGTAATTCGAGGGACAACGTCATCGTCCCTTCAATCTGCTCCGTCAGATTGGCTAGGAACGAAGCCGAGGAAAGGATCTTGATGTTATCCAGGACGGTCTTCCCTTTGGGTATTTCAGTGATGATCAATTCATATCCGGGAGAAAAAGCCGGATCGAAATCAATGGACAGCCTGACGTTGGACAGGATTTCTTTTTCCGTGTTTCTGAGGGTGACGCTGCGAACCGCCGGAATGTCATTTTGCATCCGGGCATAACTGAACGCCTTTGAGTAGTCGGTTTTGATTGTCATTTTTGCAAAGTATAACCTTATTCACCCTATTTTACCTTAATATTATGATTTCTTACAGTTAAAATGACTGAATATTCAGAACTACGCACATCCCGGATTTGCATCCTTTTATGCGATCCTTTGATGGAAGTGATTACCAAAAGCCTACAGCGTCACAGTCCTTGCCGTGACAGTGTCCCTTAAGTGGAAGCCAGTCCATTGGCTTTCTCCTGAATACAACACATCATTTGCCAGGAAGGAGAACTCCTGGGACGATCCTATCAAACTCCCGGAATCCTTGAGTTTATACTCTGTCCCCGTGACATGCCCTTCAGAGCAAGTGACGGTACGGTCAATCACTCCGTTGCTGACTTTCATAATGATATCCCTCTTCGCAAGCATTGACTGGCAGAAAAGGGACATCAGACAAACAAAAACAAGACTCTTCCGCACGTGATACCAGTAAAACTACTTTTTGAATTTGAAGCGAATATCCATAGGTACCTTCTCCAGACTGAGGTTCCTCTGGTCGGCCTCAAACTCAGGAGCAAGATGGGAATAAGTATTCTCGAAAGAAGCGGCGAACTCAGCGTCACCGGTAGCCTGGGTCTTGAGAATCAACGCGGCCAGCTCCTCGAGAGCGTCTTCCATCTTTCCATAGTCGATGCTGTAACGTCCGTCAGGATGACGCTCGAAAGAGCCCTTCTCCTTTAAATAATTGAATATCATTGTGTTGGCCCTACCCAAAGCTGAGCCCTCACCGAAACGTTCAGAACGAGCGAGAGATGTGAAGAAGGTTGTCAACGCATCCTCGGTCGTAAACAGACGATCCATGGCGATATGGTTCTGGAGTTTGCAGACGAGGTACATCCCGACCACATTGCCCTTCATCTCCTCGAAAGACAGGGCATGGTTTCCGAGAGCCTCCTCAACTGTACCCCTTCCATTCACGGTCTCTTTTACGCCAAGGCCATGGGCGACCTCACGGAAGACAATATTCCAGAAGAAAGCATCCTGGGAAAGGTGAGCCCTATCCCCAGACTCAAGAAGGACGTTGCCTGCAGGAGAGATGACATAATTGAACTTCTGGCGGATAACATTCTCGAGAAGGATCGTACGTGTGCCCAGATCTCTCTGGATATCAGCGTCAAAAGGAAGGTTCAACGCGATGACCTTGATACCGGCATTGGCCTTTCCGGCATAATAGATGGCGTCGCACGAGAATATGTCAGATCCGGATCCGGGCTGGAAACTCTTGTACGCGTCCTCGACAGGGAGCATTCTCTGGAACTCTTCCATTCTGGAGGCGTACTTCATCAGCTGCTCAGTACGATCCAAGTTCTTGAGAAGGACAAAAGCCTCATAGGAGCGCTTGATTCCAAGGAGCTGGTCGTCGGCGGTCTCGTTAGGGCCTATGACCAAATCCATCTTGCTGTCTTCCATCGCGAGCCACGCCTTGCCGCTCTCATAATATTCATCTGTCTTAAGGGCCTTGGCTTTGCTGAGCAAGTATTCCTTCACGCTAGGCTTGATAGTGATATCAGCTGCGGCTGTGAGATAAGCGGCGATTTTGTCAATATGCTCTTTGTAGGCATCATGGTACCAAACGGTCTTCAAAGAACCGTCCTCTCCCCTTCTGATAAGGGTGTAAGGGCTGTTCTTTGTGGAGTCCTCAAAGGCCATGAATTCTTCCTCAGTCATATCAGCGGGATAGAAACCCGCTCCAAGAGGCCTGTCATTGAAACCTTCCACGAAAGACTTGCCATTCACACGGTTCCACGGGCCGTAATTAATCTCAGCGAAAGTCTTCTGGAAAGGATCGGAGAGGCTCCCGAGCAAAGCGCCCTTATCACCGAAATACTGATCCCAATAAATAGCGTCAATTTCATCAGCGGCGAAACGGTAGAGGTTCAGGACCTCTTTACCATTATCGGTGATTCCATTAAGATTGGGGGCGGGAATTGTCACAAGAGCGTAGTCCGCCACCTGCCTTGAAAATGAGGATTTTGATTTATGGTCGCATGAGACCAAGAGTCCCAAGACAGCGACAAAAGCAAAAACCGAAAAACACCTTTTCATATCGTGGTTGTTATAACATTATCATAATAAGTATCTGGGCCGCCACAACCCTGAGGAACATGGTAAGCGGATATACCGTGGCGTAGTTGACCGCTATCCTGCCGCTTCCGAACATCTGTTCAGAGAAAGACAGCAGGGCCGGATCAGTCGTACCTCCGGATAGAAGGCCGCACACCTTGAAGAAGTCCATTTTCAGGAACACCCTGGCAATTAAGGCTATAAGCGTCATCGGCACCAGGGTGATGATCAATCCGTACAGAATCCAGATATAACCACCGCCGACAAGGCTTTCCACGAAGGTCTCACCTGCCCCGAGTCCAACAGCGGCCATAAAGAGAGATATTCCTATCTCACGAATCATCAAATTAGCGCTGAGGGCGGTGTAGGTCGTGATCTTGAGCTGCGGTCCGAAATGACCAAGAAGGATCGCCACAATAAGTGGTCCGCCGGCCAGACCGAGTTTCAGAGGCTGGGGCATCCACGGGAAACGGATCGGGAGCATACCGACCAGCACACCGATGGCGATTCCGAAGAATATAGGAACCAAGTTCGGCTTCTGGAGGGTTTCCGGCTGGTTTCCGACCAATTTGGCCAGATGATTGATACCTTCCTCCGAACCTACCACCTGGATGCTGTCTCCCACTTGAAGGATAAGGTCAGGATCGGCTTGCAGCTGGACTCCGGAGCGGAGAATCCTGGTGACGGTGACCCCGTACTTCCGTCTGATGTCAAGCTTACGGAGACTGTAGCCTGTAATGGCGGACTTGGTGATGGACAGCCTTCGGTTGATGAGATTGGACTCAGGATCCGCCCATTGTTCCATATCCACGGGGAGTTCCTCTCCAAAAATGATCCCAGCCTTGTCTTTATGCTGAACATCAGTGACAATCAGTAGTTTATCACCTTCATTGAGAGGCAGGTCGAGATCCGGGAAAAAGACCTTCTCATCCCGCATCATTCTCGTGATGACCAGATGGTCACTATTATCGTCGCCGATAATGTCATGAATGGATTTCCCGAATATCGCCGGATTTTCAACCTTGCAGGCGAGACGGTAGGCGTTAGCCTCGATATCCTTATCCTTCTCCGCCTTCTCTTTCTCCTTCTTGAGATCGATCTTGAAAGCCGCCTTGCTGGCTATAACTACAGCTATGGCACCAAGAACTCCGAGGGGATATGCCACGGCATAGGCGGACGCGATACCGGCTGAAGCGGATGCGGCCCTCTCAGGAGAACCACCAGTAGCCATGGTAGCGTCCACCAAGGTCTGCTGGGCGGCACCCAAACCAGGAGTGTTGGTCACGGCAGCTGACATGATACCTGTCATCGTGCCGAGATCCTCTCCGGAGATCAAATGGATGATATAAGTGGTCACAACCGCCAAGACAACCAATCCTACAGCGAGGAGGTTCATCGGAAGACCATCCTTCTTGAAAGAATGGAAGAAACCAGGACCGACCTGGAGACCGATAGCGAAAACAAAAAGAATTAAACCGAAATCCTTGACAAAGGACAGCATCGTGGGATTGACCCTCAATCCGAAATGGCCCAGAAGAATACCCATAAAAAGGATCCAGGTGGTGCCCAATGAAATACCTTTGAGCTTGAAACGACCAAGGTATAGACCAGAGGCGATCACCAATGCCAGAATCAAAATGGCACCTGCCGTGCCTCCCTGCGTAAACAACTTCAACATATCGGGCGCGAAGTTACTCAAAAAGCCCGGACTATTGTCCTATATATATTTTTTTTAAACTTTTTTTAAACTCTTTTAAAATATCGCTTGCGATATAAATTAACTTAAACACCCAAAGTCATGGCAAAGATTTACGATTTCAAAACCCTTAGCAACAAGGGTGCTGAGGTGGATTTCGCCCAGTTTGAAGGGAAAATCCTGATGGTAGTCAACACTGCCTCCAAATGCGGCTTCACTCCCCAGTACGACGGTCTGGAGGCTCTTTATCAGAAATATAAGGATCAGGGAATGGTTATCGTAGGCTTTCCTTGCGACCAGTTCGCCGGTCAGGAGCCAGGGTCAAATGAGGAAATCGCCGAGTTCTGCCGCCTCAACCATGGTGTCACCTTCCCTCTTATGGCCAAGACAGATATCAATGGTGCTAACGCCGAACCTATTTTCGAGTATCTGAAATCACAGGCTCCCACCGAGGAATACAAGGGCTTGAAGGCAAAAGCCACCAAGAAGTTGCTCAAAGGGCTAAGCAAAAGCGTGGAAAAGGACATCCAGGGAATGCTTTAAAGTGAATGGAAGAGAATCTTAAACTGGATAACCAGCTCTGTTTCAGGCTGTATACCGCCTCACGCCTTCTCACACAGGTCTATAATCCTCTACTGTCGGAGTATGGGCTCACCTACCCACAGTATCTGGCCTTGATGGTCCTGTGGGAGAAGGACGCGATGCCGGTTAACGATATAGCCAAGAAGCTTTTCCTGGAGACAAACACAGTGACTCCACTGCTGAAAAGGATGGAGGCGGAAGGACTTGTCACCAGGGACAAAAGTTCAAATGACGGGCGTCAGACAATCGTGAGGCTGACCCAGAAAGAATCCTCTTTACGGGAGCAACTCTCTTTTGTCCCTGACAAGGTTGGTTCAGCCGTCATCTGTGAGACCGTCACACCGGAAACAGTCCCCGAACTTTTCAAGATGTTGGATGATATAATATTGAGACTCAAGGCATAGCGGTTTTGTTTGGTTATCCGACGATAATTCACTATTTTTACGTCAAATCAAACGAACCGTTATGAAAAGAATATCCATCATTCTGGCTGCCGCTTTAGCTTTGGTTATAAGCGGCAATCTTTCCGCTCAGCAAAAAGCGGATCCCAAAGGCGGCATCAGCGCCGACATGCTGAAAGAAATACGTAAGGGGTACGAAGGCACCGCCTCTGACAAGGCCATCAAGAATGCCCTCAACACCACCGCGATAGGTGTTCTCGCCGCCAACTCCGAGAACATCGCGATGATAGACACCCATTTCTCAGACCAAGTCAAGACCAAGGGCATCACCGACCAGAAATCCTCTGGCCGCTGCTGGTTGTTCTCCGGCCTTAATGTCTTGAGAGCCAGGATGATCGACAAATATGACCTGGGTCCTTTCACATTCTCCCAGAACTACTGTTTCTTCTACGACCAGCTCGAGAAGGCGAACTTGTTCCTCCAGGGTGTGATTGACACTAAGGACAAGGGTTTCGACGACCGTGAGGTCGACTGGCTGTTCAGCATTCCCATCGGCGACGGTGGCCAGTTCACCGGAGTAGCCAACCTGGTGATGAAGTATGGCGTAGTCCCTTCTGACATAATGCCTGAGACTCTCAACGCCAACAGCACCTCGGCGATGCGTACCCAGATAGCCACCAAGCTCCGTGAGGACGGCCTCAAACTGCGTGACGCCAAGCCGAAGGATTGCCAAGCCCTTAAGACCGAGATGCTTAAAGAGATCTACCGCATGCTTGTCCTTTGCCTCGGAGAGCCCCCGACAGAGTTCGAGTACACCATGCGCGACTCCAAAGACAAGGTCATCAGCACCAAGACCTACACTCCCCTCTCATTCTATCAGGAATATATCGGAGAGGACCTCAACAACAATTACATCATGTTGATGAACGATCCTTCCAGGGAGTATGGTAAAGTATACGAGATCGCTTATGATCGCCACGTCTATGACGGTCAGAACTGGGTGTACCTTAATGTCCCTGTCGAGACCATCAAGGAGATCGCCATCAAGTCCATCAAGGATAACACCGCCATGTATTTCTCATGCGATGTGGGCAAGTTCAGCAACAGGCAGAAAGGCACCCTTGATCTCGCCAACTTTGACTATGATTCCCTCTTCGGCACCACCTTCGGGATGGACAAGAAGCAGAGGATCATGACCCACGCCAGCGGTTCATCACACGCCATGACTCTGATCGCCGTGGATATCAAGGACGGCAAGCCCGTCAAATGGATGGTCGAGAACAGCTGGGGTGCGGCCAGCGGCTACAAGGGCAACCTGATCATGACCGACGAGTGGTTCAACGAATACATGTTCCGCCTCGTTGTCGAGAAAAAATATGTCCCCGAGTCGCTTAAGGCTCAGCTTGCCCAGAAGCCTATCCTGCTGCCCGCTTGGGATCCTATGTTCATGCCCGAGGAATAGAACCTTAATCCGAGATGCCCCGTAAAATATTCCTCATCGACGGACACGCCCTCGTGTTCAAGATGTACTACGCCTTCATCCGCAGGCCGATGATCAACTCCAAGGGAGCTGACATGTCGATTCTGTACGGTTTCACCAAATACATTCTGGAACTAATTGAGCG
Source organism: Bacteroidales bacterium (assembly GCA_024693285.1). GTDB lineage: Bacteria > Bacteroidota > Bacteroidia > Bacteroidales > UBA932 > Cryptobacteroides. The sequence goes on from JAILLE010000014.1 coordinate 118,438, forward strand.
TGAGTCTCCTGACTATCTGGCAGTGGCTTTTGACCCGCCAGGAGGGACATTCCGTAACAAGATGTTCCCGGAGTACAAGGCCAACAGGACCGAGACTCCCCAGCTCGTGATCGACGCTCTGGAGCCTTTGCGGGAGCTTTGCCAGGCGATGAATATCCCTACCCTCATGATCATGGGTTTCGAGGCGGACGATGTGATCGGTTCTGTGGCAAAGCGCTGCTCTAAGGAAGGTTTGGATGTCTACATGGTAACTCCAGACAAAGACTACGGCCAGCTTATCGAGGACCACATCTGGCAGTACAAGCCAGGTAAGGCGGGTGGCGACAACGAGATTCTCGGTGTCAGCGAAATTGAGGCGAAGTACGGAATACAATCCCCTGCCCAGGTTATCGACATGTTGACCATCTGCGGAGATACGGCCGACAATGTCCCGGGTGTCAAAGGCGTGGGCGAGGTCGGGGCCAGCAAACTCGTGGCGAAATACGGATCGGTACAAGGTATTTATGATCATCTGGACGAGTTATCCCCGAGACAGAAAGTCATGTTCGAGGAAGCCCAGGACCACATCGGATTAAGCCGGGAACTTGTGACGATAAAAACCGACATAGACGTCGATGTTCCTACCGAGGATATGAGAGTCGACAAGGCCTACGGTCCGGATCTGGCTGACCTGTTTGAGAAATATGAGTTCAACTCCCTCCAGCGGTTCCTCGGCCATGTGGCGACACCCATGGCACAAGATGAGAAACAGTTGGAAATCAAAGTGGTAAAGCCATCCGAAATAATCACGGCAGCCCGAAAGTCAGGCAGCTGCTCAATAATAACCGAGGCAGCTGACGGAGGCATATTCTCAAATATCCGCCGGATGATCGTAGGGACCTGCGGTTCGGAATACATGGTCGCCGAAGGCGGGGTCAAAGATTTCAGGTCTCTACTCGAGGATGGTAATGTCTCCAAGTGCGGCGATGATCTCAAACGGCAGATGAACCTGATCTCCGCGGCCGGTTTGGACCTTCGGGGAGAACTCCTCGACATCGGCCTGATGCATTACCTCATTGATCCTGAGAAGAGTCACAAAATCGATGTGTTGTCCCAGAGCCTGGCTGGCCTGTCCATCGAGTCCCCTGAGCAGGAGTCCCAAGCCGCCACCGGCTCTTTGTTCGATGATATCCCATCTGATGAAGCTCGGTCAGACAGGAGCAGGGAGGCTGCTATCTTATTGATTCTCAAGGACAAGCTACAAGAGGACTTAAAGGCTAAAGGTGCGGCTGACTTGTATGGCCGCATGGAGGAACCTCTGTTACGGGTGCTGTCCAGGATGGAAAGGGCTGGAGTCCGGGTGGACCTCGGCTCACTGAAAGACTACACCGCCAAGCTCCGCGAGGAAATGGTGGAAAGGGAGGCGAAAGTCAGGGAACTGGCCGGCGAACCATCCCTCAATGTCTCTTCACCCAAGCAGATAGGAGAGATCCTGTTCGAGAAACTGAATCTTGCCACGAAACCAAAGAAAAACGCCAACGGAACATATTCAACTGATGAGACCACCCTTCTTGATATCGCGGGGAAGCATCCCATAGTGGATGAGATTCTGGAGTTCCGGGCGGTGAAGAAATTGCTGTCGACCTACATAGAGCCCTTCCCGTCATATATCGACCCGGCTGACGGCAAGGTCCACACGACCTTCAACCAGGCTCTGACAGCCACAGGAAGGCTTAGTTCCTCCAACCCTAACCTTCAGAACATCCCGATAAGGACCGACCGGGGACGTGAGATCCGCAAGGCATTCGTGCCGTCAACCCCTAAAGGTCTGATCATGTCAGCTGACTATTCGCAGATCGAGTTAAGGATTATGGCTCACCTGAGTTGCGACCAGCACCTGATCAGCGCCTTCAAGAATGGAGTGGATGTCCATGCGGCAACCGCGGCGAAAATATTCGGGATACCACATGAGGAAGTCACCGCGGACCAGAGGAGAATCGCCAAGACCGCCAATTTCGGCATCATGTACGGCATATCATCTTTCGGTCTGGCACAAAGGCTGAGAATAGGAAGAAAAGAGGCCCAGAAGATTATCGAGGACTATTTCGCCGGCTTCCCGTCTATCCGTTCCTTCATCGAGGACACCAAGGAGGCCGCTAGAGAGACGGGCTATGTGGAAACCCTATTCGGACGCCGCAGATATATTCCGGAAATCAACTCCAAGAACGGGACGATCCGGGCGTTGGCCGAAAGGAACGCCGTCAACGCCCCCATACAGGGCACTTCGGCGGACATAATCAAGCTCGCGATGATAGCTGTCGACGAGGAGATGGCGGCAAGGGGCCTGAAATCCAGGATGGTGCTGCAGATCCATGACGAGCTTGTGTTCGACACTCTCCCCGAGGAAGTGGAGGTCCTAAAGGAAATTGTTGTCTCCAAGATGGAGAACGTTGTGAAACTGAGCGTACCGCTCACAGTAGAATGCGATTATGGCGAAAACTGGCTTGAAGCCCATTGATGAGCTGATAGTGCTTGCCAAAGGCGGCAATGGTCTGGCCTTCACGGCGTTGTGGGACAGACACATAGATCTGTTGCGCTCATACATAAAGAACCGTTTCAAGAACATCGACGATTATGATGTCGACGACATCTGCTCCCGGAGCTTCGAGAAAGCCTTCCGGCAGATCCACAACTTTGACGACTCAAAGAGCCAGTTCCCCACTTGGCTGTTCACTATAGCGAGGAACACAGCACTGGACACCCTCGAGAAAGATAAGAGGATCCATCCGAAGAATCAGATAGTTTACCTTGATGACGATACCCAGTCATCAGGCTTGGAAGGCATTCCGGACCAAGCTGACGACGCCTTGGGCAAACTGATCAAGATCGAGAACGAGGAAGAGAGGGTCAAGTATATCGACCGTCTCCCTGAGCTTTACCGAGAGGTCGCCCGTAAAAGGCTTATAGACGGGATGAAGTATGATGAGATAGCCGCCAGTATGGACATCGAGCTGAACACAGTGAAGACACGCATCCGGCGGGCAAAACAAATAATCGACAAACTACGCGCGGAAGAGGAGGAGGAAGTATGATGGATTTCAATCAGTTCGAGGCATTTTTGAGGGAATCGTTCCCTGAGGTGAGCGATAGCCAGATGGACAAATTCCGCGAGATGGATGGGTTGTACCGTGACTGGAACTCTAAGATAAATGTCATCTCGAGGAAGGACTTGGACGGTCTTTACGACCATCATGTCCTCCATTCACTGGCGATAGCCTATTACCTCAAGTCTATTCGTCCGGAAGAATATGCCGCCCTGCTTGCCTCTGACAATGAGGTGTCAATCCTGGATCTCGGTACAGGCGGCGGATTCCCTGGAATCCCTTTGGCGATTATGTTCCCGGGGGCAAGGCTGACCCTATGCGACTCGATCCGCAAGAAGACCGTGGTCGCTTCCGAGGTCGCCTCCTCCCTTGGCTTGGATAATGTCAAGGTGGTCAACGCCAGGGCCGAGACTTTGACCGAGATATTCAACTACGTGGTCTCCAGAGCCGTAGCCTCATTGGTGGATTTCTATCCTTGGGTTAAGGGGAAATATTCAAAAAGCATCTTATACCTCAAGGGAGGCGATATAAATGAAGAGATTAACGACATGATGGCCAGATTCAGGATGAGAAAGGGGTCTGTTTCGACATGGCCGGTAGGATCATGGCTGTCTGACAATTATTTCGAGGGTAAATTCGTCATAAATATTTTGTAAATTTCATTAAAAGGCTTAAATTTGCACTCCCTTTTTGGAAATATAAAAAATAAAAGATATGAAAAGAACATACCAACCCTCAAACCGCAAGCGCGTGAACAAGCACGGATTCCGCGAGAGGATGTCCACAGCCAACGGACGCCGCGTCCTCGCTTCCCGTCGCCGTCATGGCCGCAAGAAACTGACCGTATCATCTGAGGACAGGTGGTAATCGTCAATCGACTCTTACGGCAGGTCCATTGAGACCTGCCTTTTTTTGTATCCGGGAAATGATGGACATTGACGAGAAATACATGACCGAAGCCTTGCGAGAGGCCTACGCCGCCCTTGACGAGGGGGAAATCCCCATCGGGGCTGTCGTGGTGTTCAAGGGCAGAGTCATCGGGAGGGGTCACAACATGACCGAGAGACTTCATGACCCGACCGCCCATGCCGAGATGATCGCCATTACGGCCGCAACCGAGGCGATGGGTGGGAAATACCTGAACGACTGCACGTTGTATGTCACGGTCGAGCCATGTCCGATGTGTGCCGGAGGTCTCAACTGGGCCCAGATCGGAAGGATTGTCTATGGGGCGATAGATCCCCGCAGAGGTTACTCCTTGTTCTCCCCTTCCCTGCTCCATCCCAAGACAGAAGTGAGTGCGGGGGTGCTCGCAGAGGAATGTTCCGCGCTGATGACTGATTTTTTCAAGTCGAAAAGGTAAAAAAAACTTGGATTGTCGAAAAAGATTCCTATCTTTGCAATCCCAAACGAGGGCTTAGCTCAGTTGGTTTAGAGCGCTTGCTTGACAGGCAAGAGGTCGGCAGTTCAAATCTGCCAGTCCTCACAAGAAG